>DATNBW010000180.1:0-54602 GCA_035607275.1 Verrucomicrobiia bacterium | reverse complement strand
GTTGTCCGCCCGAGGGCATCCGCCTCCTCGAGCAGGCGAACCGGATCGTCCGGCTCGACGACGATCTTGCCTGGGCGGTCCCGACCTACCGCGACCTCGCTGCCCGCGCCCTCGCGCTCTCCGCGCGCGCTCCGTTGACGCCTGCCGCCCTCCGCGACGACACCGGCACGAGCCGGAAATACGTGATGGCGATCCTCGAGGACCTCGACCGGCGAGCGATCCTGCGCCGAACGCCCGACGGGCACGTCCCCGGCCCGCGGGCGCCGCAGCCGGCCAGCGGCCCCGATTCCGACCGCGGCGAGGGATCCGGACGATGAACGAGCCGGCGCTCTACGCCGTCAGCGGCATCGTCCTGGCCGGCGGCCGGTCGCGACGCTTCGGGTCCGACAAGCTCGCCGTCCGGATCGGCGACGGGACGCTGCTCGATCGCTCCGTGGCGGCGGTCGCGCAGATCGCGACCGACATCGTCGTGGTCGTTGCGCCCGGTGACCAGCGGGTGCCGGCGTCGGTCGATCGGCCGCTCCGGATCGTCGCCGACCCGGTGGCCCACGGCGGACCGCTGGTCGGCCTGCTGACCGGGCTCGAGGCGGTCGATCAACCGCTCGCGATCGTCGTCGGCGGCGACATGCCCGAGCTTCGGGCGGACGTGCTCGGCCTGCTCGTCCGGACGCTCGCCGCCGAGCCGACGATCGACGGGGTCGTCCTGCGCTCGCGCGGCGCGCTCGTCCCGCTGCCGGCCGCCGTCCGGACCGGTGCCGCGACCGACATCACGCGTCGCCTGGTGGGGGATGGTGAGCGCCGCCTGCGAAGCCTGTTCGAGCGGTTGCCAACCCGCGTCCTCGAGGAGGGGGCGTGGCGGCCGCTCGATCCGGACGGCGACACGTTGCGCGACATCGACCGGCCGGCCGACCTGCCACGGACCTGACTCGAGGCGCCGGAAAACGTCGAACGCGCCCGCCGGAGGACGGACGCGTTCGCGTGGAGGAGGGAGCGAAGGGGGCTTTGGAGGTCAGCCCCGGAACGGGTAGTTGGTCAGGGTCGGGAAGGTGTTCATCCCGGGCCGCTCGGCCGGGCCGCTCAGGAGCGACCAGACGTTCTTGATCGCGCCGCCGAGGCTGAAGGAGCGCGAGCTCGAGGCCGTGGCCGCGGCGAGGCGCTCGTTCGCGGCGAGCCGGCGCATCTCGTCCTGGTGAGCGGAGACGTAGAGGTGGCTGAGGCTGTTCACGTCTGATCTCTCCTTTCCGATCCCGTGGTCGGGATCACGACGAGATCATCGGACGTGGTGGGCTCCCACCCCACTGTCGCGCGACGTCAATGCGTCTACGTCATCCGACGGACGGCGCCTACGCCGCACCGACGCACCTGCCGCCGTCCTGACGGGTTCCTCAGCCGAGGGCCGGACCCTCGAACACGGCCGCGCCCCCGACGAACGTGGCGAGCACGCGGCCGTCGCCGATCGGACCGGCGTCCGGCGCGAAGAGGTCGCGGTCGACGACAACCAGATCCGCAAGCTTTCCGGCCTGGATCGTCCCCGTCTCGGTCTCGAGGTGGTTGACATAGGCGGACCCGGCCGTGAATGCGCGGATCGCCTCGGCGAGCGTCAGCGCCTGTTCGGGCAGGAATGGCTCGCGCTCGCCTCGTGACCCGTCGGCGACCCGGGTGACGGCGACCTCGATCTCGAGCAACGGGTTCGGCGTCGAGACGCTCCAATCCGAGCCCATGGCCAGGCGCGACCCAGCCGCGAGCAGGGACCGGAACGGGTACTGCCATGTCGACCGCTCCGGTCCGAGGAACGGGATCGTCAGGACGTCCATCTGGCCCTCGTGGCAAGCCCAGTAGGGCTGGGCGTTGGCGACCACCCCGAGGGCCGAGAAGCGCGGGACGTCGTCCGGGTGGATGACCTGGATGTGCGCGATGTGGGGCCGGGTGTCCGACGTCCCGTTCGTGGCGCGCGCCGCGGCGACCGCGTCGAGGCACTCGCGGACGGCCCGATCGCCGATCGCATGGAAATGCGGCTGGAGCCCCGCGGCGTCGAGCCTGGTCACCCAGATGGCCAGGCGTTCGGGATCGATGAAGCTGATCCCGCGGTTGTCGGTCGGCGACCCGTCCCCGCCGAGGTACGGGTCGATCATGGCGCCCGTGAACGTCTCGAGCACCCCGTCCTGCATCAGCTTGACGCTGTTCAACCGGAGCCGACCGGCCGAGCCGGTCCGCGAGCGTTCGATCAGCTCCTCGACCTGGTCGTCGCCGCGGCTGCGATCCCACCACATCGCGCCTTCGACCCGGGCGGTCAGCCAGCCCGCCTCCGCCGCCGCGCGATAGACCGCCTCGTCCTCGGGGCGGAGGCTCGCGTCCTGCCAGGCCGTGATCCCGAGCGAATGGAGGTAGGCCTGGGCGAGATGGAGGCCGTCGGCCATCTGCTCGGCCGTGACCTCGGGCATCAGCCGCTCGACCAGGTGCCCGGCCCCTTCGTGGAGCGTCCCGGTCGGCGTCCCGTCCGGATCGCGCTCGATCCGGCCGTCGGTCGGGTCCGGCGTATCGCGGTCGATGCCGGCCAGCGCGAGCGCCGTGCTGTTGACCCACGTCGAGTGCCCATCGCGGTTCGGGAACAACGCCGGCCGGTCGGGGATGATCGCGTCGAGGTCCTCCCGACGTGGCGTGCCGTTCTCGAAGTCGGCCATGTACCAGCCGCTGCCGATCACCCAGTCGTCGTCCGGGTGGGCGGCGGCGTATTCCCGGATCTTGTCCAGGACCCCGTCACGACCGCGGGCGTCGCGGACATCGCACTGGAGGCGATCGACGCCGCCGGAGATCGGATGGATGTGTGCGTCCTGAAAGCCGGGGAGCAGGAGGCGCCCGTCGAGGTCGACGACGCGGGTCCCACGGCCGATGAGCCCGGCGACGTCGGCCGCCGAGCCCACGGCGACGATCCGCTCACCGCGGACGGCGACGGCCTCCGCTCGCGGCAGCGCTGGATCGACGGTGTGGACGTGGCCGCCGGTGAACACCAGGTCGGCGGGGCCAGCTGGGTCGGTCATGGGCCCGAGGATGACAGCGCGTGCTGCGGCGGGCCTGCCCGGTCCGGTCCGCGAGACATGCGGCTTCGGAACATCCCGAGCGGCGCTGCTGACAGCCGATATCCTCGCGACCATGGCGACCGTTGAGCTCATCCACGCCGGATACATTCGCGATGACAGCCGGGTCGGCAGCAGCATCAGCCTGATCCGCGATGGCGACGCGATCATCGTCGCGGATCCCGGGCTCGTGGCGTCCCACGCACGGATCCTCGACCCGCTCCGGGCGCGCGGGATCGATCCGGCCGACGTGACGCACGTGTTCTTCAGCCACCACCACCCCGATCACACGATGAACGCGGCCCTGTTCCCCGAGGCCGAGGTCGTCGACTTCTGGGCTCGCTACCGGAACGACCTGTGGCTCGACCATCCCGGCGACGGCTGGCAGATGACCGATCGCGTCCAGCTCTGGCTGACGCCCGGCCACACCGAGGAAGATGCCTCGCTGATCGTGCGGGCCGACGACGGCGTCTATGCCCTGACGCATCTCTGGTGGCGCCAGGACCGCACGCCGGAGGTCGATCCCTACGCGCCGGACCAGGCGATCCTCGAGACCCAGCGGGCCAGGGTCCTCGCAGTGGCCGACATCGTGATCCCCGGCCACGGCGAATCCTTCCGCGTTCGCTGACTGTCGCGCCTTCGCGCGCCATCGCGGCGTTACCTCGGGCCGACGGCGTCGCGGAGCTCCGCCTCGGACCTCGGTGAGCCGACCGCGAGTGCGCTCTCGCAGACGCGTGGCGGCGCCTTGCGCTGACACACGCATGCGCGACGATCGCGGACGCGATCAGGCGCGCGTCGCGATGATGTTCAGCCGGACGTAGTCGACCACTGGCTCGGCGAGCCGGGTCGCCACCTCGTGCACGAACGCGTCGCGATCGGCCTCGGCCAGTCGAGCGACGTGGCCGCCGAGGATCACGGTTCGCAGGAACGTCTCGAGCGGCTCGCCGGCCTCGAACCGGGTCGGCTCCGGCTGAAGCCACGTCTCGATGGCGGTGAAGCCGGCTGCGGCGAGACGGTCCGCGGTCGCTTCGGGCGTCTCGTAGTGGGCCTCGCCGAGCCAGCCGTCGCCGATCGTCGCGAGGATCGCCCGGATCGACGCGATGTTGCCCGCCCCGCCGCATTGGGCGACGAGACGACCGCCCGGGCGGACCACCCCGGCGAGGTTCCGGAAGAGCGCGTCGTGGTCGGGCACCCAGTGGAACGTGGCGGTGGACAGGATCGCATCGGCCAGGACACCGCCCGGCAGCGTGAACGGCTGCCCGAGGTCGGCCACGAGGAAGTCGACCTGGGCTGCGAACCGGCCGAGCCGGCGACGCGCCTCGTCGACCATCGCGGGCGAGGCGTCGAGCGCAACGACCCGGCCCTGCGGGAGGCGCTCGATGAGGAGCTCCGTGACCCGGCCGGTGCCGCAGCCGGCATCGAGGATGGTCTCGTCTCCGCGGAGCGGCAGCCGATCGAGGACCGCCGTTCCCCATGACGTCTGCGGGTTGGCGACCCGGTCGTACGTTGCGGCATCCCAGTCGCGCGGCAGGCTCATCGGCGGAGTATGGGATGGAACGATCGTCAGGCCTAGATTCCGCGGCCTCGCGTCGCTACCCTAAGGAGCGGGGTTGGTAGCCGCCGATTCCGCGGCGGGAGACTGGAGGGTGATCGTGGCACAGGTCCAGGAGATCTGGAACAAGCTCAATCCTCGGGAACGGTTGACGGCCACGGGAGCCGGGATCGTCATCCTGGCCTGGCTCGTCGGATTGGTGGCGCGTGGGTTCGGGGTCGGATCGGTCGCCCTCATCGGGGCGATCGCGGTCCTCGTGGTCCTGTACCTGAAATACGCACCGAACCAGAACATCACGTGGCCCGCCCCCACGTCGCTGATCATCCTCGCGATCTCGGCGTTGGTCGCCCTGTTCGCCGTCCTGACCCTCCTCGACTGGATCGGGTACATCGGCGGGCTGAGCGCGACCGCAACGATCTCGCTCCTTCTGTATGTCGCCGGTGGTGCAGTGATGGTCTGGGGCGCCTGGCAGGAGTACCAGATCGTGAAGCCGCCGATGCCGAACTTCGGCTCGACCACCACCCCGCCTCCGCCCGCCACGTCGGCTCCCGCCGCACCGCCGCCGGCGGCCCCGGCCCCCACCGCCCCGCCCGCCGACAACACCGACGAGGCGCCGCCGGCCTGAGCAACGGTCTCTCGCGCCGCACTCGAACCGGGCGGGCCCAACCGCCCGGTTCATGGTTTCCACGGGCGATCCCGGGCCGCGCTCGCCCCTCGCGCCAAGGCTGGGGCCGTCAGGCGGCGTCGGCTCCCTCCGCGGCGGAGCTGGATCGGGCGGCCCGTCCGGTCGCGGCCCGCAGGCCGATCCATGACGTCGCCGAGCCCGCGATCATCAGGCCGGCCGACACGAGCGCCGCCAGGTGGAACGCCTCGACCGACGCGATCTTCGCGGCCGCGACCTCGGCGTCCGGGGTCCCGGCCTTGGGCGGGTTGAGCGGCACGATCGCGCTGCGGATCGCCGGGTCGGCCGGATCGAGACCCGGGACGCGGCTGGCCAATGACGTGTAGAACGACGCCGTGATCGCGACGAAGATCACGGCCCCGAGGAGCGGCTGGCCGACCCGCGACAGCGCGTTGTTGATCGCCGATCCGAGGCCCGTGTTGCGCGCCGGGACCGAGCTCATGAGCGTGGTCGTCAGCGGCGCGACGACCATCGCCATGCCGGCCCCGAACGCGATGACCGACGGCAGCACGTCGATCAGCGAATCGACCGGCGGGATGAGCGTGGCGGGCCGGGCCAGCTCGGCGACCCACGGTCGTGACGAGGCCGGGATCCGGGCCAGCCAGAGCTGGCCCGCCGCGACGATCAGGGGACCCGTGACGAGGAAGATCCGCGTCCCGTAGCGGGCCGTCAGCCCGCCGACGCGGGCCGACAGCGTCGCCAGCAGCACGCCGGCCGGCAGGCCGATGATCGCGGCCCCCGTGGCGCTGTAGCCGAGCGTCCCCTGGTAGAGCAGCGCCGTGTACGTGAACGAGACGTAGAGTGCGCCGTAGATCAGGAACGTCGCGAGGTTGATCGTCCTGAACTCGCGGTTGCGGAACAGGGCAAGCGGAACCAGCGGATTCGGCCGGATGGCCATGAGGATCGGGAAGAGGACGAGGCTGAGCGCGCCGATCGCGAGTGCAAGCCACGCCTTGCTGTCGGCCCACTGCGACTCCTGGCCGCGGATCGCGCCGAACGCCAGCCCGCCGACCGCCACCGCGCCGACGATCGAGCCCAGCCAGTCGAAGTGGCCGCGGCTGTCGTGGTCGCGCGACTCGTTGACGTGGCGGACCGCGGCCCACAGGGCGATCCCGACGAGGGGAACGTTGATGAGGAACGCCACCCGCCACGACACGTTGTCGACGAGGAGGCCGCCGAGGATCGGGCCGAGCAGGGTCAGCGCCGAGGTGGACGCCGCCCACAGGCCGAACGCGCGACCGCGCGTCGCGCCGTCGAACGCGGCGGTGATGATCGCCAGCGAGCCCGGCACGAGGAGGGCCCCCGCCGCGCCCTGGAGGAGCCTCGCGAGGATGAGGATCTCGAGGGTCGGCGCCAGGCCGCAGGCCACCGAGATCACCCCGAACGAAGCCAGCCCGATGATGAAGATCCGGCGCCGTCCGTACCGGTCGGCGAGGGCGCCGGCGATGATCAGGAGGGCGGCGAGGACGGCGAGGTAGCCGCTGCCGACGTAGGCCTGGGCCTCGAGGACACCGAGCGACGTCGTGGTCGGGAGCTCCTGACCGATTCGCTTCAGCGCGAGGTTCACCACGGTGCTGTCGAGGAAGACGATGCCGGAGGCGACGATCGCCGCCAGCAGGGTCCACCGTTGGGCGCGGGTCATGTGGCGGGCAGTGTCGCACAGCCGCGGATATGCTCAGGCCCATGCCGGAACCGGGACCGATTGCGCTCGTCGGGTCCGGCGAGTTCCTGCCCGCGATGAGCGAGATCGACGCGGCCCTGCTGGCTGCCACCGGCCGCCGCCGGCCGCGGGTCGCGATCCTGCCGACGGCCTCCTGGCCCGACGGCGAGGAGGTCTTCCGCCGCTGGGCCTCGATGGGCGTCGAGCACTTCACGACACTCGGTGCCGAGGTCGAGCCCGTTCTCGTCCGGGATCGGTTCGACGCCGAGGACGAGGCCCACGTTCAGGCGATCGGCGAGGCCGACCTGATCTATCTCTCCGGTGGCAAGCCCGGGCACCTGACCGGTGCGCTGGTCGGATCGCCGGTGGGCAACGCGCTCCTCGCGGCGCATCGCCGCGGGGCAACCCTGGCGGGCTGCTCGGCGGGGGCGATGACGCTCGCGGCACGCCACTGGGACACGCGCCGGAGGCGGCTCTTCTGGCCCCTCCGCTGGCACGACGGGCTGGCGCTCGTGCCCGGCGCCACGGTCATCCCGCACTACGACGCCTTCCCCGAGCCGATGGCCGTCCTCCTCGTCCTCCAGGTCCCGCGCGGGGTGACGACGCTCGGAATCGACGAGGAGACCGCGCTCGTCGGCCGCGACGGGTCGTGGCAGGTCGAGGGTCGCGGCCGGGTGACGGTCTGGCGCGGGCGCCGGCGGCAGCGCTACCGTCGGGGCGAGGTGTTCCGGCTGTAGGCCCGTGTCAGCGATCGATCGCGTGCCCAGCCGTACCCGTCCCACGGGTATTCCCACGGTAGCCGGGGCGTTCTGAGCGCCGGACCTGGTTGCCGTGCGCGCCAATCGTTCGGTTGACCCGAGGGGTGGGTAAACCAGGGGCCAGGGCCGGAATCGCGAATGCCCCGGTCCACGACCGGGGCATTCATGCGAGGGGGTCCGGGAGCTCGAGTCTGGGCCACCGAGCTTCGACCGGTGTCGGTCAGGTGTGGCGTCAGTCGGGCTTGACCTGCCGGAAGCAATCGGAGCAGTAGACGGGGCGATCCATGCGCGGCTTGAACGGGACCTGCGCCTGGTTGCCGCAGGACGAGCAGATCACGGCGAAGTACTCACGGGCAACGTGCTCGTCGCCGCGCTCGTAGCCGCGAGGCCCACCGATGTCGCGGACGTCATAGCCGGCCTCACGACTCGCCCGCCGGCTGGCACGGCAGCTGGCGCAGCGCTTCGGGTCCGAGGCGAAGCCCTTCTGGATGTAGTACTCCTGATCAGCGGCCGAGTGGATGAACTCCACCCCACAGTCGACGCAGGTCAACGTTCGGTCGACGTAGGTCACGAAACCTTCCTCTCCTCTGGCGCGATGCGGGGACCCTCGCGCGTCCGGGACGGCCACGACGGCAGAAGGGATGGTGCGGATGCGTCGGAGAGGCCGGCGCCGCGCTATCCAGGTGCCGTTATGGAGTCCCTGTCTCGGGGCGCTCGGGTCGATCGATGGCGGGACCATACACCGATCTCCCGGAACGGGCGTTGCAACAGCCGGGACGCGCAGACGCCAGCCGCGACGGTCGCCTCGAGCGGGCATCATCGGTGTTGCGCGTAGGCGCGACTCGCCTGCGCGTGCCGCTCCTGTCGGCTTCGGCACGCCTTGTCACGCTCAGCGGCACCCGCGCGAACCCGTTCGATCGGCGCGAGCCGCCTGAGCGCAGGAGATCCGACCGGGAGCACGAGAACGACCGGGGTAGCGAGGCCGCCGTGTCTGTCACAATGCGTCCGACAGTCGACATGGCGAGCCAGGGTCGGGGGGCCGGGTCGCTCGTCCCGGGTCCGGGATGGAGGACGCTCCCGGAACCGGCTGAGCGACATTCGCCCGGTCGCCCACCCACCCGCGCCGGCACAGGAGGCCAGCCCGACCGGATGCTCCGACTCCTCCACATGGCCGACGTCCATCTCGGCGCACGACACGCGGATCTCGGTGAGCAGGCGGCCGCCCAGCGCGAACGGCAATTCGCGGCGTTCACGGCCGCGGTCGATCTGGCGATCGCCGAGAAGGTCGATGTCGTCCTGATCGCCGGCGACCTCTTCGACTCGAATACCCAGCCGAAGCGCTCGGTCGAGCGCGTTGCGGCCGAGGTCAAGCGGCTGGTCGACGCGACGATCCGGACCGTGATCATCCCGGGCACCCACGACGTCTACGACCGCTCGTCACTGTTCCGCGTCCACGACGTGGCCGCGCTGGCGGGATCCGGCCCGGACGACGACCTCGTGACGGTCCTGACCCCGGACCGGCCCAGCGTTCACCTGGCCGCGTGCGACGTCGTCGTCCATGGCCCGGTCTTCGCGACGAAGCGCGCCCCGCACAGCCCGCTCCGCGACCTGAAGATCGGCGCCGGCGACGGGGCGACGTGGCATGTCGGGATGGTCCACGGATCGCTCTCGATCCCGGACCGCACCGACCGCGACGAGGTGGTGTTCACCCGCGAGGAGATCGAGGCAACCGGTCTCGACTACCTGGCTCTCGGCCACTGGCACTCGGCCCAGAAGGGCAAGGCCGGGTCGACGACGTGGGCCTACTCGGGTGCTCCCGAGCCGGTGGCGGTGACCCAGGACGGCGCGGGCAAGGTCCTCCTCGTCGAGCTGAACGAGACGAATGCCAAACGGACCGTCGCGATCGACGAGCGGGTCGTCGGCCGGACCCGCTTCGAGAAGCTCGACATCGACGCGGCGACGATCGGCGACCAGCCGGCGGTCTTGGCCGCGATCGCCGCGAAGTCCGATCCGGACCTCGTCCTCGACGCCCGGCTGACCGGCGTCCGGCCCGATGAGCTCGACCTTTCGACCGACGAGATCGAGGACCGGCTCAAGGGCAGCTTCCTGAAGCTCCGCGTCCGCGACGTGTCGACCCCCGCCCTGACCCGGGGCAACCTGCCGTCGCCCGACACGATCCCCGGCGCGTTCATCCGCAACGTCGAGGGCCGGATCGCCGAGCTCGAGGCGGACGGCTCGGACCCGTCCGTGCGCGAGGCGGCCGAGCTCCGCGACGTCCTCCGGCTCGGCCGGCTCCTGCTCGCCGGTCACGAGGTCACGTTGTGAGGATCACCCGCCTGACCCTTCGCGACTTCCGTCGCTACCGTGAGCTCGAGATCCCGCTGTCGCCCGGACTGACGATCGTCCACGGCCCGAACGAGGCCGGCAAGACGACGATCCAGCGGGCGATCGAGCTGGCTCTCACGCGCAAGGTCACGAGCGGCGGCGTCGACATGGACGCCCTCCGTTCGTGGGACGCCGCCGAGGACGCCCGGCCCGTCATCAGTCTCGAGTTCGAGATCGACGACGACGACCGCGGCGTCCGGACCGGGACCCTCCAGAAGGAGTTCCGCGGCGCCAAGGGGACGGTCCGTCTCGAGGTCGACGGGACGACGATCACCGACCCGACCCTCGCCGACCAGGCCCTGGCCGAGATGACCGGCATCCCGAGCGAGGCGTTCTTCCGTTCGACGGCCTCGGTTCGCCACCACGAGCTCGCCGACCTCGATCGCGATGAGGCGGCGCTCCGGGATCGGCTGCAGGCATCGATCAGCGGCGCGGATCGGGGGACCTCGCGCGCGCGCCACAAGCTGGAACGGGCGATCTTCGAGCTGAACACGAAGGGGGCCAAGAACCCGGGGCGGCTCAAGCTCGCGGAGGATGCGGTCGAGCAGGCGAAGCTCGCCGTCGAACAGGGCGAGCTCGCCCTCGCCCAGCTCGAGCGCGACCGGGACACGCTGTCCGGGGCGCGCGAGCGACGAACCGAGACGGAGACCAGCCTGACCGAACGGCGCTCGCTCCTCGACAAGGCCCGCCAGGCGGAGCGGCTCAGCGCGGAGCGGGTCAACGCCCAGGAACGGTTCGAACGCTATCGCCATGCCGTGGCCGTCCACGAGGAGCTGGCCGGTCTCCACGCGAGCCATCCGTCGGCCAACCCGTTACCGGTGCTCGAGCAGATCGTCGGCCGGCTGCGCTCGCTCGACGCGAAGATCCGCGAGCTGCGGGCGGCCCTATCGGGCGAGATCGAGGTCTCCTTCGAGGTGCCGCCCGAACCGACGTGGCGCCCCCTGTCGAGGATCGCCCTCGGCCTCGTGATCGTGGGCCTGGTCGTGGCGGCCGCGACGGTCGGCCTGCGGGCGTTCGGCTCCATCGACCTCGGGACGGCCCCCGAGCTTCTCGGCGGCGCCGCCGCCGGGATCGGGTTCATCCTCGCGTTCGTGGCGTTGTGGCTCCGGCGCAGCGACCGGATGCAGGCGGAGCTGCGCGACGTCGAGATCGATCGCCGGTTGCGCGGTCGGTCCGACATGGAGCAGGACCTGCGCCAGGCCGAGGCCGACACCGCGCAGCAGCTCGCCGGGCTCGGCCTCGAGGACCTCCCGGCGGCGGTCGATCTTCTCTCGCGCGAGCAGGAGCACGTCAGCCGGATCGAGCGGCTCGCGGCCCAGCTCGAGGGGCTGGTGGGCAAGGAGCCGACCGAGGCGCTCCCGAAGCACCGCGACGCGGCCGCGCTGGAGGTCGAGCAGAAGACCCACGCCCTGGAGGCGCTCGGGCCGATCGCCAAGGAGCCGCGGGCCCGCGAGCGGCTCGAGGTCGAGGTGCGCGATCTCGAGGCCAGCCTGGAGCGATCCCGCGACGAGGAGTCGAACGCCCGGGCCCGCGTCGAGGCGAACGCGGTCGACGCCGAGCAGGTGGCCGGCCACAGCGAGCGGCTCGCCGGCTGGCGCGAGCAGCTCGGCGCGCTGCAGCGGCGGGCGCGCGTCTACGAGCGGACGCTCAAGGAGATCGAATCGGCCGAGCAGGCGACGATGAAGACGGCCACCCGCTTCCTCGAGAAGCAGATGGTCGGCGACGTCGATCGGATCACCGGCGGCCGCTATCGGCGTGTCGCCGTCGACGACCGGACCCTCGACATCCAGCTCCACGCCCCCGAGAAGGGCGACTGGGTCGACGTGCGCTCACTCAGCCAGGGCACCCTCGATCTCGTCTATCTCGCCGCCCGGCTCGGGCTCGTCCGCCTCGTCACCGGCGATCGCCGCCCGCCGCTCGTGTTCGACGACCCGTTCGTCACGCTCGACGACGATCGCGCCCGGCGCGCCCTGGAGCTCCTCAGGGAGATCGCCCGCGACTTCCAGGTCATCTACCTGACGACCTCGGATCGCTACCACGCCTCGGCCGACGCGGTCGTCGCCCTGGCCGGCCCGACCGAGGTCGATGACGGCGGCAGCGAGGTGGCCCCGGCCGGAGCGGGCGCGGGCTCGAGGGCGGGCCACGGCACCGGCGCCGGCACCGCCGCGGGAGCCGCCCACGGCTGACCCGGCCGGCCCGGGCCTCGCCGTCGTCGTCCTCGGACTCGCCTCGGCCATCGCCTGGGGTGCCGGCGACTTCGGCGGGGGCTGGACCGGCCGTCGCGCGCCCGTCCTCGGGATCGCCCTCGGGGTGGACGTCCTCGGTGCGATCGTCATGATCGGGATCGCGCTTGCGACCGGCGAGCCGATGCCGGGTGCGGCGACGCTCGGCCTGGCGGCGCTTGCGGGCGTGCTGGCCGTGGCCGGGATCCTCGGCCTGTACACCGGACTGGCGGTCGGCCGGATGGGGGTGGTGGCGCCGGTGACCGGGGTGATCGCCGCGACGCTGCCCGTCATCGTCGGGCTGGTCACGCTCGGGTGGCCCGGCGCCGAGGTCGTCGCCGGGATCGTCCTCGCCCTGGCCGCGGTGGTCCTCGTCTCGCGCTCCGCGGATCCCGGCGGGCGGCGATCCGGGATCGAGTACGCGATCTTCGGCGGGATCGGGCTCGGGTTCTTCAACATCGCGGTCGGGGCGTTTCCCGAGGATCGCGTGGCCTGGCCCCTGGCCGTGATCAAGGCCTCGTCGCTGATCCCGATCGCGGCGATCGTCGTCCTCGGCCGCCGCCCCTGGCGAGTCCCCGGGCCGATCGTCCCGGCACTGCTTGCGACGGCCGTCCTCGACCTCGCCGGGAACGGCCTGTACATCCTCGCCACCCAGGCAGGCCGGCTCGACGTCGCCGCCACCCTCAGCTCGCTCTACCCGGTGACGACCGTCATCCTGGCGGTGATCATCCTGCGCGAGCGGGTGACCGGCAGCCACCTGCTCGGGATCATCATGGCCGCGATCGCGGTCGCCCTGATCGCCGGGGGTTCGGCCGCCCCGGCCGCCTGACCCCGAACCCGGCGCGCCGGCCGGCCAGTGCATGAGACCCGCTCACGGAGGACGCCATGACCGAGCCCGCCACTCCGCCGCCGGCGATCGAGCCCGTCTGGCTCGTGGAGGCGACGTACGCACCGGACGCCGCCGAGACCCGGGTCCCGTTCCGAGCCGAGCACATCGCGCGCCTCCGCGACCTCAAGCGCCAGGGCATCGTCGTCGAGGCCGGGGCATTCGCCGACGTCTCGGCCACGATCGTGATCGTCCGCGCTCCGAACGAGCAGGCCGCGCTCGACGTGTGCCGTGCCGACGTGTATCTCCGCAACGGCGTCTGGGTCGAGCTCCGGGCACGCGCCTTCGGACGGGTCAGCGACTGATCGGCTCGGGTCCGCCGGCCCGGGCGTTCCGTCGGACGGAGGCCGCCTCGATCTCGTCGGCCGACGACAGGACCCGCACGGCGGTGAAGCCCTCCGCGCGAAGGACGGCCGCGATCGCCACGCCGGTCGCGCCCAGGGCGGCCAGCCGGTCGAGATGGCGATCGACGACTTCGGTCGGGACGACACGCTCGGCCCGGCCGGCGTTCCGCGCCTGGACCTCCGCCGCGGACGGGACGACCGCGATCGCGAGGGCAGGCACCCCCGCGGCCCGCGCGAGGCGGAGGAGCGGCAGGCGCGCCGCGCGCTCCACGTTCGTCGCATCGACGACGACCAGCCGACCGGCCGCGAGCCGCCGGCGGACCTCGCGATGGAGGATCCCGAAGGCCGTCCGCGTCGCGCGCTGATCCGCCGCATCTCCGCTGACCGCCGCGCGGAGCGCATCCGACGAGAGCACCTCGTCCGGAGCGAACAGGCGGCCGGCGAGGGTGGATTTCCCGGCACCGGCCGCGCCGATCAGGACGACGAGACCCGGAACCGGGATCTCGATCGGGTGGGCGCTCACCGGCGCGGCGGGCGGCTCGCCCCGTCGGCCGTCGTGGAACGGCTCAGTTGGTGGCGAGCTGCTCCCCCTCCTCGTCCTCGTCCTCGTACGACAGGGCACTCTCGATGGGCGTCGGCTCGGCGAGTCTGGCCGGGTCGGCTGCCGTGCCGGTCTCGGCCAGGCGCTTCAGGTTTTCGTAGGTGCGCCGGAACTCGCGCTCGATCCGATTGCCCGTCAGGAGCCCGAACAGGGAACCGACGATCTCGCCCGGCAGCTCGTACTCCAGCCTGACCTCGATGGTGCAGCCCGACCCGTCCGGTTCGAGCATCGTCGTCCAGCGGGCCCAGCCGCCGCTCGTCGTGCCGTTCACCTGGAAGATCCGTGGCCGCTCCGCCGCGGTCACGACGAACCGGCTCGCCAGCTTGCGACCGGCCACCTTGTAGAAGCCGACGAAGCTGGAACCGATCCCGCCCGGCCGGCCGGCGATGTCGCCCATCTCGGCCAGCAGCGTCTGCCACTCGGGGCTCCGCGCCGGATCGGCGATGAGGTCGAACACCACCGCGGCGGGCGCCTCGATCCGGACCGTGGTCGACAGGTGGCTCATTCGTTCCCCCGAACTTCGTGCGCGCATGTGGACCGTGGTCGTCCCTGACAGACGCTAACCCCGGATCTCGCCGGACGTCATGACGATCGGTCATCACGCGAATTGAACACGATTGCCGCGTCAGGACGTCTGGCGGCGGGCCTCCCAGCCACCGGTCTCGGCCCGCCGGACGTCGTATGCGGGCTGGTCGTACATCGCCGGCCCGCGCACGTTGTGGCCGTTCGCCAACCGGAACCGCGAGCCGTGCCACGGACATTCGATCGCGTCGCCGACGAGGCTGCCCTCGGCGAGCGGGCCGCCGGCATGCGCGCACTGGGCGTGGACCGCGAGGATCCGATCGCCCTCGCGGACGACGGCGAGCTCGTTGATCCCGGCCTTGAGCTTCGTCGGCCCGCCCTCGGGGATGTCGGTCAGGTCGCCGAGATCGAGCTTGATCCACTTCGCCCCGGCGCCGCGCCACGCGTGGCGGTTGACGTGGGTCCCGATCAGGTAGACGAGATCGCCGCCGATCGCGGCCCCGAGGGCGAGGAGCAGGTAGGCGACGAGGGCGATGAGGATCGGGGCCAGGCGGTCCGCCGGGCCGGTGCTCCGGATCGCGAGCGAGATCAGGTAGAGGACGAGGGAGACGACCATGACGACCGAATGGACGGTCGCGCGGTTGCGCGCGGTCCCGTCGACCTCGGTGTAGTCCGCCGCGCCGGTGACGGCCGACGCGACCATCGCGAGCACGCCGATCAGGAGCGAGACGTCCGCGACGATCGGCTGGCCGATGACGTCGGCGACGATCGAGACGGTCAGCGCCCCGATCGGGACGTCGGTCACGACCGCATGCACCGGGTGGCCGAGCCACGACCCGTTGAGGAGGTTCTGGATCGGGCGGATCGGGTGGAAGATGGCGGCGAGCCAGCGGTGGTTGAAGTCCCCGAGCGGCTTCGACCAGCGGCTCTGGGCGTCGACCGCGCGCGTCAAGTACCGACCCAGCATCTCGCCAACCCTCCTTCGGTGGAGTCTACGCCGCGACCCGGATCCCGGATCTCCCGGACCCGCTACGCTTCGCCGCCATGTCAGCATCTGCCTCCACGAGCGCCCCCGCGACGCCCTCTGCGAGCGAGGCTCGCGACCGGGACGGCCGGGCCGACTGGAAGCGGATCGTGGTCGTCTTCTGGCTCACCTCGCTGGTCGAAGGGATCGGCGTCAGCCAGGTCTTCGCGTTCCTCGCGCCGTATCTCCGGATCGTCGGCGTGCCGGATGCCTACCGCGCGCCGTTCGTCGGGCTCTTCTCGGCGCTGATCTTCATCGTCGGCATGCCCCTCATCCCGCTGTGGGGCGTGTGGGCCGACAAGTACAGCCGCAAGGCGGTCGTCGTCCGGAGCTGCCTGGTCGAGGCGGTCGTCTTCGTCTGCGTCGCCCTGTCGCGGGAGCCATGGCAGCTCGCGGCCAGCCTGCTGCTCATCGGGTTCCAGCTCGGCAACACCGGGATCATGCTCGGCGCGATCCGCGACGTCGTCCCGCGCCGGCGGATCGGCACGATGATCGCGATCTTCGGGGCGGCGGGCCCGATCGGGTTCTCGGTCGGGCCGTTCCTCGGCGGCTGGCTCGTCGACGGCCTCGGCTGGTCGCTGCCGTCGATCTTCTGGGTCTCGGCCGGTCTGTCGATCGCGACCGCCGCGATCGTCTGGCTCGGGTCCGCCGAGGTCCGGCCACCGGTCGTGCCCGCCGGACGCGTCCTGCCACTGGCCTACGGGGCGTTGCGCAGCGTCCTCGGCGACCCGACGGTCCGCCGGATCTTCGCGATCTATGGCGTCGCCTTCCTCGCGAGCCAGATGAGCCGGCCATACCAGGCGCTCATCGTCGAGTCGATCGTCGGGCATGGCGAGGGTCTCGCGTCGTCGATCGGGTTCGTGACCGGGCTGGCCGCCCTTGGTGGCGCCCTCATCGCTCCGTTCGGCGGGTTCGTCGGGGATCGAATCGGGTTCCGGCCGGTCCTCCTCGTTTCGCTGTTCGTCGGCGGGCTGGCGCTCTTCGCGGTCCCGCTCGTCGGAGCCGTCCCGCCACTGGCCGCGGCGATTCTCGTCTTCACCGCCGCGAACGGGCTCGTCGGGGCGATGGTGTTCAGCCTGCTCGCGACCGAGGTGCCGGCCGACCGTCGGTCGCAGACGCTGAACCTCGTGTACTTGCCGCTCTACGCCGCCGGGATCGTCGGCCCGCTCGTCGGGGGCGCCGTGTCGGCGGTCGCAGGCCCGACCGGTCCGTTCTGGGCGGGCGCGGCCGTGTTCCTCGTCGGGGTGGTCGTTGTCGCGTTGCGGGTCCGGACCCGGGCCGTCCCGCCCGAGCTCGTGGCCGAGCCGAAGGCGCCGGGTTCGCTGCCCTGAGCGGCCGGCATCGGCACCGGCGCGTCACTGAGCCGCCTGACCGTGGACCCCGTCACGGTTCTGCAAGGTCCGGCTGACGACACTCCGCCCGTCGCCTCCCACAATGGCCGGAGGGACACCACAGCGACAAGGAGGCCCGCTCCGTGGCCCTGAACCTCCCGCCCGCAGCCCGACCTGAGATCGCGCTCCACGAGCAGCTCGAGGAGACCGACCGCGGCCTCGTCTACGACCTCTCGACCCTGATCGACCGCCGCCAGGTCCTGAAGCTCGCCGGGCTGACGACGGTCAGCGCGGGCCTGATGTCGATCGTCGCCTGCGCGCCGTCTGCCGGCGGCTCGTCACCACCGACCGCGACTGCGACCGCGGCCGGCACGTCAGGCTCAGGTCCGTCGGCCGCTGCCGCCGCCGATTGCGCGGTGATCCCCGAGGAGACCGCCGGCCCCTTCCCGGGCGACGGCTCGAACGGCCCGAACGTCCTGGCCCAGAGCGGCATCGTCCGGGCCGACATCCGTGCGAGCTTCGGGACGTCGACGTCGACCGCGAAGGGCGTCCCGCTGACGATCAAGCTGGCGATCCAGGACGCCGCGAACGACTGTGCGCCGATGACCGGCGCCGCCGTCTATGTCTGGCATTGCGACCAGGGCGGCAACTACTCGCTCTACTCGCAGGCCGCGGCCGGCGAGAACTACCTGCGCGGCGTGCAGGCGACCGACGGCTCGGGCGTCGCGACATTCCAGAGCATCTTCCCGGCCTGCTATTCCGGCCGCTGGCCGCACATCCACTTCGAGGTCTACTCCGATCTCGAGGCGGCGACGGACGAGGCGAACAAGATCGCGACCTCCCAGATCGCCCTGCCGAAGGACGCGTGCGATCTCGTCTACGCGACCGACGGGTACAGCCAGAGCGTGTCGAACATGGGCCGGGTATCGCTCGCGGGCGACAACGTGTTCGGCGACGACGGCGGCATCCACGAGCTCGGCACGATCAGCGGCGACGTGGCGAGCGGGATGACGGTCGCGTTGACGGTGCCCGTCAGGAAGGGCTGATCGCCCCTGCCTCGAGGTCGCGCTCGTGGTTCGGCCGACCTCGTCCGGGAAGCAGCGGGATCACCGCCAGGAGCATCGAGATCCCGCCGTACCAGAGCGCGGGCAGGGCCACCATCGAGGCGACCGGGACGGTCCAGCGCCGATCCGAACGCGCGCCCCATACGACGAGGGCGACCGCGGCCGGCAGCCGGATCCAGAGCGGGATCGGGACCGACGCCCAGGTGCCGCCCTTGCCCGCGGCGGCATTCCGGATCACGACGTCGACCCACGTCCGCCACTGGTCCGGCACGATCACGAACGACAGCCCGGCGATCGCCGCCGTGACGCCGAGCGCGACCGCGAGCGCCCGCCACTCCCGGCGGACGGCGAACCACAGCAGTCCGACCCCGGGCGTGATCTTCGTCAGCAGGACGATCGACCAGGCGGCCGGCCAGCGGAACCCAATGACGATCGCCGCGGCCAGGAGCAGCGACACGTTGCCGCCGGCGACCTCCATGGCCGTGAACGGGAAGATCAGCCCGGCGGCGAGCAGGCGCGGTCCGGTCAGGAACCGGACGGCGCCGATCAGGATCGCCGTCCAGGCGGCGATGAACGCCTGCCACGGCAGGGCCGTCAGCGGCGAAACGAGCTGGAGGAACGCCGGTGAGTAGACATACGCGATCGGGTCGTTCCACTCGCTGTGGAGGTACGGATGGGCGGCGTCCTGGGCGGCCTGCCAATAGCAGCGGGCGTCCTGGCCCGTGCCCCACAGCCGGCCCCACGGCTCGCTGAACACCACGATCAGGCCCCACAGGGCGACGGCGACCGCCACACCGATCCACGGCGGGCTCTCCAGCCGCGCGAGGGCGGGCAGCCGACCCGCCGCGGCCCGGCGAAGCCCGGCGAAGAGCCGCTCGGCGGCGTGGTCGAAGGCGAGGCCCGGGCTGGTCACCGGGCGATTATCGCCGCCGGCGCCCGCCTGCTCAGCCGGGCCTGCGCCGCCCGACCACGAACGCGCCGAGGCCCAGGAACGCCAGTCCGAATGCGACCTCGATCAGCGCCTCGCGCGTCTCGACCTCGCGATAGCGCGTCCCCGGGATGCCCAGCGCGACCCACGGGTACTGGATGCCGAACTCCGACTCCATCGCGTGCGGGTCGATGATCATCAGCTCCTCCCAGGTGACGAGCCGCCCGTCGGGGAGCTGGAAGCGCGAATCGAGCTGGAGGTCGTTGCCGCCGCCGCTGTCACTCAACGGCACCGCCTCGGCGGCGAGGAGCTTGTGATCGACCTCGCCGATCGCCAGCATGCCCGCCCCGCCCAGGACGAGCGCCAGGAGCAGCGTCGGGATCGTCCGGCCGACGATCGCACCGAGCCCGACGGCGACCGACGTGACGAGAAAGGCCCCCGTGGCGATCAGGACACCGCGCTGGTGGAACGCGGCGAACGAGTTGGCGAGGTCGACGTCGGGCGTGAACAGCGCGACCAGCCACTCGGCGACGAAGCCGATCGCGAAGCTCGCGACGACGGCCACGACCAGCATCGGACTCGTGCGCTGGACGAACCAGCGCATCCGCGACGGACCGAGGGACCACGCCAGGCGAGCTGTTCCCCGATCGAGCTCGCGGGCGATCACCGGGGTGCCGAGCAGCAGCCCGGCGAGGAACGGGAAGACCGGGACGAGATTGAGCGACAACGATGCGATCCTGGTCGCCCATCTGCCGATGTCCATCAGCTCGAGGCACTTGAGGCTCGGCGTGTCGTACACGTTGATGCAGGCGACGTAGCCGCTCGAGTTGATCCAGCTGACGACGAGCGCCGACACGGCGACCGACAGGGCGGCGGCCAGGAGGACCGCCCGAATCTCGAAGCGATTGATCCGGTAGGTCAGGCGCGTCGCGGTGAGGATCACGCCGCCGCCTCGACCGCGGCCGGCGTCCGACGGACCCGACCGGCGGCCATGTGGCCGATGACGACCTCCTCGAGCGTCGCGGGCCGGCCGTCGGCCGGGCCCTCGGTCGAGACATCGTGGGCGACGGGAACCCGGACGAGCGTCAGGCCCTCGCCGGCCGCGGACGGGAACGATCCGACGAGCCGGTCGGGCGGGATCGGCGTCGCGATCGGGCCCTCGATCACGCGGTGGTGGGCGAGCGCCTCGGAGATCGAGAGATCGAGCAGCGTGTGGCCCTTGCCGAGGACGATCAGCCGGTCGCAGGCCTGCTCGATGTCGGTGATCACGTGGGACGAGAGGAGCGCCGTGTGGCCCTCGGACCGGACGGCCTCGACCAGGACATGCAGGAACTCCCGGCGGGCGAGCGGATCGAGGCTCGCCAGCGGCTCGTCGAGGAGCAGGATCCGGGCCCGTGTTCCGAGGGCGAGGGCCAGCCCGACCTGGGCCTGCTCGCCGCCGGACAGCTCGGACGCGAGAGCGGTGAGGGGGATCGACAGCCGGTCGATGTAGTGGGCGGCGAGGCTGACGTCGAATCCGTCGCGGAGGGTCGCCGCCAGGCGCAGGTGCTCGGCGACGCTCAGGCCCCCGTACAGCGACGGGGACTGCGGCACGTAGCCGACGAGGCCGACGGCCGCCCCGCGATCCTTCCGGGGATCCACGCCGCCGGTGACGAGCCGTCCCTCGGTCGGCCGTTCGAAGCCGATCCACGCCCGGATCAGGGTCGACTTGCCGGACCCGTTCGGTCCGACGAGCGCCGTGATCGTGCCCTCCGGCACCGTCAGGTCGACGCCGCGCAGCGCCCAGGTCCGCCGCCGGTAGCGCTTGCCGAAGCCGTGTGCCTCGAGGACCGCCGTCATCCGTCCCTCCTCGGTTCGTGCCGGTCCGGGCCGGCGGGTCGTTCGTGACTGTACTCGGGCGCCGTCACGGCAGCGTGCCGGCGCCCACTCCCCAGAGCGAGCGCCGGCTGCACGGAGCGTGCCGCGGTCATCGTCGCGTGCCGCCGGCGCGGATCCCAGCCGTCACTCCCCGGGGAACCGTTGCGGGACAACCCGGTACGGCGCGCGCTGGGCGCTCTGCTACCTTCGGGCCGTGACGACCCTGCCGCCCCGTGACCGCGCTGCCATCGCGATCGCCGCGCTGGTCATCATCGGCGGCCTCCTGGCGCTCCTCTTCGGCGCATACGACACGGGGATCTCGTGGCGGATCGATGCGGATACGGGGCATCTCGTGGTCGACGACGTCGCTCCTCTCAGCCAGGCGGCGCGCGACGGGGTCGCGGCCGGGATGATCGCGGTCGAGGTCAATGGCAACCAGCTCATCGAGCTGCCGGCCTATCAGTACGGAGCGACGAACAAGGAGAACCCGGATCAGGCGCCTCCGATTGTCGGCATCTCGCCGGCGGCGCCGCGGACCGTCGCCCAGTTCGGTGGCGAGCAGATCCTCCTCTCGCGCCAGTCGATCGATACGCTCGGCCTGATCACCGCCGACGCCCTCGCGACCGGAGCGCCGGATCGCTGGTTCGTCCAGCGCTACTGGTATCCCGGCTCGTACGGCTTCGCCCAGGCCCAGCGAGCCTTCCTTCCCGGGCTGATCCTCCTCGTGGCCGGGGCGTGGTGGCTGCGCTCCACCCGGGCCGGCGCGTCGCTCCGGCACCTGGCATTGCCGCTGGCGGTCGCGGTCGCGTCTCCGCTCCTGACGGCGCCGCTCGAGGGGATCGGATCGATCGGCGCCGTCCTGCTGGGGGGCGGGTTGACGATCGCGGCGATGGTGCCGCTCGCGGTCGGGCTGACCGAACGCGTCGATCGTCCCGACGATCGACGGTTGCTCTTCGTCCTCATCGCCGGGCTGGCGCTGGCGGCGGGCGTGTCGGTCCTCGGCTACGCGATCGGCGACCGGCGCGAAGAGGTGGCGACCCTCGTCGTGGTCCTCACCGGAGCGGTTCCGCTGATCCCCGGGCTCATCGCGGCCGGACCGATCGACCTCGGACGCATCCGGACGGGGTCGACCGGGCCGGGAGGCCTCCTCCAGGCCACCGAGCTGGCGCTCGCCGGCGCGACCCCGATGGTCGCCCTGGCCACCCACGAGGCGCCGTTCCTGTGGCCGCTCGGGTTCTGGCTCATCGCGATCGCCGTCGCCGGGCGGTTCACCGTCCGTCCGCTCGCCCGCCTCGCGACCCGGGCGGCACTCCAGCGCGACCTCGTCGTCGCGGCCACCGAGGCCGAGCGCGCGCGTCTGGCGGCCGACATCCACGACGACGCGCTCCAGGAGCTGACCCTCCTCGTCCGGCGGCTCGAGGCTTCCGGCGATAAAGAGGGAGCCGAGATCGGGCGGACCGTCGCCGACCGGCTGCGGGCGATCTGCGGGGACCTGCGGCTGCCGATCCTCGACGATCTCGGGGTCGGGCCGGCCCTCGACTGGCTCGTCCTCCGGATCGAGCGGCTGGCCGGCGGCGAGGTCCGGCTCGAGCGCGCCGACGAGGCCCGCCACTCGCCGGATGTCGAGCTCGCGATCTTTCGCGTGGCGCAGGAGGCGCTGGCCAACGCGGTCAAGCACGGCCGGCCGCCGATCGTCGTCCGCTATCGCTCGACCCCCGGCGGGATCTCGCTCGCGATCGACGACGCCGGCCCGGGGATCACAGACGAGGCGCCGGCGGACGCGGAGAAGGCCGGCCGGTTCGGGCTGCTGAACATGGCCCAGCGCGCCGAGCAGATCGGGGCGATCCTCGACGTCAAGCGCTGGCCGAGCGGCGGCACGCACGTCGCGCTGGAGTGGCGGCCCCGTTGACCGAGGCACCCGCCAACCCGATCCGGCTTCTGATCGTCGACGACCATCCCGTGGTCCGGGATGGGACCGCGGCACTCCTCGCCGCCCAGCCCGGGATCGCGGTGGCGGGGACGGCCGGCTCGATCGAGGAGGCGACCGCGCTGATCACGGCCGTGCCCGCCGACGTTCTCCTCCTCGACATCCGTCTCGGCACTGACTCGGGGCTGCGGCTGCTTACCGAGACCGCCGACGACGCGCCCGCGATCATCGTCCTGACCGCCTACGACTACCCGCAATACGCCGAGGCGGCGCTCCGGCTCGGCGCGTCGGGCTTCGTGCTGAAGACCGCGCCGCTGGCGGAGCTGCTCGACGCGATCCGCCGGGTCGCCGGCGGCGGCATGGCGTTCTCGATCCGTCCCCGGGCGGCAGGAGGGCTGGCCCGGCTCAGCGAGCGCGAGCTCGACGTCGTCCGGCTCGTCGTCGACGGCCGTTCGAACGACGAGATCGGGGCGCGGCTCGGGATCGGGCCGAAGACGGTCGAGTCGCACCTCCGTCGGCTGTTCGAGCGGTTCGACCTGGCGTCGCGGACCGAGCTCGCGACGCGCGCCCTGCGCGAGGGCTGGCTCGAGGTGCCGCCGGGGAGCTGAGCCCGGGGTGGAGGCGACGTCGTGAACTTCGGTAGCCGTCGAAGACCACTGGGTTCGCGCGGCCGTTCGTCCGCTCTCGGAGTCCGATTTCGCCGCTTGGCGTGGGCTGGCGAGGGCGCGTTCGCCACCCCAGCCGGCGCGAACGCGCTACGCTCGATCCGTGGCCCACTCCCATTCCGCGGCCGGCCGGCACGCCGGGCCGCTCACGGCAGCGATCGGGATCGGTGTCGCCATCCTCGTCCTCGAGCTGATCGCGGGGATCGCGGCCAACTCTCTCGCCCTGCTGGCCGACGCCGGTCACGTCTTCGCCGACGTCTCGGGGATGACCCTCTCGCTCGTCGCGATCCGGCTCGCCGCCCGGCCGCCGAGCGACGCCCGCTCGTTCGGGCTGTACCGCCTCGAGATGCTGGCAGCCGCCGTCAACGCCGTGCTGCTGCTCGTGATCGCCATCGTCATCGCGATCGAGGCGATCCGCCGGTTCGCCGCGCCGCCGGAGGTCCGTCCGACGCTCCTGATCGCCGTCGCGGTGCTGGCGCTGGCGGCAAATCTCGTGTCGCTCCGGCTCCTGGCGCCGGGCCAGCGGGAGAGCCTGACGATGCGCGGCGCCTACCTCGAGATCGCCGGCGACCTGATCGGGGCGGTGGCCGTCCTCGGGGCCGGGCTCGTGATCCTGGTCACGGGCTGGCAGCCCGCCGACGCGGTCGCGTCGCTCGTCGTCGCCGCGCTGATCGTGCCCCGCACGGTCCGGCTCCTGCGCGACAGCGTCGACGTCCTGCTCGAGGCGACGCCGAAGGGGGTCGACCTGTCGGACGTGGAGCGCCACATCCGCGAGGCGCCGGGCGTGGTCGACGTCCACGATCTCCACGCCTGGACGATCACGAGCGGGATGAACGTCGTGTCGGCCCACGTCGTGCTGGGCCCGGAGGCCCGGCCTGGCGACATCCTCGACCACCTCGGGACGTGCCTCTCGGCCGACTTCGACATCAACCACTCGACGTTCCAGCTCGAGACGCCCGAGCACGTCCTCTGGGAGGCCCGCGCGGCGCAGTCGCAGCACTGAGTCCCCGTCGTCACCGCCCCGACGCCATCCCATACCCGCCGGGGGAGGGCGCGAGACGTCGACGGCGCCTCCGCCGACCGGCTACGATGCGCCCGATCGCACCATGAAGCCTCCCAGTCGATGCCGAACCTGCCGCCGCTTCCACGCCCGCGGCTTCGTCGATCGCAACCGGTCGACGGTGTCGACGCGCCCGGCATCGCCGAGGTAGACGACCCGCGCGTCGTCGAGGCCTCCGGCCTCCGCTGGATCCACATCGAGGATCCCCGCCTCGCCCACCGCGAGTGGCTCGAGCAGCACTACGACTTCCACCCGCTCGACTGGGAGGACGTCTACTCGCGCAACCAGCGCTCGAAGCTCGACGTGTACGACGACTACCTCTTCCTCGTCATGCACTTCCCGTTCTTCGAGAAGACGTCCGGCCGGCTCCTGACCGCGGAGGTCGACCTCTTCGTCGGCCCGGACTACCTGATCACCCTGACCGAGCATCCGCTGCCGCCCCTCCAGGCGATGTTCGAGCGGATGGAGTCGCGCGAGGAGCTCCGCGAGTCGACGTTCTCGAAGGGCTCGGGCTACCTGCTCTACAAGATCGTCGATGCCAACGTCGACGCCGCCTTCCCGATGCTCCGCAAGATGGGCAACAAGCTCGACCGGCTCGAGGACGACATCCTCGAGGGTCGCTCGGGCGAGATCGTCCGCGACATCAGCAACGCCAAGCAGGAGATCATCAACTTCCGGCGGATCGTGCGGCCGCAGCGCGCGGTCCTGCGCGACCTCGAGCGGACGAAGCAGCGCTATCTCGCCGAGGAGATGGAGATCTACTTCGACGACATCTCCGACGCCGCCGAGCGGATCTGGGACACGCTCGAGAACGACAAGGAGGTCATCGAGGCCCTCGAGTCGACGAACGAGTCGGTGCTCGCCCACCGCCTGAACGATTCGTTCCGGATCCTGACCGCGGCGTCCGTCATCCTGCTGCCGCTGACGCTCATCGCCTCGGTCTACGGGATGAATGTTCCGGTCCCGGGCGAGGACGAGCCGTTCTCGTTCTGGGTCGTCGTCGCCCTGATGGCGTTCATCCTCGGCGTCCTGACCATCCTGTTCCGGCGTCGCGGCTGGCTCTGATCGTGAGCGCGATCGCTGGCCGCGTCGAGACGTCGGGATTCGAGCGCCTCCTCGCCGAACCCACGGCCGCCGCCCTCTGGACCCTTCAGAAGACGCTCCTGACCATCGGCGGCGAGCCGGCGGCGCGGGCACGCGCCGTGGCCCGCGAGTTCCACGCCTGCCTGCGAGCCCTGGAAAGCAAGTCGTCCTCTCGGAGGGCCAGCCGTCTGGGGGCGGTACTCGGGAGCGCGGCGGTTGGCAGCGTGAGCCTGCCCGACCTTCTGCGCAGCCAGGACATCGCTCTCGAGGAGCTGCTGCGGAGCACGTTGCCCGCGGTCCTCGAGATCGGCAGCGCGATCAGCTCGGCCCAGGCATGGGAGGTCGAGGCTCAGCTCATCTACGACCAGTTCGCGTGGGTCCTCTACCAGGAGCTCTGGGACGTGTCGGCGGCCGCGGTGCCCGACCTGTCCGCTGACGAGCGGCGCGCCCGGATCGACCAGGTGCTGGACCCGCTGCTCGATCCGACCGTCCCCGACGCCGATCGAGGGGCGCTGCTTGTCGACGTGTTCCGATCGGTGCTCGCGGCCCGCGTGCTGCCGCTCCTCGGCTAGCTCGGGAAGGTCGATTTGCTGCCGTACTGGCCTGCCCGCGGGGTACATTGGCCGCGGAGCTCGACCCTGAGATGACGAATCCCGCCGACCTCGACCTCGCCCGTGACGCCTTCGAGCGGCGCGCATGGAGTGATGCGGCCTCGCGACTGGCGACCGTTGACGAAGGACAGCCCCTCGCCATCGAAGATCTCGAGCGGCTCGCCGTCGCCCGCCAGATGCTCGGTCGCCCGGACGAGGCGTACCGCACCTGGGAGCGAGCCCACCTCGAAACCCTGCGGGCGGGCGACCCTGTGCGCGCCTCCCGCTTTGCCTTCCACATCGTGATGAACCTCGGCCAGCGCGGCGAGTTCGCGCAGGCCGGCGGCTGGCATGCCCGCGCGACGCGGCTGCTCGACGAGGCGGCCGCCGATTGCGTCGAGCGCGGGCTGCTCCTCATCCCGCTCGCCCTGAAGGTGCGTGACGAGGGCGACGTGGCCGGCTCGCTCGCGATCTTCGAGCAGGTCGCCGCGATCGCCGAACGGTTCGGTGACCCGGATCTGCTCGCGATGTCGTTCTTCGGCCGGGGCGAAACGCTGATCGCACTGGGCCAGGTGGAGCGTGGCATCGCCTACCTGGACGAGGCGATGATCGCGGTGACGACCGGCGAGATCTCGCCGCTCAACGTCGGGATCGTCTATTGCGGCTCGATCGAGGCCTTCCAGGCGGTCTTCGACCTCGGTCGGGCGCAGGAGTGGACGACCGTCCTCGACCGCTGGTGCGAATCGCAACCCGATGCCGTCCCCTTCCGCGGTCGATGCCTCGTGTTCCGGGCCGAGATCCTCCAGTTCCACGGGCTCTGGCTGGACGCGGACGACGAGGTCCGACGGGCGCACGACTGGCTGTCGCGTCCGCCGATCGAGCCCGCGGTCGGCGAGGCCCACTACCAGCAGGCCGAGCTGCACCGGCTGCGCGGGGAGTTTGCCGCCGCCGACGCGGCGTATCGCGAGGGCGCCAAGTGGGGCCGGCGGCCCGACCCCGGGATGGCCCTCCTGCGGCTCGCCCAGGGCGACCTCGCCGCCGCGACCGCGTCGATCCGACGGGCGCTCGACGAGGCAGACCCGGTCGCCCGCCCGCGACTCCTCGAGCCGCTCGTCGAGATCGCCATCGCCGCGGGCGACGTGACGGCGGCCTCGGAGGCGTTGGACGAGCTTCGCGAGCGAGCCGCCGGCCGGTCCCGGCCGCCGCTGCTCCGGGCGATCGCGGCCCGGGCCGAGGGCCTGGTCCGGCTCGGATCCGGCGACCCGCGGGCCGCCCTGCTCGCGTTCCGGAGGTCGCTGGACCTGTGGCAAGCCCTCGATTCGCCGTACGAATCGGCGCGGGTCCGGGTCCGGATCGCGCTTGCCTGCCGCGAGCTCGGCGATCGCGACAGCGCGTCGATCGAGCTCGCCGCCGCGCGCGAGATCTTCGAGCGGCTCGGCGCGGCAACCGATCTCCGCCGTCTCGATACCGTGGCCGGGGCCCCGCCCCCGACGCCCGGCGGCCTGAGCGCCCGCGAGGTCGAGGTGCTCGGGCATCTCGCCCACGGCGCGACGAACCGGGACATCGCGACGACCCTCGGCATCAGCGAGCGGACGGTCGACCGCCACGTCAGCAACATCTTCGCGAAGCTCGACGTGTCGACGCGGGCTGCGGCGACCGCGTTCGCATTCGAGCAGGGTCTCGTCTGAGCCGGTACCCATTCGACGGTTGCCACCGATTGGGTATCTCCACGGATGCGCCGTCCTGCCGGGACCGCCTAGTGTCGAGATCGGCGACCGGCAGGCCTGTCGGTCGCCTCCGAGCCAACGAACGAGCGTCAGACCCAGGGGTGCGACATGAACGGCGAGACGGCAACGGAGCGAATCGACACCGTGGTCATCGGCGGCGGCCAGGCGGGCCTGTCTGCCGGCTATCACCTCGCGAAGCGGGGCATGGAGTTCGTGATCCTCGACGCCGACGCGCGGATCGGCGACCACTGGCGGGAGCGCTGGGATTCGCTCCGCCTCTACAGCCCGGCGCGATCGGACGGGTTGCCCGGCTTCCCGTTCCCGGCTGCCGCTTACCACTACCCGACCGGTCGCGAGATGGGCGACTACCTCGCGACGTACGCGGACCGCTTGGGGCTGCCGGTCCGGAGCGGCGTGCGTGTCGAGCGCGTCGAGCGCGACGCGGGCGGTGACGGGTTCGTCGTCACGGCCGGCGGACGCTCGATCAGCGCTCGCCAGGTCGTCGTCGCGACGGGGCCGTTCCGGATCCCGAACGTGCCAGCGTTCGCCGGCCAACTCGACCCGGCGATCCGCCAACTCCACTCGGACGAGTACCGCAACCCGAGCCAGCTCCAGGACGGGCCCGTGCTCGTCGTCGGGCTGGCCCACTCGGGCGGAGACATCGCGTTCGAGGTCGCGGCCAGCCATCGGACGATCCTGTCGGGAGCCTTCCATGGCCAAATTCCGTTCCGGGTCATCGACACCCCGCGCGCCCGGATCGTCTGGCCGATCATCACGTTCGTCTTCAGTCACCTCCTGACGATCCGGACGCCGATGGGCAAGCGGATGCGAGCCGCGATCCGCAGCGGATCGGGCGGCGCGCCCCTCCTCCGGGTGCGCCTGCCCGACCTGGACGCGGCCGGCGTCGAGCGCCACGACGCGAGGACGGTCGGCGTGAAGGACGGCAAGCCGGTCCTTGCCGACGGCACCGTGCTCGACGTGGCCAATGTGATCTGGTGCACCGGGTATCGCCGCGACTACTCGTGGATCGGAGCGCCGGTCGCCGGTCGTGACGGCTGGCCCGAGGAGGTCCGCGGGGTCAGCCCGACCGTCCCGGGCCTGTACTACCTCGGCATCCCGTTCACCTACGCCTTCACGTCGATGCTCGTGGGCGGCGCCGGACGCGACGCGCGCTACGTCGTCGACCGGATCGCCGAGCGGGTTCGCGCGACGGCCGAGAGCGCCGCCATGACCCCGGCCGCGGCGCGCTAGCGATCAGCTCGGCAGGTCGCGCTCCGCGGGGCCGATGTACCGGACGTCGGGGCGGATCAGGCGGTTGCTCGCGGCCTGCTCGAGGACATGGGCAGTCCAGCCGGCATGGCGGGCCAGCGAGAAGGTCGCGGTGAACAGGTCCGGGGTCAGGCCGACGCCGGACAGGACGGGGGCGGCATAGAACTCGACGTTGGTCTTCAACGGCCGATCCGGGTACTTTTCGGCGAGCAGGCGCAGGGCCATGTCCTCGACCTGGATCGCCAGGTGAAGCCAGTCGGGCTTGTGCTCCATCCCCTCCGCGACCTTGCGCAGTGCCGCGGCCCGCGGGTCGTAGGCGCGATAGACGCGATGGCCGAAGCCCATCAGCCGCTCGTGGCGGTCGAGGGCGCCCCGGAGCCAGGCCTCGGCATGCTCGACCGAGCCCATCTTCGCCAGCTGATCGACGACTTCGGACGGGGCCCCGCCGTGAAGCGGCCCCTTCATCGTGCCGATCGCGGCGACCACGGCCGAGGCGATGTCGGAGTTCGTCCCGATCACGACGCGGGCCGTGAACGTCGAGGCATTGAATCCGTGCTCGGCTCCGACGATGAAATAGGCGTCCAGAGCGCGGCTCGTCGCGGGCTCGGGCCGGTCGCCGGTGAGCTGGTAGAGGAAGCCCTCGACGAGATCGAGCGACGGATCCGGCTCGACCGGCTCCTTGCCCTCACGGATCCGGGCGAAGGCCGCCAGCGCCGACGGCGAGAACGCCGTCAGGGCGCGAGCCTGCTCGACGGTCGGCGGGTACGGCGGCGCCTCGGTCGCGCCCCAGGCCGAGACCGCGGTCCGCAGCGCGTCCATCGGCTTGGCCGTCTTCGGCAGCGCGCGGAGGGTCGCCAGGACCGCGTCGGGAACGGGCGCCGTGGCCATCCGGGCCGCCGGATCCCAGTCGCCGGTCCAGAGCAGATTGGCGACGGCGGGGTACGTGCCGTGCTCGACGAGATCGCCGATCCGGTAGCCGCGGTAGATCAGGCGGCCGTTCGCGCCGTCGACCTGGCTCAGGGACGTCTCGCCGGCGAGGACGCCCTCCAGGCCGGGCGAATAGGGCCGGTTGTCGGGCGCCGCGGATGGAGCTGTCGCGGTCGGTGCCGTCGAGTTCGTCATGGGTCGATGGTAGCCCGCGCCGGGCGGTCGCGCCGTCGCCCGAGGGGAGCCGTCAGCGGCGATCCTTCGGGGTGATCGCCTCGAGGACGACCCGGACGACGATTGCCCCGATCAGGGCCGCGACGAACCCCGGAGCGCCTTCGAACCCGAGCTGGCGCCCGATCCACCCGCCGACGACCCCACCGAGGATCCCGACGACGATGTTCGGGAGGCAGCCACGGGCGGTGCGGCCGCCGACGAGCATCCCTGACAGGGCGCCGGCGATGAACCCGATGATGATCCAGTAGACGACGTCGCTCATGACGCGGAGTCTGCCACGTCCGGATCGGCGAGGAAGGCCTCGATCGCGGCCACGAACTCGGCGGCGTGTGTGTGGTGGGCGGCGTGCCGCGCGCCGGCGATCGTGACGACCCGCCCGCTCCGCAGCCGCGCGTCGAGGGCGTGCGTCGCGGCCGCGAAGGGCTCCGTGCTCGCGCCGCCGAGGATCTGGAGCACCGGCTGGCGAACCGCGCCCAGGACGTCGATGGATCCGGCCGGGCTCGTCTCGGCGCGCAGCTCGCGGATCGTCGTGTCGATCGCGGCCGCCCGGCGCGGCCAAATCGGATCGGCCCGGAAGGCGGCGAGGTCCGGCTCCGGCATCCCGACGACGTCGCGCATGAACGTCGCGAGCGCCTCGTCCCGGTCGCCCGCGGCGACGAGCGCCTCGACCCGCCGGACCGTGCCCGCGTCCGCATCCTGGTAGCCGCGCCCGTCGGCCGGCGGCGCGCCCTCGTAGCAGACGAGCCGGCGGAGGTTCGCGGTCCGGAGCGCCGCGCCGAGCCCGACCCGGCCGCCGTACGAGTGCCCGACGACGTCGACGGCCGAACCCGTCTCGGCGGCGATCGCGTCCACGACCGCGGCGAGATCGTCGAACTCGCGCTCGATCGTGTACGGCTCGCCCTGGTCGCCGTCGCCGGACGCGCCCCGCCCGCGGCGATCGATCGCGTGGAGCGCGTGGCGGGCGGCGAGCAGCGGTCCGCTCGTGCGCCACGTGGTGTGGTCCGCGGTCGCGCCGTGGACGAGGGCGAGCGGCGGTCCCTCGCCGGAGCGGAAGACGGCGATCGGAACGCCGTCCGGGGCGACGACGACGCGCTCTGGCCGGGGCTCCGCCTCCGTCGCGCCGCTCACAGCAGCCGGGCGGCCTCGCGATCGACGATCCAGGTCGCACCCGGCCGGCGGGCCAGCTGGGCCGGGAGCGCTCGGGCATTGCGCTCGCCGCGGAGGATGTCGTGGAGCGTCTCTGCCTTGGCCGCGCCGGGACAGACGACGAGCAGCTCGGCCGCGGCGGGCACGATCGACGGATTCAGGGTGACCCGGGGGACGTGCGGCTCGACATGGGTCGGTGCGGGAACACCGAGCGCCCACTCGCTGCGGTCGAACGCGGCGGCATTCGGGAACACCGAGAGGATGTGCCCGTCCGGCCCGATCCCGAGCAGGATCAGGTCGAACACCGGCCAGCCGGCGTCATTGGGATCGGGCCCGTCGGCCCGGATGACCTCGGCGTAGGCGTGTGCACACCAGTCCTCGTCGTGGCCCTCGCCGATCGCGACGCTCGTCTCGAACGGATGGATCTGGTCGATCGGGATCGGGACGCCGCCGCTGTCGGGCTCGCCGGGCCGGTGCGGGCTCAGGAGGATCTCGTCGGCGATCTTGGCATTCGACAGTGGGTGATCGGGTGGCACGAAGCGCTCGTCCGTCCACCACAGATGGACCTTCCGCCAGTCGAGCTCGTCGCGCAGCGAGGTCTCGGTGAGGTGCCGATAGATCGCCGCGGGGGTCGACCCGCCCGTCGTCACCCAATGGGCCTCGCCGTGGTCGTCGATCGCGACGTCGAGGATCTCGATGATCCGTTCGGCGGCCGCGAGCGAGCAGGCCTCCGCGTCGGCGAGGGTGACGAGCGTGGGCTCGGTCATGAAATCGGACCTCCGGCGAGCTGGGCGGCGAGGGCGAGCGTTTCGACCGCGACGGGATCGCGGCCACCGGCCTCGATCGCCTCGGCCAGCAGGTCGATGTCGGTCCGGCGCGGCGCGTTGAACCCGCGTTCGAGGGCATGGACGCCGTCCTGCCAGACCCGGACGTGAACGGCTTCCTGCTCGGCGGTGACGTCGGCACGGAGCTCGGAGCCGCGCCAGTCGGCGAGCAGCTCGATCCGGAGCGTCGTGCCCGCCGGCATCGTCGAGAGCACCGGGCGGATGACGATCGCCACGTCGCTTCGCTCGAGACGGAGCGTGGCGGACAGCCCGGCGCTGGGATTGGCCAGGGTGGTGATCCGGCCGCCGCTGCCGCGCGAGGTCGGCTTGCGGGCAACGCCGGCCGTCATCGGTGCGAGCGGACGGACGACCTGCATCCCGAGCCGCGAGGCGAGCCACGCGGCGTGGTAGAGCGGCTTGACGATGTTCGTCGTCTCCGCGCCGAACTCGTCGCGGACGCCGTACGTGACCGCGATCCGCCGGAGGTGGCGGAGGTACGGGAGGAAGTCGGGGATGTCGAAGATCGCCGCGATCGCCTCCCGCCAGCGCGACTGGCGAACCATCGCGAAGTCCGAGATCGCGATCGGGAAGCGATCGGCCGCGGCGGCCATCTTGCGCAGCTGGGTCAGCCCCGTGCCGTGCCAGCCCGATCCGTCGACGACGAGCCGATCGGCCATCACGAGCAGGTCGTTGACCGGCGCGCTCCCGAACGACGGCTCGTCCGGCCACCAGACCGTGACCGGCAGGTCGTGGATCAGGAGCGGCGCGACGATCGCGTCGAGGTGGCGCCCCGACTCGCCGCCGCAGGTCAGGTGGATCGTCTCGGCGCAGGTCTCGGGGGCGTCGACGCGGGGCATGATGCAGTGGGCGACGATCTGGGCATCGAGCCACGACGGGCCGTCCGGATCGGCCGGCTGGACGATCGTCGTGCGCGACGGGTGGCGCCCGACGAGCCGCTGGATCGTGGCTGCGGAGCGCTCGCCGACCTCCTGGCGGGCGGCGATGACGACCAGGTTCATCACGCTCGTCCGGGCGCCGATGTGCCGATCGTTCACGTGGTCGCCGTCGGCGTCGATGCTCCCGTCGAGGTTCGATTGCGCCCAGATCCGGGCCAGCTCGACTTCGACCTCCTCGATGCTGTGGGCGCGCGACTTCCAGCGCAGGACCGGCTCGTTGGGGCGGACCGGCGCGTCGAGCACCGCACCCGAGGTCAGATCCGGCGCCACTTTCGGCCTTCCCGAGCCAGCAGCTCATCAGCCGTGTCCGGGCCCCAGGTGCCGGCCTCGTAGTTCGGGAAGTCCGGGGCGCCCTCGTCCATCCACGTGTCGATGATCGGGGTGACCCGGGCCCAGGCACCCTCGACCTCGTCGGCCCGCGTGAACAGCGACGCATCGCCGAGGAGCGCGTCGAGGATCAGCGTCTCGTACGCGTCGGGCGAATCGACGGTGAACGCCGATCCGTACGTGAAATCCATCGTGACCGACCGGACGTCGATGCCGAGTCCGGGGACCTTGGCCCCGAACCGGAGCATGATCCCCTCGTCCGGCTGGATCCGGATCGCGAGCAGGTTCGGGTCGGGGTCCGAGCCGGATTCGCGGAACAGCCGGTGGGGGACCTCCTTGAACTGGATCGCGATCTCGGTCGCCCGCTTCGGGAGGCGCTTGCCTGTCCGGAGGTAGAACGGCACGCCGGACCAGCGCCAGTCGTCGACCTCGAACCGGGCGGCGATGTACGTCTCGGTCTCCGACTCCGGATCGACCTCGGGTTCCGAGCGATAGCCCTGGACCGGCTTGGCCGCCACCCAGCCCGGCCCGTACTGGCCGCGGACGACGTCGCTCTTCATCTGGTCGGGCGTCATCTCGCCGATCGCCCGGATCACCTTGACCTTCTCGTCACGCAGCGCATCGGCGTCGAACGTGGCGGGCGGCTCCATCGCGACGAGGCTCATCAGCTGGAGCAGGTGGTTCTGGAGGAAGTCGCGGCTGGCGCCGGTCTCCTCGTAGAACGCGCCGCGGTTCTCGACCCCGATGGTCTCCGCGACTGTGATCTGGATATGGTCGATGTGGCGGCGGTTCCAGATCGGCTCGAAGATCCCGTTCCCGAAGCGGAAGACGAGGAGGTTCCGGACGGTCTCCTTGCCGAGGTAGTGATCGATCCGGTAGACCTGCGACTCGCGGAACACCTTGCCGACCTCGCGGTTGAGCCGGATCGCCGAGTTCAGGTCGTGGCCGAACGGCTTCTCGATGACGACCCGCCGCCAGCCGCCCTCGTGGAGCTCGTGATCGAGCCCGACCCGGCCGAGCTGGGCGACGATCTCGGCGAATGCCGACGGCTGCGTCGCGAGGTAGTAGAGGTGATTGCCGCGCGAGTTCTGCTCCTTGTCGATCCCGTCGAGGACCTTCACGAGGCCGTCGTAGTCGGCCGGGTTCGCGAAGTCGAGCTTCTGGTAGCGGATCCGGGCGGAGAAGCCCCGCCAGGCGGCGTCGTCGACCGGCAGGACGCGCGAGTACTTCTCGAGCGACGTCCGGAGCTCGGTCCGCAGGCTGTCGTCGTCGTAGTCGCGGCGGCCGATCGCGAGGACGACGAACTCGTGGGGCAGGAGGTTCGTCCGCCACAGCTGGTAGAGCGCCGGGATCACCTTTCGATGGGCGAGGTCGCCGGTGGCCCCGAAGAGGACGAGGACGCTCGGGTCCGGAACCCGCTCGAGGCGGAGCCCTTCGCGAAGCGGGTTGTCGTCCTGCCTGGGCGGGGCCTTGCGCTTGCCCTGGCGGGCGATCCGCAGCTCGCGCATCGTCCGTGGCGCGTCCTTCGCCCGCGGTGCCGGGTGGGGGGTCTTGTCCGGTGCGGTCTCCGGCCCGACGGCGGGGGCGTCCGGCTTGCTCGACGTCTTGCGGCGCTTCGGGACGGCGGTGTCGGTCATCGGGCCGGGGCCTCGCGGACCTCGGGTCGGTGCCAGCGGCCCGCAGTCGCGCATATGCCAGTGGAGCGCGCGTTAGGCGTGCCGCGGCCAATCGGACGAGGCTCGGTCGGCGTCGAGTTAGCCGCGGACGGCTGATTCACAGTGATTTGGAGCCCGACGGCAGCGGCTGGAGCCCGATTCGCACGCCGAATGCTCGCCAGGCTGGCGTATGGGAACTCCGCCACTGAACGGGTCATTCGGTTTTCACGGCATGCCCGCCAAACTCGTTGCGGAGCGCGGCGAGGACCTTGGCGCCGTACGAGTCGTCCTGGCGGGACCGGAACCGGGTCAGCAGCGACAGGGTGATCACCGGCGCCGGGACGTCGTGGTCGATCGCCTCCTGGATCGTCCAGCGGCCCTCGCCGGAGTCGGCGACGAAGCCTTTCAGGTGATCGAGATCCTGGCCGTTCGCCTTGAACGCGCGTGCCGCCAGCTCGAGCAGCCAGGATCGGACGACCGAGCCCTGCATCCACAGGTCGGCGATCCCGGCGAGGTCCAGCGGATATGACGAGGCGTGGAGGATCTCGAAGCCCTCGGCGTAGGCCTGCATCAGCCCGTACTCGATGCCGTTGTGGACCATCTTCACGTAGTGGCCGGCTCCCGCGCCGCCGACCTGGAGATAGCCGCCCTCCGGGGCCAGCGAGAGGAAGATCGGCTCGAGCGGCTTCACCGCCGCCTCGTCGCCGCCGACCATCAGGCAGTAGCCGACCTGGAGGCCCCAGATCCCGCCGCTCGTGCCGGCGTCGACGTAGTTCACGCCCTTCTCGGCGAGCGCCGCGTGCCGGCGCTGGTCGTCGTGGAAGTTCGTGTTGCCGCCGTCGATGATCGTGTCGCCCGGCTCGAGGTGCTCCATCAGCTCCTCGATCTGGGCCTCGGTCGCGTCACCGGCCGGAACCATGATCCAGACCGCGCGCGGCTTCTCGAGCTTCGAGACGAGCTCGGCAATCGAGAACGAGGCGATCGCGCCTTCGCCTTCGATCTCCTTCGTCTTCTCCGGCGTCCGGTTGTAGGCGACGACCTCGTGGCCGTCCTTGAGCAGGCGGCGGACCATGTTGGCGCCCATCCGACCGAGACCGACGAACCCGATCCGCATTGCGACTGACCCTCCGTGGTTGATGGCGGCGACCGCCCGGGTCGCGCTGGATTGCCGCTTCAGCCCTGGTTGAGCGCCGTGCGCAGCGCCGTCTCGAGCGCGACCAGGCCTCGCTCCGGATCGGCGAGGTGGACGCGCAGGATCGGCAGGTCGTGCGATTCGATCGCGGCGAAATCGCCCTCGGCCTGGGCATCGATCAGGCGGCCGAAGGTGTACGGCCAGCCAGGGATCGGCCGGTCCGCGGGATGGTCGGATGTGATCTGGAGGAACCAGCCGCTCGGCGTGCCGCCCTTGTGGAGCTGGCCCGTCGAGTGGAGGAAGCGAGGACCGTAGCCGGCCGTCGTCGCGCAGCGGGTGGCGTCGCGAAGCAGGACGCGAATCCGCTCGATGGCTTCGTCGGCGGCGGCGGACGGCGCAATGAAGGCCTGGAGGGCGAGATAGGCGTTCGGCTTGCGCCGGGCGAGGTGGCGCGCCAGCTCGCCGACCACGGAGCCGTCGCCGGCCGTCAGCCGGAGCGCCGCGTCACCGTGCAGGGCGAGGCCGCTCGCCGCGTCCTCGACGAGCGCCGGGGCCGGCGCGAGCGGCTTTGCGCCGGACTCCGCGGCGGCGAGGACCTTCCGCGTGAGGTCCTTCGCCTCCTCGACGTTCGGCTGGTCGAACGGATCGATCCCGAGGACGACGCCGGCGATGGCCGTGGCGAACTCCCAGCGGAACGCCTCGGCGCCGATGTCGATCGGGTCCGCGATCGCGATGCGGATGACCGGATGGCCGGCCGCCTCCGCCGCATCCGCAAGGGCGTCGCCGGCGGCGAAAGCCTCGCCCGCGAGGGACAGCCGGACGAAGACCCGGTCCGTGCCGTAGGCCGCGATTTCCCCGAGCGGCTCGCGATCGATCGGGACGATGCCCGTCCCATGCTTGCCGGTGCTCTCGGCGATCAGCTGCTCGGCCCACGCGCCGAAGCTGTCGATGGCGGGGTCGGCGATGAACGTCAGCTTGTCGCGGCCCGCCCGGGCAAGCGTCCCGATCGCCAGGCCGAGACTGACGCCCGGGTTCGCCGCTGGATCCGGTTCGCGGCAGGCGTCGGCCATCGCGATCCCGGACGCGAGGACGGCGTCGAGATCGATCCCGATCAGGCTCGCCGGGACGAGCCCGATGTAGGTCAGCGCGCAATAGCGGCCGCCGATGTCGGGCGGGTTGAGGAAGACCTCGCGGAGCTGGTCGTGATGGGGGATCGCTTCGACGCTCCGGCCCGGGTCGGTGATCGCGACCATCAGCTCGCCGGCGTGCTCGTTGCGCGGCGCGTGATGCGCGCGCAGAGCCCGCTCCGCGCGAGACCAGGCGTCGGCCTGGAACGCGAGCGGCTCGGTGGTCGTGCCGGACTTGCTCGCGACGATCCACAGGGTCGCGAGCGGATCGAGGTCGTCGACGGTCGCGGCGACGGCCGCCGGGTCGGTCGAGTCGAGGACGCGCAGGTCGAGCCAGCCCTCGGCCGTCCCGAACGTCCGGTGGAGCACGTCCGGGGCGAGGCTGCTGCCGCCCATCCCGCCGACGACCGCGGTCGTGAACCCGGCGTCCCGGACGCCTTCGCCGAACCCCTCGAGCGCGGCGACCTGCTCGGCGAAGTGGGCCGGCGCGTCGAGCCAGCCGAGACGATCGGAGATCGCCGCCTGGACGCGTTCGTTGGTCGACCACAGGCTCGGGTCGCGGTCCCAGACCCGCTCGCCCCAGCGCTCGTCGCGGGCCCGCTGGACCGCCGCGTCGTACGCCGCGGTGCCGTCACCGAGGGCGAGAGACGGGCTTGCGATGGCTGGACTGGCGGTCATGTCGTCAGGCATCGCGCCCATGGTAGTCCGACCGCGCCCGGGCGCACGTTGCGCCTGCATGACGTTCTGTGGCCCGCGCCCGGCGGGTCAGTCCCGCTCCGCAGCCTCGATCGCGAGGACCTTGTCGAGCCGCCGCCGGTGGCGCGGCTCGCCGCTGAACGTCGCGCCGAGGAAGGCGACGACGCATTCCCAGGCGGGCTCGGGCCCGATCACCCGCGAGCCGAGGGTCAGGATGTTCATGTCGTCGTGCTCGACGCCCTGGTGGGCCGAGTACGTGTCGTGGCAGACAGCGGTCCGGACGCCGCGGATCTTGTTCGCGGCGACGCTCGCGCCGACGCCGGACCCGCAGATGAGGATTCCGCGATCCGCTTCGCCGTCGCGGACCGCGTAGCCGATGCGGGCTGCGAAGTCCGGGTAGTCGTCCTGCGGATTGGAGCCGTCGCCACCGAGATCGACGACGTCGTGGCCGAGACCCGCGGCCTCGAGCCGGCGCCGGAGCTCGTCCTTCAGGGCGGCCCCGGCGTGATCGGCGGCGAATGCCACGCGCATCTCCGTGACCGCTCAGCTGTGGCCGGGGTCGGTCGACGGCGTCCGGTCGACGCCCGGGTCGCCGTGGTCGAGCGACGGATGGCCGCCGCGCGGCGCCGGCAGGTGACCGGGCTCGAGGGTCTCGAGCGGGCCGCGAACCGTGCCCGCCAGCACGTCCCGAGCGACCGCGACGACCCGATCGACGCTGAACCCGAACTTCTCGAAGATCGTCCCGGCCGGCGCCGACGCGCCGAAATGGTCGAGCCCGACGATCGCGCCGTCGTCGCCGACCCAGCGGTCCCAGCCGAGCGACACGCCGGCCTCGACCGCGACCCGCGCACGGACCGAGCGCGGCAGCACGGACTCGCGGTAGTCCGCGTCCTGGAGCTCGAACCGCTCCCAGCAGGGCAGGGACACGACCCGGGCCGCGATCCCGTCCGCCTCGAGCGCCTCGGCGGCCCGGAACGCGAGCTGCAGCTCCGAGCCGGTCCCGATCAGGATGATTCGGGGCGCCTGACCCCCGGCCGCGTCGCGCAGGACGTACCCGCCGCGGCGCACGCCCTCGCGCGCCTTCTCGGCCGTACCCGCGAGCGTCGGCAGCTTCTGGCGCGTCAGCGACAACGCCACCGGTCCGGACGGATTCTCCTGTCCGCGCGCCACGGCCAGCGCCCAGGCCGCGGACGTCTCGTTGGCGTCGCCCGGCCGGACGAACCACAGGTTCGGGATCGCCCGGAGTGCGGCGTAATGCTCGACCGGCTGGTGGGTCGGGCCGTCCTCGCCGAGCCCGACCGAGTCGTGGGTCCAGACGTCGACGACCTGGAGCCCGCTGAGGGCCGCCAGCCGGACGGCGCCGCGCATGTAGTCGCTGAACGTCAGGAACGTCGCGACGTACGGGATGAAGCCGCCGTGGTAGGCGATCCCGTTGCCGACGCCGCCCATCCCGTGCTCGCGCACGCCGAAGCGCAGGTTCCGACCGGGATCGTCGGCCTCGAACGAGCCTTCGCCCTTGACGTCGGTCAGGTTCGATTCGGACAGGTCCGCCGCGCCGCCGAACAGCTCCGGCACGGTCGAGGCGAGCGCCTGGATCGCGTCCTGGCTGGCGTTCCGGGTCGCGATCTCCTCGCCGGCCGCATAGGTCTTGAGCCCCGCATCCCAGCCGTCGCGCAACGCGCGATTCATCACCCGCCGACGGAACTCCTTTGCCAGGTCCGGGTGCGCCGATTCGTAGCGGGCGAAGGCGCCCTCCCAGGCCTCGACGAGGTCGTCGCCGGCCGGGATCGCCCGCCGGAAGAGCTCGAGCGCCTCGGGCGGCTCGTAGAACGTCTTGTCCGGATCCCAGCCGTAGGCCTCCTTGACCAAGCGGACCTCGTCCGGCCCGAGCGGCGAGCCGTGCGCCTTCTGGGTGTCCTGCTTGTTCGGGCTGCCGAAGCCGATGTGGGTCCGAACCGCGATCAGGCTCGGCCGGTCGTCGGCCCGCGCCTCCTCGATCGCCGCGGAGATCGACTCGATGTCGGTGCCGTCCTCGACCCGGACCGCATGCCAGCCGTACGCCTCGAACCGGGCGACGACGTCCTCCGACCAGGCCATCGAGGTCGGCCCGTCGAGCTGGATGTGGTTGTCGTCGTACAGGGCGATCAGCTTGCGCAGGCCGAGGTGGCCGGCCAGCGACGCCGCCTCCGACGCGATGCCCTCCTGGAGGTCGCCGTCCGAGCAGAGCGTGTACGTCCAGTGGTCGACGACGTCGTGACCCTCGCGGTTGAACTCGGCGGCGAGGCGCGCCTCGGCGATCGCCATCCCGACGGCGTTCGCGAAGCCCTGGCCGAGGGGCCCCGTGGTCGCCTCGACGCCGGGCGTCAGACCGTACTCCGGGTGGCCCGGCGTCTTCGACCCCCACTGGCGGAACGACTTCAGGTCGTCGAGCGTGACGCCATAGCCGGTCAGGTGGAGGAGCGAGTAGAGGAGCATCGACGCGTGGCCGGCGCTCAGGACGAAGCGATCGCGATCCGGCCAGTCGGGGTGGGTCGGGGCATGGCGCAGGAAGCGCGTCCAGAGCGTGTAGGCCATCGGGGCGGCGCCCATCGGGGCGCCCGGGTGGCCGGAATTCGCCTGCTGGACGCCGTCGATCGAGAGGGTCCGGATCGTGTCGATCGCGAGGCGGTCGAGGGTCTCGGTGGCGGTCGGCATGGAAATCGTGCTCCCGCAAATCCGGTTCGGGGTCGGGGACTCGGGTCGTTGGCGCATTGTAGGCCGGGCGGACGGCCTCCTCGTGCGCGCGGCTATCCTCGCAGCATGCCCCCGAAGCTTCCGGTCCGGCGTCGCGCGCGCTCGGCCGGGCCACGGCCGCCACGGACGCCTCGGATCGTCGTCGTCGGCGATCTCATGGTCGATGTCGTGCTGGCTCCGTCGCGCGCCATGGAGGTCGGGACGGACGTGCCCGGTCGCGTCGCGCTGCGCCAGGGCGGGTCCGCCGCCACGACGGCGCGCTGGCTGGCCCGCCTGGGCGCGCGGTCCACGCTCGTCTGCGCCGTCGGTCGCGACCACGAGGGACGGGAGCTGGTCTCGGCGCTCGAGGACGACGGCGTGCGCGTCCGGGCGGTGCGGGTCGCGGGCGAGCGGACCGGGCGGATCGGGGTCGTGGTGGCGCCGGGTGGCGAGCGGTCGTTCGTCGCCGACCGGGCGGCCGCGGATCGCCTCACGCCGGAAGACCTGTCGGAGGGGACGTTCCGCGTCGACCTGATCCACCTGCCGGCCTATTCCCTGCTGGGCGAGCCGCTGGGGTTGGCGGGCCGCCGGGCGATCGAGCTGGCACGGGCGGGCGGCGCGCTGGTCAGCCTCGACCTCTCGTCGGTCGCTCCGCTGCTGGCCGACGGACGGCGGGCGGCCGTGCGGCTGGTCCGCGAGGCGGCGCCGGACGTTCTGTTCGCCACGCGGGTCGAGGCGGAGGCCCTCGCGGGCGGCCACGACGCGACGCGCCTGGGGGAGCTCGCCGCGCTCGTCGTCATCAAGCACGGCCGCTCCGGCGCCTCCGTTCTCGCCGACTCCGCCTCGGGACGCCTCGCCTTCGACGTCGCGACCGCGCCGCTGGAGGCGACCGACACGACGGGGGCCGGCGACGCGTTCGACGCGGGGTTCCTCGTGGCCTGGGTCGCCGCGGATGCCGACGCGCGGCTCCGGCCCGCGACCCTCCGACGCGCGGTTCTTGCCGCGCACCGGGCGGCGGCCCGGCAGCTGTCGACGGTCCCGAGGGAGCTGGCGCTGTGATCGGCGACCGGCTTTCGGTGGCGTCCGAGGTGGCGAGCGCGCTCGAAGAGGGCCGACCGGTCGTCGCGCTCGAGTCGACGCTGATCAGCCACGGGCTGCCGTATCCGGCCAACCTGGAGGTCGCGCGCGCGTCCGAGGCCGCGGTCCGGGAGAGCGGTGCGGTGCCGGCCACCGTGGCGATCCGCGACGGTCGGCTGCTCGTCGGATTGGACGAAGGCGCCCTCGCGGCGCTGGCGACCGCGCCGGCGGGCTCCGTCCGGAAGGCAGCTCGGCCGTCGCTCGCGGTCGCGCTGGCCGGCGGCGGCTGGGCCGCGACGACCGTCTCGGCGACGATGATCGCGGCCCACGCCGCAGGGATCCGGGTGTTCGCGACCGGTGGGATCGGCGGCGTCCATCGCGGGGCCCTCGGTGGTCCGTCACCGACGTTCGACATCTCGGCCGACCTGGAGGAGCTCGGGCGGACGCCGATGGCCGTCGTGTGCGCCGGGCCGAAGGCGATCCTCGACGTCCCCGCGACGCTCGAGTACCTCGAGACGCACGGCGTGCCGGTCGTGACGATCGGCCAGGCCGAGCTGCCCGGCTTCTACGCGCGTTCGAGCGGGCTCCCCTCGCCGCAGACGGCGGAGGACGTGGCGGGTGCGTCGACGATCGCGCGGCTCCACCTCCAGCTGGGTCTCGGCGGATTGCTCGTGTGCGTGCCGGTGCCGGCGGCCGAGGCACTCCCCGGGGACTTGGCACGGACCGCCGTCGCGCGCGCCGTCGCCGAGGCCGAAGCTGCGGGCGTCCACGGCCCGGCCACGACCCCGTGGCTCCTGGCCCGGATCGCCGAGATCACCGACGGAGCGTCGGTCCGCGCGAACACCGCCCTGATCGTCAACGACGCCCGCGTTGCGGGCGAGCTTGCGTCGGTCTTGACCGGGATCCGCTCGTGAGGCTGCCTGCGGCGCAACGGTCCCGCGCGGCTGATCTCGATCATTCGACAGCCACGGCGTCCTTCGGCCGGTGGCAGCGGCCTCGATCGTTCCGATCGGGCCCATTCGACTGACCACGACGGCGGTTGATCGCAAGATCGACCGCCAACCGCCCGGGCGTGCGCAGAAGGTCACCGTGGCTGTCATCTGGTACGGCCGTGGGCCGTGTCCGGCCAGGCCGTGAGACGGTCTTGCCATACGAATCTCACCCGGTCGTTCGGCGAGTGAAGCCGGGCCGGCGGACACGGCCCACGCACGGCGGTGACGCGAATTCCTGTCAACCGACCGTGTGGGGCTCGCATGACAGAAACGGTCCGGCTAAGGATCGCCTGGAGATCGTTTGACAATTTCGGCGACGGCGCTCCCGAGCGCGGGCCGGGCGGGCGGGAGCGCACGCACGAGCGACCCGGCGCCACGCTCCGTGTTCGATAGGCATCTCACATCAGGACGACGCCACGCTTCCCATTGGCACGGTCGTGTCGTACACTCCCCGTCCCGCAGCCAACCCCCGGGGAGTCCCGTGCCCGTGCCCGCGTCCACGACCCGCGCCCAGCCGCTCGCGATCGACGTCCGCGGCATCCGCCGCGTCTACAAGGTCAAGCCGAAGCCCGTCGTCGCTCTCGACGGCGTCGACCTGCAGGTCGAGCCGGGTGAGTTCTTCGGCCTGCTCGGCCCGAACGGCGCCGGCAAGACGACGCTGATCAAGATCCTGACGACGCTCCTGCTGCCCTCGGAGGGCACGGCCCACATCTTCGGCTTCGACGTCGAGCGCCAGACGAAGCAGATCCGGCGGATCATGAACATGGTCGCGGGCGGCGAGCAGTCGGGCTACGGGATCCTGACGGTCCGCGAACAGCTCTGGATGTTCAGCCAGTTCTACGGGCTGCCGACGCGCGACGGCTGGAACCGGGTCGACGAGCTGATCGACGCCGTCGGCCTCGACGAGCAGCGGGAACAGCGGGTCAGCACCCTCTCGACCGGCCAGCGCCAGAAGATGAACTTCGCGCGCGGCCTGCTCAACGACCCGTGGATCTTCTTCCTCGACGAGCCGACGCTCGGGCTGGACGTGGCCGCCGCCCGCTCGGTCCGTGAGCTGGTCCTGGCGTGGAAGGCGGCGGTCCCCGGCCGGACAGTCCTCCTGACCACCCACTACATGGCCGAGGCGGACGAGCTGTGCGACCGGATCGCGATCGTCGACCACGGCCGGATCCTCGCCCTGGGCACGCCCGACGAGCTCAAGAAGCGCGTCCAGCGCGAATCCCTCTTCCGGATCGAGCTCGACCGGCTCGACGGCGGCGTCGGCGCCCTGCGCCGCCTTCCGGGGGTGGTCAGCGCGGCTCTCGCGGTCGGCGACCAGGCCGACGGCGCGGCCGATCGGAAGACCGTCGAGGTCAACCTCGCCCTCGTCGACGATCGCGCCCTCGGCGACGTCGTCGTCGCCCTGGGCGGGCTCGGCGCCCACATCCTCGCCCTCCGCAAGTCCGAGCCATCTCTCGAGGACGTGTTCGTCGAGCTCGTCGGCCGCGGCTTCCACGACGAGGTCGACCACGACCGCAAGGAGTCGACGCCGCGAGATCGCCGCGAGCCCCCGGCATCCGATCCGACCGACGACGCCCGCGAGCGCGAAGCCGAGGTCGTCGGATGAGCGCGCCCCGCGAGGCCGGCCGGCGGACCCTCGATTCCCCGGGTCGGAACGCCTTCGTCTACCGCCCGACCGCGAGCCCACAGGCGGCGGCCGAATGGACGCCCCGCCAGGTCGCGATGACGAACCTCCGGACCGTCCTCGGGCGCGCCTACCCGCGGGTCACCGGCCTCTTCCGCGAGAAGAGCTGGATCGCCTTCGAGATCCTCCTGCCGTTCCTCGCGACCTCGGCGTTTGTCTTCGTCTACCGGGCGCTCCAGGCGCCGCCCCAGTACATCGGCTTCGTCGTGCTCGGCGGGGCCATGACCGCGTTCTGGCTGAACGTGATCTGGATGATGGCCCAGCAGCTGTGGTGGGAGAAGAGCCAGGGCAACCTCGAGCTCTACTTCGCCGCCCCGATGCACATCATGGCCGTCCTGTTCGGGATGGCCTTCGGCGGCTTCGTGATGAGCTCGACCCGGGCGGCGGCCGTTCTCGTGATCGCGACGACCCTCTACGGCGTCAGCTTCTCGATCGACCAGTGGGCTCTGCTGATCGCGGTGTTCCTGCTGACCCTCGCCGCGCTGTACGGGCTCGGGATGATGCTCGCCAGCCTCTTCCTGATGTGGGGCCGCGAGGCATGGCACCTGACCCAGCTCCTCGTCGAGCCGGTCTACTTCGTGTCCGGGCTGAACTTCCCGATCGCCCGGCTCGGCGTCCTCGGCTCGGTGGCGATCGGCCTCCTGCCGCTCGCTGTCGGGCTCGACGCGATGCGCCAGCTCGCCTTCGCGGGATCTGCGTACCCGATCGGGACGCCGTCACCCGCGATCGAGGCCGCGATCCTCGTGGCGATGGTCGTGGTCTTCGTGCTCCTGTCGCGCTGGACGCTCGCGACCCTCGAGCGGCTCGCGCGCAGCGAGGGCCGGCTTTCGGTCCGCTGGCAGTGAGCGCGCCGGCGAGGATCCGGATCCGATGACCGCCGCGGAGCCCGTCCTCCGGCCCGAGCCACCCGGCCTCGCCTCGCCCGACTGGGGCGGCTTCGACATGGCCCGGACCCGTGGCCGCGGCTGGGTCGACGTGCGTCGGAGCTTCTCCACGGCCGTCCGCCTCGGCTGGCAGATGGAGGCGAACTGGACCGACCCGCTCCTGTTCTTCATCTACTCGGTGGCGAAGCCGCTCGCGTCCGCCCTGATCCTCGTGGTCATGCTCGACGTGATCAGCGGCGGCGCGAAGCCCGAGTACCGCGCGTTCGTCGTCGTCGGGAGCGCCCTCTGGTCGTTCGTCCTGAGCGGCGTGAGCGGCCTCGCCTGGATGATCCTCGACGACCGCGAGCGCTACCGGATGCTCAAGTACATCTACGTCAGCCCGAGCGACTTCCTCGCCGTCATCTTCGGTCGCGGCGTCGCGCGGATCGGGGTCGGGGCGATGGGCGCTGCGATCACCCTCGCGGTCGGCGTCGTCTTCCTCAACGTCCCCTTCGACGCCGGTCGGATCGACTGGATCCTGCTCGTGGTCGTCATGGTCCTCGGGGTGGCGTCGATCCTGGCGATCGGCCTGCTCCTGGCGGCGATCTGCATGCAGACCCGGCAGGAGTCGTGGTCGTACCCGGAGGCTGCCGCAGGCGCCCTGTTCCTGATCTCCGGCGTCGTCTTCCCCTTGTCGGTCCTGCCGGCGCCGGTCCAGGCGCTCGGGCTCCTCTCGCCGCTGACCTGGTGGATCGAGGGGATCCGCCACGCGCTGTTCCCAGGTGGCGTGACGGCCGTCGGCGGGCCGGGCGCGCTGTACACCCAGCTGACCGGGGCCGCGACGCCGGGCTCGGCGGCGATCGTCCTCGTGTTGCTGGCAACGGGGGCGGTGGCTACACTCGCGGCAGTGGCCGTGTTCCGGGCGAGCGACCGACGCGCGAAGGATCGCGGGCTCTTCGACCAGACCACCGGCTCCTGACCGACGGCGCGCAACGCGCCGGACTCGGCGACCATCCCGGGGGCAAAGGGAGGCCCGATGCGCATCTATGAGGGAAGTCCGCGCCAGGACTTCGAGGAGGTCTTCCGCTCGATCGGGGCCTTCATCGACCAGCGCGGGATGCGCGAGATCCTCCTCGTCGAGGCGCCCGACGGCTTCATCGTGCAGGGCGTCGTGACCGCCGGGGCGGCCGGCGGCGCATGGTCGGAGGCGCTCGGCTCGCAGGCCAAGGAGACCTTGACGTTCCTCGACGATGACATCGCCCGGTTCATGGACGAGTCGATCGCCCGGCGGGGCAAGCCGGGCCCCGAGCCGGTCCGCGACGCCGGCTTCTACGAGACCGCGCTGCGCGTGATCGGGCGGCACATCGATGAGCAGAAGCCGCGCGACGTGTTCTTCTTCGAGCAGGACGGCGCCTTCGTCGTCCGCCTCTACCTCGGCGGCCAGGCCGGATCGCACCACGCGCTCGTCGAGTTCACCCGCGATGACATCAACCAGCTCGTGACCGAGGGCCCGACGCTTCGCGCCCCGATCCCCGCGCCGAAGTCGGCGACCGCCTGAGCGGCCGACGCGCGATCGGCGACGCCCGCAACCCCGACCAGCCCAGCTCACCCATCAGCCCAGGACACCGCATGGAGGAACCACCCGTGAAGGCTCTCAAGACCGTTGCCGTCGCCCTCGGCATCACCCTCGCCGCGCTCATCGTCATTCCGCTCATCGTCCTCGCCGGACTGTTCGTCTGGCTGAAGGTCACCGAGGAGCAGGAGGAAGACCTGCTCGAGCTCGATCGCGAAAGCGCATAGCCAACCCCTTCCCGGCACGGGACCCCGAGCCGGCAAGCGCTTCTCGGCGACTCGCCGCCCGGCCCTCCGAGGTCGAAGGCGGAGCTCCGCGACGCCATTCGCCCGAGGACGTCTCGCTGTCCGCGCGCAAGCAAGCGGCTCGCGAGCGGCGGCTGGCGGAGATCGCCGTCCTCGGGGTCATGGTCCTGTGGGCGCTCAACTTCATCGTCGTGAAGTCGGCGGTCGCCGTGCTGCCGCCCGTCGGGTTCACGTTCCTGCGGTTCACGCTGGCGTCGATCACGCTGCTCGTGCTGCTCCGCTGGCGCGAAGGGTCGATGGGTCTGCCGCGCCGCGACCTGGTCGCGATCTGCGCCCTCGGGGCGCTCGGCTTCGGCGTCTACCAGATCCTGTGGACGACCGGGCTGACGACGATCGCCGCCGGGGACTCGGCCCTGATCATCGCCTCGACACCGGTCCTCGTCGCCTTCCTGGCGGTGCTCGCCCGGTCGGATGTCCTCACCGCTGGCAAGCTCGTCGGGGGGATCGTGTCGTTCGGTGGGGTCGCGCTCGTCATCGCCAGCGGCCAGGGTCTCAGCCTCGGGAGGTCGCTGGCGGGTGAGGCCATCACCCTCGTGGCAGCGATCTGCTGGGCGTTCTACACCGCCTTCGGTGCGCCGTTCCTGCGGCGCTACTCGCCGCTCCGGACGACGGCCTGGGCGACGGTCGCCGGAACGGTCGTGCTCGCGCCGATCGCGGCGAGCCAGCTGTCGAGTGTCGATGCCGCCGACCTGACGCCGGGTGTCATCGGCGCGGTCCTCTACTCGGGCTTCCTCGCCGCCGGGGTCGCGAACGTGCTCGTCAGCAACGGCATCCGGGTGGTCGGCCCCACGCGCACCGCCGCGTACCAGTTCCTCGTTCCGGCGCTCGCCGTCGTGCTCGCATTCGTCTTCCTCGCCGAGCCGATCCGACCCGGTCAGGTGCTCGGTGGCCTGGTCATCGTCGCCGGTGTCCTGATCACCCGCGGCGGGGCGCCGTTCCGGATGCCGCGCAGCGCCGCTCGGCCGTAACCTGCGGTCCCGTCAAGAACCGTCGATCTGAACGTTTCGCCACCGCGATCGACTCATAGGGTCCGACGGCGCCACCCGGCGCCGCCACGCGGAGGGACCTGGTGGAAGACCTCGTCGAGCAGGCCCGGTCGGGAGACCGCGAGGCGTTCGCGTCACTGGTCGCCATGACCAGCGACCGGATGTACGCGATCGCCATCCGGATCCTGCGCGACGGCCACCTCGCGGAGGACGCCCTGCAGGGCGCCCTGATCACCGCCTGGCGCCAGCTCCCGACGCTCCGCGACCCGGCCCGCTTCGAGGCCTGGGTCCGTCGCCTGCTCGTCCATGCCTGCTACGCCGAGGCCAGGCGTCGCCGGTCCTGGACGGCGAACGTTCGGGTGCTGCCGGTCGACGGGCCGGCCAGCCCGGATGACACCGTCTCCGTCGTCGACCGCGATGCCCTCGATCGAGCGTTCCGACGCCTGTCCATCGAGCAGCGGGCGGTCTTCGTCCTGCACCACCACACGGGGCTGTCCCTCGTCGAGATCGCCGAGGCCCTCGGGATCCCGGCGGGGACCGCCCGTTCACGACTCCATTACGCGACCCAGACGCTGCGCGCGGCCATCGAGGCCGATGCGGCGCCGGTCGTCAATCAAGGACGGATGGCATGACCACGGAACGCGACTTCGACCGAGTTGCCCGAGCCTGGCTCGACCTGCTGCCCGACGAAGCGCCGGACCGCGCGGTTGCCGCCGTCCTCCAGGCCGTCGAGACGACGCCGCAGGTGCGGCGCCCGGTTCGATGGCTGACCTGGAGGTCCTCACCGATGAACCGCCTTCCCATCGCGCTCGGCGCGACGGCAGTCGTCGCCGTCGCGGGAGCGCTCCTCCTGTCCCGAGCCGGCACGTCGCCGCCGGTCGGTGCCTCAGCTTCGCCGGTCGGGACGACCGCGTCGCCGTCGACCGCCGTCTCGCCGTCGGGCTCGTCCGGCGCCGCCGGAGCGCCGGTGTCGGCCGACATCCAGGGCCGCTGGATGGGCGACCATCGGGCGATCGTGGAGCCGAATGCCGGGACGACGATCTTCTTCGACGCGAACAGCATCACGATCAGCCAGGCGAACGACGGACCCAGGGTGTTGCTGGCCTCGGCCGCGTCGACGATCGGCGCCGGCCGGTTCCAGCTGGATTCGCCGCTCACGGCCGGCGGCTGCGCCGGTGGCGACTCCGGCACGTACGGCTGGACGCGTTCGTCGTCCGGCCGGACCCTGACGATCACCGCCGAGCGCGACGACTGCCCGGCGCGGTCCGAAGCCGTCGCGGGCACCTGGTGGCTGATGGGCTGCACGAACCCGGACGACTTCTGCCTCGGAGCGCTCGACGCCGGGACCTACCGATCCCAGTTCATCACGCCCCGCCTCGATCCGGGCGCCACGTGGAGTGCCGACTTCGGTGCGATCACTTACACGGTCCCCGACGGGTGGGCGAACGACTCCGACTGGCCGGATTCCCTCGGACTCGTGCCTGCAGCCGATCTGACGCTCGCCGAGAGCAGCCGGACCCGGCAGATCGGGCTCAACACGCAGCCGATGGCGATGGCCCAGGACCAGCCCTGCTCAGACAAGGTCGCGCCGGGCGTCGGCCGCACGGTGGATGCCCTGGCGACGTGGATCCGAAGCGTGCCCGGCCTCGTCACGACCGTGCCCAGGACGATCACGATCGATGGCCATCCAGGGAAGTGGCTCGACGTCCGGATCGATCCGGCCTGGACGAAGACGTGCCCGGGCGAGACCACGCCCATCGTCACGTACCTGATGCCGGGCACCGCCATCTCGGGCACGGAGCACGAACGGTTGATCCTCCTCGACCTCGGCGACGGAGACGTCCTTCTGATCGTCGTCTGGGCCGGCGACCAGGCCACGTTCGACCCCTTCATCGCTGCCGCGATGCCGATCGTCCAATCGCTCAAGTTCGAATAGCCGGCGACCCATCGGCGACACCCAGCCTCGGACGAGGCTGGGTGTCTTCCTGTCCGAGCGACCACGCGGGGATTCCGGCGTCTGGGACACTTCGCCTGTCTCGCTGCATCTGTGAGGCATGGTGAGCGACGTCTCGTCCTCCAGGATGGTCCCGGCGGCGACGGTCGCCGACGCGGTGGCCGGCGACGCGATGGCGTTCGCCCGGATCGTTCGCGCCCATCACGACGACATGGCTCGGGTCTGCCAGGTGATCTGCGGCGACCCCGAGCTGGCCCAGGACGCCGCGCAGTCGGCCTGGCCGATCGTCTGGCGCAAGCTCGGCAGCCTCCGCGATCCCGACAAGCTCCGGCCATGGCTCGTGAGCGTCGCGGCCAACGAGGCTCGCCAGCTCGTCCGCCGGCGCGGCCGCGACCGCGTCGTCGCGATCGAGCTCGCCGATCTCCAGTCCGATGACGCCGACCCGTTCCGGCAATCGTCCGACGACGTCCTCGTCTCGGCAATCCGGCGCCTGCCCGCCGACGACCGGACGCTGATCGCCCTCCGTTACGTGGCCGGCTTCGACGCGACCGAGATCGGTCGGACCCTGGGCTTGTCCGCCAGCGGCGTGCGTACCCGCCTCTCCCGACTCGTGGCCCGCCTTCGCGAGGAGGTGGAGCGTGACTGACATCCGGTTCGAGGCCCGCCTCGCCCGCGTCGTCCGCGAGTACGCGGACACGGCGCTCCTGCCGATCGATGCGGTCGCGATCGCCGAGGCATCGGTCCTGGCCGGCCGACGGGACGAGCGACGCTGGGCGCTGCCTCCGTTGCCGCGGGCCTGGGCGCTCATCGCCCTGGCGGCACTGATCGCTGCGATCCTGGCGGCCTCGTTCTTCGTCGGCAGCCGGCGCTCCAACGAGATCGTGCAGCCATCGTCGTCCACGACGCCGAGTCCGTCGCCGGCCACCGCCCCGCCCGTGTCGTCATCCGACGCTGCCGGATCAGGAACGTGGCTTGCCGACGTCCCGGCCAGTCTCGCGTTCGACGGTCGCCAGCCCGCGCGGATGGCGCTCACGGTCGACAGCGGCCCCACCGCGTCCATCGAGCTCGATAGCGGCACGGCTGGGCTCTTCCGATCAACCGTGCTCACGTACGGAATTGGCGACATCCGGTTCACGACGGTTGCCAGCTCGGGCGAGTCCGTGAGCATCGACGGAACCGCACAACGGGCCTGCGCCCAGGCCGACGAGGGCCACTACCGGTCCACGGTTTCGCAGGACGGTCTCGTTCTGACGCTGACCGCCGTGACCGAGTCGTGTCCGTCACGACAGGCGGTGCTGGCCCGCAGCTGGACCCGCTCGATCAGCGTCCCGAACGGAGGCGGCGTCGGGGTCGTCGACGGGTTCGATCCCGTCTTCACGGTCGTGCTCCCCGCCGGCAACTACGTCGTCGACCGCAGCACGGACTCGCGGACCATCCACCAGGACCTCCCTGAGCTCCAATTCCTGTCGTTCAAGGACCCGCAGGGGTTCAAGGATCCGTGCGACCTTTCGAAGGGCCGGTACGAGATCGCGCCCGGCGCGAACGCATTCGTCGAGTACTTCCGGCAGCTCCGGGGCTTCACCGTCGACTCCGCTGACGAGGTCCGCGTCGATGGCCTGCGGGCGGTGAAGCTCGTCGTCCATGCCGACGCCGGCGCCTCCTGTCCGGGCGGGAGGCTCTGGGAGTGGCAACCGAAGGCCGAGACGACCGGCGCTGCCTGGTTCGTCCTGCCCGGCGTGACCGACAGCCTGTACCTCGTCGAACACCCATCCGGCACGTTGATGTTCGAGGTGCTTCCGGCGCCGAACGCCCTCGAGCAGCGCGTCATCAGCACGATCCACTTCCTGGATCGGCTGCCCACGGAACCCTGAGCCGCCCTCGCGCGAGCTCGGACAGGAGGATTACGCGATGGTTCGTCTCTGGTTTGGCGTGCGCCGATTCGCGCTCGCCCGCGTCGTGATCGGCGCGATCCTGGCCGTCGGGATGTCCCCGATCGGAGCGTCGGCGGCGCCGTCCGTGGGGCCGTTGAACCCCGAGCCGCCCGACTTCTACACGTGCCGCGCCACCGCCGACGGCGCGATCTGCCGGGCCCATACGGTCGATCCGTACGAGAACGAACCGACCGGGATCTTCTGCGGCGACATCGAGATCCTGGACAGCGGCGTCCGCGACGTCCAGGCCACCCGGTGGTACGACGGCGACGGCAACCTGACGCGCCGCCTCCGGATGTTCCTGTTCCGCGATGCCCATCTCAGCAACCCGGCCACCGGCCGGACGCTGCCGTACAGCCAGCACAACGCCGACGACGAGGATCTGGCCGTCCCGGGCGACCTCGCCTCGGCCACGCTCTCGAGCAGCGGCCACCTGTCGATCACCGCGCCCGGGTTCGGACCCGTGCTGATGGATACCGGCCACATCGTGGTCAGCCCGGAGGGCGACGTCCTTGCCCGTTCCGGCGTCTCGCGTCTCGACGCCGACGCGCTCTGCGCGGCGCTCGGTACTCCCAACCGCTAGCTCCAGCGCTCCCGGTCGGCGTCCTCGTCCGATGGCGCCGGCCGGGCCGTTCTCGGGGAAAGGGTGAGAACCATGAAGGCAACGATCATCGCGGTTGGTCTGGCGGTGGCCATCGTCGGTGCCTGTTCGGCCGTGCCCGCCCAACTGACACAGCGGCCATCGACGGCAGCACCGGCCACGGCAGCACCGGCCACGCCGAGCGACCACGACGCGCCATGGCCGTCGGTCGCGCCTGGCCCGCTCCTGACGCTACTGCCGGACGGGGTCTACGTCCATACGGCCAGCCGGGACGGGCTCATCGCGGCCGGGGCCACCAGCACGGATGTCGAGAATGCCGGCAGGTGGACCCTGAGTGTGACCGGCGCCGACGGCAAGCTGATTCTGCGCCACGACGACACCAATCCCGACGAAACATGGCCCGTGCACTTCACGCTGCTGGGCGATCGGGTCCGGTTCCAGTTGGAAGTCGAATACTTCGACATGCGCTGGCGACTCAACGGCGCCTCGCTCGACCTCGAGGTCGTCGCCTCGGACTCGCGGATCGCCGATCATTCGAACGACGCCCTTGCGCATCGCATCTTCAACGCCATCTTTGGCGGAGAGTGGACGAAGGCGGATTAGCCGGCTCGTCCCGCCGTGCTCCTCCGGATCCCGGGGCCGCGCGAGCTGGTTCGTCCGGTCAAGCCTCCGCATCGTGAGAGCGACCGTGTTCGGCCGTTCAGTCCCAGCGCTCCCAGCGAGCGAACTGCTCGAACGGCACCCAGCCTCGCTTGAGGCTGGGTGATCGTTCGTCCGGCAGGGGTCGGCCGACGGGCATCACGCCGATCGGGGTGAATTCGGCCGGGATCCCGAGCGAGGTCCGGAGCGTGTCGAGCGCATCGGTGCCGACGAAGCCGCAGCCCAGGCCCTCGTTGACCGCGGCCAGCCAGATGTTCTGCATCGTCGCCCCGACGTCGACCCACCAGTAGGGGATCGGCCAGTCGATCTCGGTGCCGTCCTCCTGGACCTTGTCGGGCTCCTGGTAGCGGCGGTGGTAGATCTGCTCGGAGACGCACGGCACGAACTGGGCGGCGCACTCGCTGATCCACGGCCCGAACTGCTCGAGGTAGTACTCCTCGCCGCAGATCCGGGCGACCTCGCGACGGCGCTCCGGGTCGGTCACGACGACCAGGCGCTGGCCCTGGCTGAACCCGCCCGAGGGCGCCCGCTGGGCGAGTCGCGCGATCCGCTCGAGGGTCTCGCGCGGGACGCCGCCGTCTTCGAACCGGCGGACGGCCCGGCGCTTCATCACGACGTCGGCGAACTCCATCGAGGCCTCCTCAGGGTCGGTTCGGGTTGCCCCGCGGGGCACGTTCCGGTAACATTCGAAAAACCCCCGGAGGACCCGACCCATGGCGAAGTATGTCTTTGTGACCGGAGGCGTGACCTCCTCTCTCGGCAAAGGCATCACCGCCGCCAGCGTCGGCCGCCTGCTCAAGGCACGCGGATTCCGGGTCTCGATCCTGAAGCTCGACCCGTACATCAACGTCGATCCGGGTACGATGTCGCCCTACCAGCACGGCGAGGTGTTCGTCACCGACGACGGGGCGGAGACGGACCTCGACCTGGGCCACTACGAGCGGTTCATCGACGAGAACCTGACCCAGGGCTCCAACGTCACGACCGGCCGCATCTACTCCGCGGTCATCGCCAAGGAGCGCCGCGGGG
>DATNBW010000178.1:0-5858 GCA_035607275.1 Verrucomicrobiia bacterium | reverse complement strand
TGACCGCGATCGGAACGCCGCTGGCCGGGTCGGTCAGGAGCACGAGCCCGTGGATCGCCGGCAGGTCGAGCTGGCGGTTGGCGGGGAAGCCGGCGATCCACTTGATGCCGAGGAGGTCGTCCACGCCGCTCGGCTCGACGCCGCGGAGGTAGGCCGGCATCGCGTGGGCGAACGATCCGTCGGGCCGCGGATGGACGCCGATCTTCGGCGGCAGCTCCGCGTCGTCGACCAGGGCGGTCAGCGTCCGCTCCGCCAGGCGCAGCCGCTCGGGGAGCGGGGGCATCGCGGCATTGACGTCGGCCGCCGTCAGGTAGCGGAGCGGGGGCGCAGCCGGGGCCGTCATCGGGTCGAGTCTAGCGCCGGGTACGATGGGCTCGTGATCCCGGATCCCGTCCAGAGCCTTGCCAACCTGCGCCTCGAGCGCGACGCCGTCCTGCTCTACGACGCTCTCGCCGCGATGGAGATCGATCCTCAGCGAGCCGGGGCATTCCACCGGATCGCGGCCAACGAGCGCCGCCACGCCGAGGTCTGGGCGACGAAGCTCCGCGAGGCGGGCGTGGAGGTTCCTCCAGCCCCCACCCGGGCCCGCCCGCGCGTCGCCGTGATCATCCTCCTCGCGCGGATCTTCGGGACCAAGGCCGTGAGCGACCTCGTGACCGCCCTCGAGGGCGACGAGGAGGAGCTCTACGAGGGCCAGACGACGAGCCCCGAGATCGAGGCGATCGCCGCCGACGAGCGCGAGCACGCGGAGATCTGGCGCAAGCTCAAGGACCCGGACTACCACCCGGATCGCGACATCGCGGAGCGCGAGCGGTGGCACCGATCGGGCCGATCGGGGACCCTCCGGGCGGTGATCTTCGGCGTGAGCGACGGGCTGGTCTCGAACCTCGCCCTGGTCATGGGCGTCGCGGGAGCGTCCGGCCCCGCCGCGACGAGCGGCCACTTCATCCTGCTCGCGGGCATCGCGGGGCTCCTGGCCGGGGCATTCAGCATGGCCGCCGGCGAGTACATCTCGATGCAGAGCCAGCGCGAGCTGTTCGAGCGCCAGATCGCCCTCGAGCGGGCCGAGATGGAGGCGATGCCCGAGGAGGAGGAGGCCGAGATGGCCTCGCTCTACCGGGCCAAGGGCTTCCGCGACGACGAGGCGAAGGCGATCGCCCACCGCCTGTTCGAGGATCCCGAGCGGGCCCTCGACCAGCTGATCCGCGAGGAGCTCGGCCTCGACCCCGACGAGCTCGGCTCACCGTTCGGCGCCGCGTTCGGGTCGTTCGTCGCGTTCGCGCTCGGCGCGTTCGTGCCCGTGGTCCCGTACCTCATCGGCAGCGGAGCTCCGGCATTCGTGGCGGCCCTGGTGCTCAGCCTCATCGCCCTGTTCGCGGTCGGCGCCGGCGTGAGCCTCCTGACCGGACGGGGCGTCCTGTTTTCCGGGGCCCGGCAGGTGGGGATCGGAGCGGCCGCGGCGGTCGTGACGTTCGTCGTCGGGACGGTCATCGGCGTGTCGGTGGGCTGAGGCGACGTGACGGATGCCGCCGCGCGACTCCGCGCCGAGGGCCTCGCCCCGTCGGCCTGGTCGAACGGGCCGGGGGATCGATACGCGGCCCACGAGCACGCCTACGACAAGGTGATCGTCGTCGACTCGGGCTCGATCGCGTTCGGGCTGCCGGATCGCGACGAGACCGTCGAGCTCGTCGCCGGCGATCGGCTCGAGCTGCCGGCCGCGACCCGCCACGACGCGATCGTCGGTCCGCTCGGCGTCACCTGCCTCGAAGCCCATCTCCCGGCCGGCCGGCTGGCAGGCGTCGCGCACCGGGCGAGCGGCGACTGGTGAGCGTCCCGGCTGCGGCCGGGCCGGGAACATCGTGACGAACGACCGCCTGAAGATCCGTTGTCGACCTCCCGGCGGCACCGGCCGCGGACCGCGAGGCTGCTCCGAATAGCCGAATACCGAACGCCGAGGGCCGGCCGGCTGCCCGGAATCCAGACGAGGCCCTGGACGCCGTCCGGGACCTCGTGGGGTAGGCTATCGAGCCGAGGCTCAGCGAGCGCTGAAGCGCGCCCAGAGAGCCAGGGTGTCTCGTGGGTCCGTGCTCTGGCGCCGATCGTCATTGCCCAGCAGGACGCTGATCACTGAGAACAGCACCAGGAACCCGAGTCCGATGAAGAACATGTGGGTACCTCCGCTGCGTGATCGCCGCGGAGCCCGGTGAACCGGCTCCCGTCGCGAACCTGCGACGGACCGACGATCAGAGTTGTCGTTCCCTGTCATCATACCTAATAGATCGCGATCATTCAACCGTCGGCGCCTGACGAATAGGTACCATATGGGCTCATCGGAAGACATTAGTACGAATGACGGTCGGATCCTCGAGGTCCTCCAGAGGGATGGCCGGCGTCCCTACGCCGACCTCGGCGCGGAGGTCGGGATGAGCGGTCCGTCGGCTCATGAGCGAGTCAAGAAGCTCGAGAGCCGCGGCGTCATCACGGGCTACGCGGCGATCGTCGACCCGCGCGCCATCGGCTACGACATCCTGGCCTTCAGCTGGATCACCCAGGCGCCGGGCACCGTCGCGAACGATCTCAGCGAGGCGTTCGCCGCGATCCCAGAGATCGAGGAGTGCCACCACATCACCGGGGAGGCGGACTACCTGATCAAGGTCCGCGCCCGCGATACCCGCGACCTCGAGCGTGTCCTCCGCCGGGTCCAGGCGACGAAGGACGTGTTCCAGACCGAGACCGACGTCGTGTTCTCGAGCGGGTTCGAGCGCCGGCCACTGCACATCCCGTCGGAAACCGATGACGCGGCGGGAGCGTAACGATGGCTGGGGATCGTCCACCGGCCGACGACGCGGCCCTCGTCCGTGACGTCGCGGCGGGGTCACAGTCGGCCCTCGGCGATCTGTACGACCGGTACGTCGACGCGGTCTTCGCGGCGGCGAGCCGATTGACCGCGGATCGTCAGGTTGCCGAGGAGGTAGTCCAGGAGACATTCCTTGCCCTCTGGAACCGAGCCGAGCTGTTCGACCCGGCCGTGGGGTCATTGGCCGCCTGGCTCCATACGATTGCCCGGAACCGGACCGTCGACCGGTTGCGGGCGGCGGGCCGCCGGCCGAACCTGATTCCGCTGTCGTCGGCGGCGGGAGAGGACGAGCAGGCGGGTGCGGCGCTCGATCGGCTCGTCGCCGCGGGCACGGTCATCGGCGGCGCCGGCACGGGGCCGGGGCCGGAGGGAGAGCTGGCGGCCACCGAGTTGCGACACGTCCTCCGGGAGGCCCTGGCGGAGCTGCCGGACGCCGAGCGGACCGCCATCGTCCTGGCCTATCGCGAGGACCTGACACAGACTGAGATCGCCGAACGGCTCGGGTGGCCGCTCGGAACCGTCAAGACACGAACGCGGCGAGCCCTCCTCCGATTGCGCGGAGCCCTTGCCGAAGAGCTCGGTCCGGGAGCGGCGCCCATGCCGATCCCGGTGCCGATTCACGACCGAATGGAACGATGATGGAGACGATGGACCACAGCGAGGTGCGCGAGCTTCTCGAGGACGCGGCGATCGAGCCGGGCGGCCTCGATCGGCTCATGGCCGGTGACACGCCGACGGCCTCGATCGTCGCCGGCCATCTCGCGGGCTGCCCCGACTGCGCAGAGGAGCTCGCCCGCCTTCACCGGTCCGTCGGCCTGATCCGCCCGACCGTCCGCGCCGTGCCGCCGCCGGAGCTCAGGGAACGGACGCTGGCCTATGTCGCTGCCCTCGGCCGGCCGCGCGGCCCGGCGGTCGAAGCCGCTGTCGGCCCGGCCGCGATCTCGCGGGCAGGCTCAGCGGAAGCAGCAACGGCAGCCGCGGCGGCGGGTCGGCCGGGCCCGCTCGTCCTCGCCCCGTCCTCAGCCGCGACGGGCCCGGCAGCCCGAGGTCAGGTCGGCCGGCTCGGATGGTTCGCCGGACTTGCCGCGGCGCTGATCGTCGCGGTCACCGGGACCGCGCTGCTGGTCAACGCCAGTTATCAATCGACGTCGACGGCCCTCTCGGCCGAGATCGAAGCCCTCGGCGAGGTCGCGCGCTGGACCCTCCGCGTCGACGCCCAGCCGGACGTTCGCAGGGTCGAGCTGGCAAGCGCGACGGGCGCGACGACCAGCGGCAGCCTCGTCTACTCGCCGACGTCGAAGGAGCTCGTCGTCGTCGCCGACCACCTCGCCGCGGCGCCCGCTGGCCACGAGTACCGCTGCTGGGTCGAGGTCGACGGACACCGGACCTCGATCGGCAAGATGTTCTTCGGGGGCGACCTCGCCTACTGGGTCGGCGACGTCCAGGCGGTCGCCGGGCTGCCGGCCGGTGCGCGGTTCGGTGTCTCGCTCATCGCGCTCGGCTCATCCGGGGAGCCCGGCGAACCGGTCCTGACCGGCGATTGACCGCCGAGTCACCAGCGCGCCTGACCTGCGACGGACCGGCGCCTGACCGGCGTCCTCATGGCGCGACCGGCCGCGCGGCGACGGACCCGGGCCGGCCCGGACGTCAGGCCGGACCGCCTTCCCGATCCGATCGATCGGGGCCGATCGGGTGGGCCATTGCCCGGCGCTCACTCCCGTCGACTCGTGCCGGGTCCGACCCTGCCCCCGTCCAGGGCCGATCGAACCCCGCGGTCCCCTCGTCGAACGCGTCGTCGAGCGGCTCGTCCGGTGGCGGCGCGGCGAGGTACGCGGCGTGGAGGCGAAGGATGTCGAGCACGTCCCCCTCGTCGATCCGCCGCCCGGCGTCGGTCATCGCCTCGGCGATCCACTGGGCCTCGCCGTCGCGTTCGACCTCGCTGACATCGACCTCGCGCCGACGGGAATCGGAGACGACCAGCCAGACGAGGCCCGCTCCCACGACCAGACCCACGATCAGCAGCCACCAGTTGAATTCGGCGTTCACGTCGCGAGAGTACAGGGATCGGCGGCGCCGCCGCCGCCGCCGTCCCGCCCCTACACTCCGCGGATGATCGACATCACGCCGGATCCCGTCTTCGTCCGGATCCTCGGGTTCCCCGTCTACTGGTACGGGATCGCCTACGCCGTCGGGCTTGCGGCAACGTACTGGGTCCTGCTGCGGGAGACCCGCTACCGAGGCCTCGACGAGAATCTCCTCGGGACCGGCATGATCATCGTCGCGATCGCGGCCCTGATCGGCGGGCGCCTGTACCACGTCATCGACCAGTGGCAGCTCTACCGGGACAACCCGATCACCGCGATCCTGCCGCTGACCGTGAAACCGGATGGGTCGTACGCGTTCGCCGGGTTCACCGGCCTAGGCGTGCCGGGCGGGATCCTCCTCGGGACGATCGCGGCCTGGATCTATGTGCGTCGCACGCACCAGTCGTTCTGGCGGTGGGCCGACGTCGTCGCTCCGGGGTTGTTCGTCATGCAGGCGATCGGCCGCTGGGGCAACTTCTTCAACCAGGAGCTCTACGGGCCGCCGACGACGCTGCCATGGGGAATCAGGATCGACGGGGCCCACCGGGTCGGCGACTACGCCGACATCATCAGGTACCCGATCGCCACGACCCATTTCCACCCGCTGTTCCTGTACGAATCGGTGTCGGGGATCGTCGGCGCGCTGGTCCTCCTGTGGATCGCGCGGCGTCGCGACTCCCGGCTCGTGGCCGGCGACCTGCTGCTGATCTTCTTCATCTGGTATGGGCTCACGCGCTTCGCGCTCGAAGGCCTGCGCACGGGCAACTGGACCTTCTTCGGGATCCCGACCGCTCAGATCGTGACGCTCGGGTTCATCCTGTTCGGCGTCCTCGGCCTGCTGTACCGGCATGGGCCGGGTCGGCCGGACGTCCTCGCCGTCGACCTGCTGCCCGATCGCGGGGCGGAGCGAACGCCGG
>DATNBW010000177.1:0-24202 GCA_035607275.1 Verrucomicrobiia bacterium | reverse complement strand
GGCCACCTCGACGAGTACCCCGAGCTGCTCCGCCATCCGATCCCGGCAGCGCTCTGGGACGATCTGCGCGCCGAGGGCCTGATCGACCCGGCGGCCCCCGTTCCCGACGGAGGCAGCGCGTGATCGTCGACGCCCACCATCACTTCTGGGACCCGGCCACGGCCGACTACCCGTGGCTGACCGACGAGCTGGCGGCGATCCGGCGAGCGTTCGGGCCGGACGACCTCGCGCCGCTCGTCGCCGCGTTCGGGATCGATGCCACGATCCTCGTCCAGACGCGTTCGAGCCTGCCCGAGACCGAGGCGTTCCTCGCGACCGCCGCGGCGACCCCGTTCGTCCGCGGCGTCGTCGGCTGGGTCGACCTCCGCGATCCCGCCGTCGACGAGGCGATCGCCGGGCTCCGGGCCGGACCCGGCGGCGGGCGGCTCGTGGCGATCCGCCACCAGGTCCACGACGAGGCCGACCCGGACTGGCTCGGGCGGGCGGACGTGCGCCGCGGGATCGCCGTCGTCGGCCGCGCCGGTCTCGCGTACGACCTGCTCGTCCGGGCCCGCGAGCTGCCTGCGGCGCGCGCGCTCGTCAGCGCGCTGCCCGACGTGCGGTTCGTCGTCGACCATCTCGCGAAGCCGGCGATCCGCGCCGGGTCCGACCCCGACTGGGCCCGGGCGGTCGGCGCGTTCCGGGGCCTGCCGAACGTGTGGTGGAAGCTGTCCGGTCTGGTCACGGAGGCCGACTGGCAGGCCTGGCGGCCGGCCGATCTCCAGCCGTTCGTGGACCGGATCCTCGAGATCGCGGGCCCGGACCGGCTGCTCTTCGGCTCGGATTGGCCAGTCTGCCTGCTCGCCGCCCCCTACGACGTCGTGCTTTCGACGGCCCGCTCGCTGATCGCGGGTTTATCGGCGAGCGAGCAGTCGGCCATCCTCGGCGGGACGGCGGTCGCGGTCTACGGCCTACGGCCGGGCGGTTGATCCCTCGCGACCAGCCCAGTGATCGGCCCGGAGCGGGTCGGACAGCCGGTCGGACAGCGCGTGGAGATCGGCGATGAGGAGCGGCACGCGCTCGTCGGTGGCGCGCACCTTGAGGAGCGTGATGCTCGCCGCATAGGGCCCCTCTCCCGGCTGGCGCCCCGGGATCATCACGCCGTAGCAGACGACGCCCTCGACGGTCTCCTCGTCGTCCATCGAGTAGCCCCGGCGGCGGACGACGTCGAGATCGGCGAGGAGCGCCTCGACCGTGCCCAGCGAGTTCACGGTCAGGATCGGCAGCTGCGAGATCCCGGCGAGCCGGCGCTCGAGGTCCGCCGGGTCGAGGGAGGCGAGGGCTGCCTTGCCTGTGGCCGTGACGGTCGCGGGCAGGCGCCGCCCGATCTGCGACGTCAGGCGCACCGGCTGGCGGCCGTCGTGCCGGGCGAGGTAGGTCATCTCGAGGTCGTCGAGGACCGCGAGCTGGATCGTCTCCTCCGAGCCGGTTGTCAAGAGCCGGCACGCCTCGTAGAACTCCTGGACCTGGTCGACCGACGCGAGATACGCGCCGCCGAGCTCGGCGACTTTCCGACCGAGGGCGAAGCCGGTCCCGATCCGGCGGACGAGTCCGATCTCGGCGAGGGCGTTGCAGATGTTCGCGATCGAGGACTTCGGCAGGCCGAGGCGGCGGGCGAGCTCGCTCGGGCCGGGCGCCTCGCCGGCGCTCTCGGCGAGCAGGTCGAGGATCGCCCCGGCGCGCGTGACGGCCGGCGCGAGCGACTCGCTTTCCGCAGCGTCGTCCCGTGCCCGGACGGCATCGGTCATGTCCTGCACTCCCCTCGCGGCGCGCAAGCCGACGTCTTCGCCGACCTGCACGCCGATGTCCCCGCCTGCCCATCGCGGCCAGCCGGCTGAACCGCGTGCGGTATCTTGACTACTTCGCAACCCATCCGCATACTGGCCAGCATACCGCCATGTGTTCAGTATGCTGAACAAACGGCGCCGGATGTCAAGAGGAGGGCTTCCCGCAGTGTCGCGGTACCGCATGGTCGCGGCAGCGATCATCCCGATTCTCGTATTGAGCGCCTGCAATTCGTCGGCGTCGCCGTCACCGTCGGCGGCGCCTCCGTCCGCCCCGGCAGCCTCGGCTCCGGCGGCATCCGCTCCAGCGGCATCCGCGTCGGCGGTGGCCGTCACGCCGGGCACGAAGTTCGCCGGCGTGAACGTCAACATCCTGACCTTCAACGGCCCGCAGGTCGCCGAGCCGCTCCAGCGCCGCGCGCCGGACTGGGCGCAGCTGACCGGCGGCCACGTGAACGTCGTCGCGGTCGGCTTCCAGACGATCTACGACAAGGCCCTGCTCGACGCCTCGACCGGGACGAACGCGTTCGACGCGTACGTCTTCGATCCGCAGTGGATGGGCGACTTCGTTGCACCGGGCTACCTGCTCGACCTGACCGACCGGGTGACCAACGACCCGCAGCTCGACTGGCAGGACATCGGGCCGTTCTTCCGCGACTTCAACGCGACGTACAACGGCAAGGTCTACACGATCCCGCTCGACGGCGACTTCCACATGGTCTATTACCGGAAGGATCTGCTCGAGAAGGACGGCGTGAAGCCGCCGGCGACCTGGGATGACTACATCGCCGTCGCCCAGAAGTACAACGGCCAGGACCTGAACGGCGACGGCCAGCCCGACTACGGCTCGTGCATTGCCAAGAAGAAGGGCGCCCAGAGCTACTGGTGGATCATCTCGATCGCCGGCGGACTCCTCCAGGGCAAGGGCACCAACGACGGCGCGTTCTTCGACACGAGCACCATGAACCCGTTGTTCGGCGCGAACGAGGCCATGACCAAGGCGCTCGAGATGTACAAGAAGACCAAGGACGTCGGTCCGCCCGACGAGCTCAACATGGACGTCGGCGGCTCGCGCGGCCTGTTCACGACCGGGCGCTGCGCCCTGACGATGGACTGGGGCGACATCGGAACCCTGGCCCCGGGCACGTTCGTCCAGGACAAGACCGGCGCCACGATCACCCCCGGCTGGAAGCAGGTCCTCGACCGGTCCTCCGGCAAGCTCGTCAACTGCGACGCGACGACCTGCCCGGACGCGGTCGACGGCGTGAACTACGCGCCGTTCGCCTCGTTCGGCGGCTGGTCGGGCGCGATCAACGCCAAATCGCCCAAGGCCAACCAGGACGCCGTGTACGACTTCCTGTCGTACATGAGCTCACCCGCGATCTCCGGCGTTGACGTGACGCTCGGCAAGACCGGCTACAACCCGTACCGGACGTCGCAGTTCACGAACACGGCACCGTGGCTCGCCGCCGGGCTCAGCCAGGCCGCGACCGACAACTACCTCGGGGCCATCAAGGCAACGCTCAACAACAAGAACATGGTGTTGGACCTGCGGATCCCGCTGACGAAGCGCTACGAGCAGGATGTCCTCGACACGGCCGTGTCGCAGTATCTCGCCGGAGAGCTCGATGCCGCCGGCACCGAGCAGGCAATCGCGGACGGGTGGAATGCCATCACCGATGAGGTCGGAAAGGACAAGCAGCTCGCTGCCTACGTCGCCAGTCTTGGCGTCCAGCGCTAGCTCACCCGACCTTCAGCCCGGAGAGCCGGTCCTGACCGGAACGGCTTTCCGGGGACGGGCCACGCGGCGAGCGACCGATACGCTCGACGCGTGGCGCTCCGACGGGGCGGCCAGATGGCTGTTCATCTGGCCGGCCGTCCTCCTGATCCTCGTCCTCTCGATCTTCCCGCTCGTCGCCTCGGTCGCCCTGTCGCTGTCCAAGCTCGCGTTCCACCAGGGCGGCGTCGATCTCAAGTTCATCGGCTTCACGAACTACCAGCAGCTCCTGTTCGGCCTCGAGCGGTCCCACTTCCTCGGCGTCCTGAAGACGCCGAATCCGCTCGGCTGGGCGATCGTCATCGCGACGGCCGGGCTGAGTGCCTGGGCCTGGATCCGCTCCGTGCGGGGCGGTCGCGTCCGCCCGATCGGGCTGATCCTCCGGCTGATCGGCGGCATCCTCCTCGTCGGCTCCGTCTGGATCCTCGTCCAGGCGCTGGCGAGCGACGGCGGGCGGCCGGGGGCGCTGATCGTGACCCTGATCTTCGTCTTCGCCGGGATCCTCTTCCAGTACGCGCTGGGGCTCGGCCTGGCGATGCTCCTCGTCCAGCAGGTCCCCTGGCGGCGTTTCTTCCGGATCGTCTTCCTGATCCCGCTGACGATCACGCCGGTCGGGGTCGGCTACATGTTCCTGATGATGACCGACACCTCGAAGGGCCCGCTCGAGCCGATCTGGGTGGCATTCGGACTGCGCAACTTCACCTGGGTCACCGATCCGTGGCTGGCCCGGCTGGCGGTGATCATCGGTGACACCTGGCAATGGACGCCGTTCGTGTTCATCGTCCTGCTCGCCGCCCTCGAGAGCCTCGACCAGGAGGTCCGCGAGGCCGCCCTCGTCGACGGCGCGAGCCGCTGGCAAAGCTTCCGCCACATCACGATGCCGGCGATCCTGCCGGTCACCACGACGATCGTCCTCATCCGCCTGATCGAGGGCTTCAAGATCATCGACATGCCGAACATCCTGCTCGGCGGCGGGCCCGGGACCGCGACCCAGTCGATGACCCTCCAGGCGTACATCGACTGGAACACCCTCAACCTCGGGCGATCGGCGGCGATCGCCTACCTCCTCCTGATCCTCGTCTCCGTCGTCGCCACGGTCTACGTCAGCTTCGTGCGGCGAAGGGTCACGGACCTGGCATGAGGAACCCGTTCGCCCGGCGCTCGGTCACCGACATGTCGCCGCCGGCCAAGCTCGGCGCGTTCCTGATCCTCCTGTTCTGGGCGTTCGTCGTCCTCTTCCCGATCTACTGGCTGTTCGTCACGTCATTCAAGACCCCGTACCAGGTCGACAAGGGTCCGTTCTACATCCCGTTCGTCGACTTCCAGCCGACGCTCGACGCATGGCGCTACATCCTCGTCGAGCTCGGCAACGACACGCTTCGGCCATACACGAACACCGTGATCGTCGGCCTGACGAGCTCGGTGATCGCTCTCGTCATGGGCGCCGCCGCGGCCTACGCCCTCGTCCGGTTCACGTACCGTCCCCGCGTTGGCATGATCGGGCTCGGGATCGGGTCGATCGCGTTCGCGTTCGTCGCCGCCGCGCTCGGGGCGCCGCTCCTTCTCGCGGCCGGCTCGGCGGTCGCGATCTTCGCGATCCTGGCCCAGGCGATCGGCCGCCGGTTCACCCGGTCGATGGGCAACAGCGACATCGCGTTCTGGCTGATCTCGCAGCGGATCCTGCCGCCGATCGCGGTGGCCATCCCCCTCTACGTGCTGTACCAGCAGGTCGGCCTGCTCGACAACATCGTGGCCCTGATCATCACCTACGTCGCGACGAACCTGCCGATCGTCGTCTGGCTGATGCGCGACTACTTCGCCTCGCTGCCCCGCGAGCTCGAGGAGTCGGCCGCCGTCGACGGCGCGTCGGTCTACCGGATCGTGCGCTCGATCGTCCTGCCGATCTCCGTGCCGGGCCTCGTCGCGACGTTCCTCATCGTCCTGATCTTCGCCTGGAACGAGTTCCTCATCGCGCTGGTGCTCACGAGTGCGAACGCCCAGACGATGCCCCTCCAGGTCGCCGCCCAGAACGCGACCCGGGGGCCGCAATGGTGGGCGATGTCGGTGCTGATCCTGATCATGATCGCGCCAGTCGTGGTGATGGCGGTGCTGCTCGAGCGGTTCATCACCCGGGGCATCCTCGTCGGAGCGCTGAAGGGGTGAGCGAGCGGTGAGCAGGGATGAGCAGGCGGTGAGCACGTGACGCGGATCGTCTCGCTGGCGGTCGTCGACGTCCGCTTTCCGACCTCGCGCGCCCTCGACGGGTCGGACGCGATGAACCCGGATCCGGACTACTCTGCGGCGTACGTGATCCTCGCGACCGACGCCGGCGACGGGCTCGAGGGGCACGGCCTGACGTTCACGATCGGGCGCGGGACGGAGGTCGTGGTCGCGGCGGTCCACGCCCTCGAGCCGCTCGTGGTCGGCCGGACGGTCGAGGACCTCGAGGGCGACATGGGCGCCTTCTGGCGGGATCTCGTCGGCGACAGCCAGCTTCGCTGGATCGGCCCGGAGAAGGGCGTGATCCATCTCGCCACGGCGGCCGTCGTCAACGCCGTCTGGGATCTCGTCGCGAAACGCGCCGGGAAGCCGCTCTGGAAGCTCCTCGCCGATCTCTCGCCCGAGGCGCTGGTCGACCTCGTCGACTATCGCTACCTGACCGACGCCCTGACCCGCGACGAGGCGCTCGCGATCGTCGCATCGCTGGCCGGGACGAAGGACCGCCGCGAGGCCGAGCTCCTCCGCGACGGCTACCCCGCCTACACGACCTCCGTGGGCTGGCTCGGCTACGACGACGACAAGATCCGGCGGCTGTGCCGCGAGGCCCTGGCCGACGGTTGGACCCGGTTCAAGATGAAGGTCGGCGCCGACCGCGACGACGACGTCCGGCGGGCGCGGCTGATCCGGGCCGAGATCGGGCCCGACCGGATGCTCGCGGTCGATGCCAACCAGCGCTGGGACGTCCCGGTCGCGATCGACTGGATGCGAACGCTGGCCCCGTTCGATCCGTACTGGATCGAGGAGCCGACGAGCCCGGACGACATCCTCGGCCACGCCGCCATCGCCCGGGCGATCGCGCCGATCCGGGTCGCGACCGGTGAGCACGTCCACAACCGGGTGATGTTCAAGCAGCTCCTCCAGGCCGAGGCCATCTCCATCTGCCAGATCGACGCCTGCCGGCTGGGCGGCGTGAACGAAGTCGTCGCGGTCCTCCTCCTCGCGGCGAAATTCGGCGTTCCCGTCTGTCCCCATGCCGGCGGCGTCGGTCTGTGCGAGCTGGTCCAGCACCTCGCGGCGCTCGACTACATCGCGATCAGCGGCCGGCTGGACGGCCGGATGATCGAGTACGTCGACCACCTCCACGAGCATTTCCTCGACCCGGTGACGATCGTGGACGGCTCGTACCGGCTGCCGACGCTGGCCGGCTACAGCGCCGAGATGCACGCGGCGTCGCTGGCCCGGTACCGGTTCCCGGACGGGGCGGAGTGGCTGGCCGAAGCCGCCGGGTCCGATGCCGGGGTCGCCGGGTCAGGCGTCGGCGGCTCCGGGGCCCGCCCGGCGACATGAGGCGGTTCGGCCAGGTCATCGGAATCCGACCGGAGCGGATCGCCGAGTACGAGACGCTCCACGCCGCGCCGTGGCCCGGCGTGCTCGCGGCGATCGAGCGGGCGAACATCCGCAACTACTCGATCTTCCGCCACGGGACGACCCTGTTCGCCTACTACGAGTACGTCGGCGAGGACCACGCGGCCGACATGGCCACGCTCGCGGAAGACCCGGAGACGCGCCGCTGGTGGGCGCTGACCGACGCGCTGCAGCAGCCCGATCCGGAGCGGCCGCCGGGCACGTGGTGGCTCGACCTGCCCGAGATCTTCCACAGCGACTGAGGCGCGGTTCGCGGACGGTCTCGGTCCGCCGCCGGCCGACTGGCACGGCGCGCGCCGGAGGCGTACCGTCCGGGTCATGACCGACGAGCGCGCGCCGGACCAGCCTTCCGAGCGGCCCGACACGACCGAGATGTGGCGGCAGGTCCTCACCGGCGAGGATCCCGGCTTGCCGAAGCTCCGCCGGAGGTGGATGCGGATCCCGTCGTCGCCACGCTGCAAGCTGTGCGCGGCGCCATTCCGCGGCCCCGGGCGGCTCCTCACCTTGTTCATGCAGCACGGCCCGTCGGGGTCGAACCCGCTGCTCTGCAACGTCTGCTTCGGGCAGATCCGGAAAGGCCCGGGTGGCGCGGAGATCGAGATCAGCGTCCTGTTCGCCGACATCCGCGGCTCGACCGGGATCGCCGAGCGGACGAGTGCGGGCGAGTTCCGGCGCCTCGTCCAGCAGTTCTACTACCGGGCCGCCAGGGCCATCGACGACCACGACGGGGTCATCGACAAGTTCCTCGGCGACGGGATCATGGTCCTGTTCATTCCGGTGATGACCGGCGAGCTGCACGCCCGGCGGGCCGTCGAGGCCGGCGAGGCCATCCTCAAGGCGGTCATGGACCGCGAGCTCGTTGCCGGCGGCGTCCGGGTCGGGGTCGGCATCCACACCGGCCGGGCGTTCGTCGGGACGGTCGGATCGGACGAGCGGCTGGACTTCACCGCGCTCGGCGACACGGTCAACGTCGCCGCCCGGCTGGGCTCGGATGCCGAGGCCGGCGAGCTCCTCGTCAGCGACGCGGCGTGGCGGGCGGCCGGGCGGGCGGACGCCGACGAGCGCCGGTCGCTGACGCTCAAGGGCCGGGCCGAGCCGCTCGACGTGGTGGTCCTGCGCGCCGAGGATGCCCGAGTCGCGGTCTGAGGTGCTGGCGCACGCCCATGGCGCCGGCGGCGCCGCGGCGGCCGAAGCCGACGTTGTCAGGCCGCCGGCGCGTCCGCGTTCGCCGCCGCGTGGGCCTCGACCTGGGCCATGAACGCGTTTGTCAGGATCAGCCGCGACGGCAGCAGGCACAGGTGGATCAGCGCCGCGCCGATGAACACCGCCGGCAGCCCGAAGCTCTGGCCGATGATCCCGCCGAGGAGCGCCCCGAGCGGGAGCGATCCCCACGAGATCACCCGGAAGCTGGCCATCACCCGGCCGAGCAGATGGTTCGGGACGATCCGCTGGCGGATCGAGCCGAAGACGACGTTGAATGCCCCGCCGAACGTGCTCGCCAGGGCGAGGATCAGCCCGATCAGGAGCGGCTGCGGGACGACGATCCAGACGAGATCCGTCACGAGCAGCGATGCGATGCACGCGACGAACAGGTTGGCCCGCCCGATCAGGCGCTCGATCCGGCTCGCGAGCAGGGTTCCGGCCACCGTCCCGACCGCGATCGCCGTCGTCAGCAGCCCGAGCCCGACGCCGTCGAGCCCGAGCGGGCCGGGGGCCACGACGTACAGCACGAGGACCGCGAACACCGCGGTCGAGGCGAGGTTCATCGGGCCGACGACGAACGCCATCGTCCGGAGCAGCCGGTGCTGCCAGAGGTACGTCAGGCCCGCCCCGATCTCCGAGCGGATCGAGGCCGGCGGGCCGACCCGGACGGGCCGGAACGAGCCGGTCAGGGTCACGAGGCAGAGCAGGGCCCCGAGGTAGCCGGCGGCCGCGGCCCCGAACGCCGAGGCGATGGCGATCCCCGCGAGGAAGCCCCCGAGCGGCGGCCCCACGAAGTTGTTCATCGTCAGCTCGACCGCGTTGAGGCGGCTGTTCGCGGCCACGACCTTGTCCGTGCCGACGACGTTCGGCAGCATCGAGCTCGCCGCGGTGTCGAACATCGTCTCGAAGCAACCGAGCACGAACGCGACGACGTACAGCAGCCAGATCGTCACCGCGTTGGCGAGCACGGCGAGCGTGAGCCCGCCGAGGAGGATCGCCCGGCCGGCATCGACGAGGATCATCGTCCGGCGCCGGTCCAGCCGGTCGGCCATCGCGCCGGCGATCAGCGCGAAGACGAGCCACGGCAGGCGCGACGCCACCGCGACGCCGGCCACGAGGCCGGGCTCCTTCGTCACGCTCACGGCCAGGAGCGGCAGGGCGATCTGGAAGATGCCGTCGGACAGGTTCGCCAGGAACGAGGCGGAGAACAGCGTCCAGAACCGCCCGCCCAGCCCGCCGTCGATCGACGCCCGGAGCGAACGGCCGCCGCCCGACCCCGCTACAGGTACCCCTCCGGCACGGGTCCGACGACCTCCATCGCGTGGCGCGCCGCGAGCTCGTCGAGATCCGCCTCGCTCATCCCGGCGGCGATCCCCACGGCCAGCTCGTCGAAGTAGCCGACCATGGCGCCGGGCGTGTACAGGTTGAGCTTCCGGCTGCCGGCCTCGAGGCTCCGGAACGTGTGGCGCATGTCCTTCGGCACGTACACGAACGAGCCCGCCGGGCAGTCGAACTCGCGATCGTCGAGCCACATCGCATAGCGGCCGGCGAGGACCACGAACGACTCGGCGCAGTCGCGGTGGATGTGGAGCGGCGGCCCGCCGCCTGCGGTGGGATCGCGCGTCTCCATCAGCGAGAACTGGCCGGCGGTCTGGGCACCCTCGGCATGGACCAGGACCTCGAAGCCGCCCAGGTCGATGACCCGGGCATCGCCCGGCAGGAGGACAACGCCGCCGCCCGCAACGCTCGTCACGGACGGCCGCCGCCCGGCGCCGCGCCGACGACCCGGCTCTCGGCCGCGCGCAGGCGTGCGTACCCGGGTTTGACGACCTCGTTGATCAGGCGCAGCCGCTCGTCGAACGGGGCGAACGCGCTCTTCATCGCGTTGATCGTCAGCCACTCCATCTCGCCGAGGCCGATCCCGAACGCCGCGTCGAGGGCCGCGAACTCGGACGACATCGAGACGCCGCTCATCAGCCGGTTGTCGGTGTTGAGCGTGACCCGGAACCGCAGCCGGCGGAGGAGGTCGATCGGGTGCTCGGCCATCGACGCGGCGGCGCCCGTGTGGATGTTCGAGGTCGGGCACATCTCGAGCGGGACGCGCCGGTCGCGGACGAACGCGGCCAGCCGCCCGAGCTCGACCGACCCGTCGTCGCGGACCGCGATGTCGTCGACGATCCGGACACCGTGGCCGAGCCGCTCTGCCCCGGCGAACTGGAGGGCCTCCCAGATCGACGGCAGGCCGAACGACTCGCCGGCGTGGATCGTGATGTGGAAGTTGTCGCGACGGATCCGGTCGAAGGCGTCGAGGTAGCGCGTCGGCGGATAGCCCTTCTCGGGCCCCGCGACGTCGAAGCCGACGACGCCGGCGTCACGCCAGCGGAGGGCGCACTCGGCGACCTCGACCGAGCGCGCCGCCTGGCGCATCGCCGTCACGAGCATCTTCATGACGATCGGGTGCCCGGCCGTCGCCGCCCGCTCCATCCCGATCCGGAACCCCTCGAGGTTCGCCTCGACCACCTCGTCGAGGGTCATGCCACGTTCCGTCGAGAGCTCGGGGGCGTAGCGGACCTCGGCGTACGAGACGCCGTCGGCGGCGAGGTCCTCGGCGCACTCGGCGGCGACCCGGATGATCGCGTCGCGCTCCTGCATGACCCCGAACGTGTGGGCGAACGTCTCGAGGTAGAGCTCGAGCGACTTGCGGTCGGCGCCGCGGCGGAACCAGGCCGACAGCTCGTCCACGTCGGTCGTCGGCAGTGCGTCGTAGTGGAACTCGCGGGCCAGGTCGATCACGGTCGACGGTCGGAGGCCGCCGTCGAGGTGGTCGTGGAGGAGCGCTTTCGGGGCCTGGCGGATCGTGTCGAACGTGGGCATCGGCATCTCAGTGGTCGATCGGACGCCTCGATGGTACGAAACCTCGGGCCGATGGGTCATCATGGGTCGACGCGGCCTACCACCCGGTCGGATCGCGGCCGGCCGCGCCAACGCCGGGACGAGGGGGAGCCAATGCCGATCTGGCGCGACACGAGCCACGGCGTCGACTGGGAGCTCGAGCTCGAGCGCGATCGGCTGCTGCCGGGCCGGCTCGTCTCCGGCCGGGTGTCCGTGACCGCGAACGACGACACCGACGCCCGGCGGCTCCTCGTGACCCTCGTCGGGATCGAGGCGTGGCAGCACGAGGAGACAACCTCCGACGGGCAAGGGCATTCGACGACGCGGACCGTGACCTCGCGGGCCGAGCTTCCCCGAGTCCCGGTCGAGCTCTCGGGACCGCTCCACCTGGCCGAGGGCGAGACCCGCTCGTGGCCCCTCCAGATCCCGGTTCCGGGCCTCGGGCCCGCGAGCGTGGACGGGACCGTGCTCCGGGTCGACTGGACCGTGGAGGCCAAGCTCGATCGACCGGGCTTCGACAGCGCGATCGTGGCGCCCGTCCGGATCGTCCAGCCGATGGCCCTCCTCCGGGCCGGCGTCGTCCACGTCGGCGAGTTCGCCCTGTACCCGGCAGCCGACGCGGCCGTCGACGACCTGACGGCGGCGATCGCGCTCGACCCGATGCCGGTCTGCGCCGGCGAGCCGTTCCGGGGCCACGTCACGGTCCGGACCGGCCATCCCCGGAAGCTCCAGGAGATCCGGGCCGAGATCCGGGTCCACCTCGTGGCGACGGTGCGCAGCGGCAAGGACGAGTCGATCACGGCCTGGGCGACGACGCTCGTCCCGGCCCTCGACTTCGACGGCGAGCGGCGGCTGGAGTTCGAGGGCGCCCTGCCGGACGTCGCGTTGCCGACGATCGAGACCGCGCATGGCCGGACGGCGGCATCGTTCCACCTGATCATGGCCACGGCGTTCGCGCGCGATCCGCACCTCGTCCGGGACGTGTCGATCGCGACGACGCTCGAGCTCTAGGGTCGGGATTCCTCGGGCGTCCCAGCCTCGCTGTCCAGGCGTGCGCGAGCCGCCGCGATCGCCGCCGCGACCCGCGTCGGAGCCGTCCCGCCGATCACGTCGGCGGCGGCCAGGGAGCCGGCGATCGTCGCGTGCGAGAGCAGTGCGGCCGGAACGCCCTCCTGACCGGCCAGCTCGCGAGCGGTCTCGTCGTCGCTGCCGGCAAGAAGCTCGGCGAGTGTGGCCGGCGGGACGTCGGAGAGCTGGCGGATCCCGTCGCGCTCGGCCCGTCCGACGAGCTCGCCGACGACGTGGTGCGCCGACCGGAACGGGACGCCGCGGCGCACGAGCGCATCTGCGAGGGTCGTCGCGGTCGTGTACCCGTCGGTCGCCGCATCGGCCATCCGCTCACGATCGATCGCGAGGTGCGCGACGAGCCCGGCGATCACGCCGAGCGAGGCCTCGTACAGCCCGACGGCCCCGAACAGCGGCGGCTTGTCCTCCTGGAGGTCGCGCTGGTAGCCGAGCGGCAGACCCTTGAGGATCCCGAGCAGCGCGACCAGGGCCGCGATCGCCCGCGCGCTCCGCCCCCGGATCAGCTCGGCCGGGTCGGGGTTCCGCTTGTTCGGCATCATCGAGCTGCCGGTCGAGTACGCGTCGGCGACCCGGACGAACCCGAAGCGCGGGTTCGACCACCACACGATCTCCTCGGCGAGGCGGCTGAGATGGACCATCCCGAGGGCCACCGCCGCCAGGGTCTCGACGACGAAGTCGCGATCGCCGACGGCATCGAGCGAATTGGCCGTGACACCGACGAAGCCGAGATCGGCTGCCGTTGCCTCCCGATCGAGCGGGTAGCCGGCGCCCGCGAGCGCCCCCGATCCGAGCGGACTGACGTTCAGGCGGCGGCGCGCGTCCGCGAGCCGGCCGCGGTCGCGCTCGGCCATCTCGACGTACGCGAGGAGGTGGTGGCCCAGCAGCACGGGCTGGGCGGGCTGCGTGTGGGTCGTGCCCGGCAGGATCGCGTCGCCCTCGCGTTCGGCCAGGCCGACGAGCGCATCCTCGAAGCCGAGCAGCGCACGATCCAGGCGGTCGATCGCCCGGCGCGTCCAGAGACGCAGATCCGTCGCGACCTGATCGTTGCGGGACCGCCCGGTGTGGAGCTTGCCGGCGACCGGACCGAGGCGCTCGATCAGCGCGGCCTCGAGGTTCAGGTGGACGTCCTCGAGCGCCGGATCCCAGGGGAGCTCGCCCGCCTCGACGTCGCGGCGCAGATCGGCGAGCCCGTCGACGAGGGCCGTGACCTCGGCATCGCTCAGGATCCCGGCCCGGCCGAGCCCGCGGACGTGGGCGACCGAGCCGTCGAGGTCGTCGAGGGCCATGTCGGCATCGGTGTCGATCGATCGCCCGAAGGCCGCGACCTGCTCGTCGCTGTCGGCCGCGAACCGTCCGCCCCAGAGCCGCATGGCATCTCCTGTTCGGGCGACCCGGCCGGCGGGCGCATTCCGTCGACCCAATCATGCCGCGATCCGACCGGATCGGGGGCAATGATCGCAGGAGCCGGACCCGCCGACCTGCAACGGCGGAGCCGGCTCTCGTGTTCCGTCTGTCGAAGGCGGTTCGAACCACCGGCCGCTTGGCACAGTACACTAGGCCAACCAACGCAGCGATCATCGAGGACCCATGACCACCCGCGGCTCGCGTCTCGACTGGCTGATCTTCCTCGCCCTGGGGTTCTTCTGGGGCAGCAGCTATCTGTTCATCAAGATCGGGGTCGATCACGGCCTCCAGCCGTTCACGCTGATCATGTTCCGCCTGCTGATCGGCTTCGTGCTGCTGGCGAGCGTCGTCGCGATTGCCCGAGAGCCCCTGCCGCGCGAGCCCCGGATGTACGGCCACCTGTTCGTCATGGGCGTCGTCAACATCGCGATCCCGTTCGGGCTGATCACGTTCGCCGAGCAGATCCCGTCGATCGATTCGTCGCTGGCGTCGGTGATCAACAGCGCCGTTCCGCTGTTCGTGATCGTCATCGCGGCCCTCTTCCTCAAGGGCGAGACGGTCACGGTCAACCGCCTGGTCGGGCTGGTCGTCGGGTTCGTCGGCGTGGCGATCCTCGTCGGGCTGGACGTGACCGATCTCGGATCGGCGAACGCCGTCGGCGAGCTTGCCCTGATCGGCGCCACGGTCTCGTACGCGATCGGCAACGTCTACGCCAAGGCCCACGTCCACGGGCTCCGGCCGATGATCCCGGCGCTGTTCCAGGTCTTCTTCGGCCTCCTCGTGACCGGCACCCTGGCGTTCGCGACCGAGCAGCCGCTGGCGGTGGCGTGGCAGCCGGAGGCGATCTTCGCGGTCGTCTGGCTGGGCCTGCTCGGCTCGGGCGTCGCGTACCTCAGCTACTTCCGGATCCTCCAGCACTGGGGCGCGACGCGGACCTCGATGGTTGCCTACCTCCTGCCCGTCTACGGCATCGCCCTCGGGGCGCTCGTCCTCGCCGAGCCGATCGCGCCGAGCACGCTCCTCGGGGCGATCCTCGTCATCGGCGGAATCGCCATCGTGAATGCCCGGATCTGGACGCGGCCGCTGTTCGTGCGGACCGCGTCCGCGACCCAGGTCGGCGCCGGACGGCCGTAGGCGCCCGGCGACGCTGATCCCGCTCAGGCGCGGTCCGGCAGCTCCGCAACGAACGTGACGGGGCTGCCGTCGGCGCCGTCGACGAACAGCGGCCACGCGAAGACGCGGATCGCATTCGCCGCCTCGGGCACGAGTCCGACGTCCTCGTAGATCAGGACGAACCGTCCGTCGGTCCGGCCGACGCCGGTCAGGACGTGGTGGGTCTCGACCGCGATCTCGCGATGGAGCGGCGCTCCGATCGAGATGGCGTCGGTCGCGATCGCCCGGAGGCGAGGGTGCTCGTCGATCAGCCAGCGGGCCGCGTCGGGCTCCAGGAACGGGCCGTCGCCGGCGTAACGCTCGGGATCGCTCGAGCGAAGGTCGGACCAGCCCGTCCGGATCATCACCAGGTCGGCGCCGTCGATCGCGCCGGCATGAGCCTCCAGGGCGGCGCGCCGGATCATCGTCCCCTGCCCGGCGACCACCTCGATCAGGCGCGGCGCGTCGAACACGAAGGCCTCGATCGGGAGCTGCCAGGCGGCGGGTCCGTCCGGGTTGAAATGCCAGGGCGTATCGGCGTGGGTTCCCGAGTGAGCGAAGAGATGGAGCGCCGCCGCGTTGTCGTCGTCGCCGCGCGCGATCGAGTCGACGAGCTCGACCGCCGCCGCGGGCGGGTTGCCCGGCCAGACCGGCGCGTCCGGGCGGAGCGGATGGGAGAGGACGAGGAACCGGCTCATGACGTCGTCCCGTCTGCTCCGAGCCGGACCCGCCCGCCGGTCCTCGACGCCTCGTCGATCGCGGCCATCAGGGCGACGGTCGCGCGGCCGTCCGCCCCGTCGACCGCCGGCCGGCGACCCTCGCGGATCGCGCCGACGACGTCGCGCAGCTGGAGCTCGTGATGGTGGGTCGCGATGTCGACCCCGGAGAGCGCCGCCCGGTCCTCCTCGGCCCAGGCTTCCGGCCGACCCTCCTCGCCCGGAATCGTCCACAGATCGTTGCGGGGCTCGCTGGGCAGCGTCACCCCCGCGACGAACGACGAGCCGCGGTCCGTCTCGACGCCGACCGACCCGCCGTTCCGGCCGTGGACGTGGACCCGGGCATGGAGCCCGGGCCGCTGGGAGTTGCTCGTCACGACCGAGGCGAGCGCCCCGCTCGCGAACCGCACGATGGCCACCGCCGTATCCTCGACCTCGATCCCGGGATGGTTCAGGTTGGCCGTCCAGCCGTCGACCTCGAGCGCCGGGCCGAGAAACCAGCTGGCGAGGTCGAGCTGGTGGACGGCCTGGTTGACGAGCACGCCGCCACCCTCGCCGTCCCGTGTCCCGCGCCACGCACTCATCTCGTAGTACTCGGGGCCCCGCCAGCCGAGCACCTCGACCGTGGCCAGCCCGGGTGCGCCGATTCGTCCGTCGTCGATGGCGGCCTTCACCCGCCGGGCCGCCGGATACCAACGGCGCTGGCTGATGACCGACAGGACGACGTTCGCGGCGTCGGCCGCCTCGATCATGGCGCTGCAATCGGCGACGGTCAGGGCCATCGGCTTCTCCACGATCACGTGGAGCCCGGCCCGCGCGGCGGCGATCGCCTGGCCGGCATGGAGCGGGTGCGGCGTGCACACGATCACGGCGTCGAGCGACGCGTCGGCGAGCACGTCGGCGAGACCGTCGACCGGCCGCGCGCCGTGCGCGGCAGCCAGGCGCGCGGCGCCCGCTGAGCCGGGCGTCGAGCCGGCGACGACCGCGAGGTGGGCGTCCGGGATCCGGGCGAGCGCCGCGGCATGGACCGCGCCGGCCAGCCCGGGTCCGAGGATCGCGAACCGGAGCGGATCATCGGGACGGCGGACCGCCCGAGAACCCGCCCGCGAACGCGACCCCGCCCGCGACCCCGAACGGGTCATCGATCCGCCGTCGGGGCAAGCACGACCTTGACCGCCGACAGGCTGCCGGCCGCGAGCTGACGGAAGATCTCCTCGCCTTCCTCGAGCGAGGCGACGCACTCGATCAGGGGGCGGGCGTCGATCCAGCCGGCGGCGAGCGCGTCGGCGGCCTGCTCGAACTCGTCGACGAAGCCGTACGCGCCGCGGACCGTCAGCTCGCGGGTGACGAGCTGCTGCATCGGCACCTCGACGTCCGGGGCCGAGTTGCCGATCCAGGTCACCTGGCCGCCGGGCCGCGCGACGGCGATCGACTGGGCGACGGTGGCCGCGATGCCGACCGCCTCGAAGACGGCGTCGGCGCCGCGTCCGTGGGTCCCGGCCGCGACGGCTTCGACCGGATCGGTTCGGCCGACATCGATGGCCTGGTCGGCGCCGAGGAGGCGTGCCACGCCGAGCCGGTGCGGATCGCGGTCGGTGACGATGATCGAGCCGGCGCCGCGCTGGCGGGCCGCGAGCAGGGTCAGCAGCCCGATCGGGCCGGCCCCGACGATCACCACGAAGTCCATCAGCGAGAACGGCGTGATGTTCACCGCGTGCATCGCGACGGCGAGCGGCTCGACCATCGCGCCGACCTCGTAGCTCAACGTGTCGGGAAGCCCGACCAGGAGCGATTCCGGGACGACGATCCGCTCGGCATACGCCCCGTCGAAGTGCATGCCCATCCCCTGCCGGGCAAGGCAGATGTTCAGCTGGCCGTGGCGGCAGCGATCGCACGACCCGCACGCCAGGATCGAGCGCAGGACGACCCGATCGCCGGTCCCGACCGACGTGACGCCGGAGCCCGTCTCGATCACGTCTCCGGCCGCCTCGTGGCCCATCACGACGCCGACCCGGCGCCGGCCGGTCGCGCCGCCGAAACCGTGCACGTCCGAGCCGCAGATGCCCGACGCGCGGATCGCGACAACGGCCTCGCCGGGCCCGGGTTGCGGGTCGGGCCGATCCTCGAGGGGCATCGAGCCGGGCCCGCGGAACACGAGCGCCTTCATCGGTCGGGCGCCGCCGGGACCGCGCCGGCGTCCCGGGCGACGTCGCGGACGTGCTGCTCCATGACCATGCGGGCCTGGTCCCGATCCCGGTCGCGAACCGCGAACGCGATCAGCAGGTGGTAGCTCGTCGCCTTGTCGGCGGCGCCCGGGATCCGCATCGTGCGACGCCGGCTGTCGATCAGGAGCTCGTTCACGGCCGAGACCATCCGCCCCACGACCGGGTTGTGGGCCGCGGTCAGGAGCAGCTCGTGGAAGCGGATGTCGGGCTCGAGGAAGTCGAGACCCTCGCGCTGGAGACGGCCCTGCTCGCGGGCGGTGTCGACGATGGCCTCCGCCTCCGATCGGGAAGCGCGCTGGGCCGCGAAAGCGGCGATCGCCGGCTCGAGGACGAGACGCGCCTCGAACAGGTGGGCGAGGGTCTGGCCGTCGGCGAGCTGGAACTGGCGGAGGACCGCCGAACCGTCGGCCGGCAGCGCGGCCACGAACGTCCCGCGGCCCTGGGTCACCTCGAGCAGGCCCATGTTCTGGAGGACGCGGTACGCCTCACGGACCGACGCCCGGGCCACGCCCATCCGATCGGCCATCGCCGACACGGTCGGCAGCCGATCGCCCGCTCGGAGCGAGCCGGCGAGCAGGTCGCGCTTCAGCGCCTCGAGGACCGATTCGTAGATGAGGGTGCGCGGCCTGACGTCGTCCATCCGCTCGATTGATACGGTCTTGTCGACAAAGACCGTACCATTCGCGGTCAAGCCGCGGCTCGCCTACCCGAGCACGGCCCGCAGCCGCTCCGCCGCGTCCTCGGCGGTCAGGTCCCGCTGCGTCTCGGCGAGGAGCTCGTAGCCGACCATGAACTTGCGAACCGAGGCACTCAGCAGCGGCGGAAAGAAATGGGCATGGACCTGCCAGTGGGCTTCGTCCTCGCCGCGGAACGGCGCCTGGTGCCAGCCCATCGAGTACGGGAACGCAAGATCGAACAGGCGGTCGTAGGCGCCGAGCAGCCGGATGAGGATCGCGGCCAGGCTGTCCCGCCGCGGGCCGTCGAGGTCCGGCAGGCGAGGGGTCGCAGCCTTGGCGATCAGGAGCGTCTCGTACGGCCACGCCGCCCAGAACGGGACGACGACGAGCCAGTCCTCATTCTCGACGACGACGCGCGGGCCACCGGTCTCCTGGTCGACGTAGTCGAGGAGCATCGGCCGGCCATGGGCGGCGGCGTGGGCACGCTGCGAGCGATCCTCGCGGGCGGCGTCATGGGGCAGCGCCGTCCCGGCCCAGATCTGGCCGTGGGGATGGGGGTTCGACGCACCCATCGTCTCGCCCCGGTTCTCGAACACCTGGACCCATTGGTAGCGCTCGCCGAGCTCGGCGGTCTGATCGGCCCACAGGTCGATGACCCGCCGGACGTCCGGCTGGTCCATCGCCGCGAGGCGCAGATCGTGGCGCCGGGCGAAGCAGATCACCCGGCACGTCCCGGGCTCGACCTCGGCCCGCAGAAGGCCCTCCTCGAGCGTCGCCGGCCTGGCGTCGGGCCGCAGGGCGGCGAAGTCGTTGGTGAACACGAACGTCGCCGGGTAGTCGGGGTTGACCTCGCCGTTCGCCCGGCGGTTGCCCGGGCAGAGATAGCACGTCGGGTCGTAGCTCAGGACCTCGTCCCCGCCGGCGGCTCGCTCGCGGTGACCCTGCCACGGCCGCCGGGTCCGCTCGGTCGAGACGAGGACCCACTCGTCGAGCAGCGGGTTGTAGCGCCGGTGCGGCTCGCCCGCGAGCAGCTCGAGCCGCTCGGCCGGCGACGGAGCGGCCGGTGTGGACGGCCTCGTCGAGTCGCGCGTGGTCAACGCGAGGACTCGACCGCGACCTCGGCGTCGTCGGCCGAGCCCGCCGCTCGGTCTCGATCGTCGCCGTCGCCGCTCGCCGCCTCGGACAACCGGGCGATCAGCAGCTCGCGGACCTGTTCGGTCGCGATCTCGCGGGCGGCCCGCTCGAGACCCGAATCGGTGACGAGGGTGTCCGCCTCGTCGAGCCGGGCGATCGAGCTGATCCCGATGACGCCCCACTTGCTGGAGTCGGCCACGACGATCAGCCGCCGGCCCGCCGCGGCGAGCGCCCGGTCGGTGTCCGCCTCGAGGACGTTGGGCGTCGTGAACCCCGAGCGCGGGTCCATGCCGTGCACGCCGAGGAAGACCTGGTCGAGATGGATCGTCCGAAGGGCCGCGACTGCAAAGGGCCCGACCAATGCGTCCGACGGGGTCCGGACGCCGCCGGTCAGGATGATCGTCTGGTCGATCCGGCCGGCGCGATGCAGGACGTCCGCGACCGGCACGGAGTTCGTGACCACGGTCAGGCCGGCCACGTCGACCAGGCGCCGAGCCAGCGCGTAGGTGGTCGTGCCGGCCGAGATCCCGATCGCCGTCCCGGGTACGACGAGGCCAAAGGCGGCGTCCGCGATCGCCTCCTTCTCCGACTCCTGGAGGCCCGACTTGGCCGCGAAGCCGGGCTCGAACAATGCGCTGCCGGGGAGTGCCGTCGCCCCGCCGTGGACCTTCTCGATCAGGCCCCGGTTGTCGAGGATCTCGAGGTCGCGCCGGACGGTCATGTCCGACACGCCGAGCTCGCGGGCGAGATCGGCGACACGGACGCCGCCATCCTCGCGGACCCGGGCGAGGATCAGCGTCTGGCGCTGGCGGGCGAGCATTCAGGCCCTGTGGCCGACCGGCAGGGTGCGGCGTCCGATCATCACGCCGTCGTCTCCCTCTGCTCCGTGGTGAGAATCCAAGATTGCGTCACTTCGCCCCACAAGTCAACGAGATCGCACACGAATTCGCACAACGAGGGTTGACAGTGGACGCCACCCGATCGACAATCCGTGCGATCCTGTCGCAGTTTGTTCGCATGTCGTTCGCACCGGGAAGCATCGTCCCTCGAGGGGACAGGTCAGAGGAGGAGATCATGGCGAACCCCGAGGCGCCACGCTCGCCGGACGAGCCGTCCCCGAGCAACCCTCTCGTCACCCGTCGGCGGGTGCTCGGCGGCATGGCCGGGATCGCCGGCCTTGCCTCGGTCCCGAGCCTGCTGGCGGCCTGCGGGCCCGGCGCGACGACGGCGCCGAGCACCGGCGGCACCGCGTCGCAGGCGGCGCCTTCCACGCCGCCCGCGTCGACCGGCGTCGCGCCGAGCGCGACCGGTGAGGTCACCCTCGGCTCGAACTACTCGGATGCGGTGCCGAAGAAGGCGATGCAGGCCGCGGCCGACTCGTTCACGGCCAAGACCGGCATCACGGTCAAGATCAACACCGTCGACCACGGCACGTTCCAGGACCAGATCAGCTCATACCTGCAGGGCACACCGGACGACGTCTGGACCTGGTTCTCCGGGTACCGGATGCGGTTCTTCGCCGCCCAGGGCCTCGCGACCGACATCAGCGATCTGTGGGGCACGATCGGAACCCATTTCAGCGATGCGTTCAAGGTCGGGTCGAGCGGCGACGACGGGAAGCAGTACTTCGTCCCGATCTACCTCTATCCGTGGGCGGTCTTCTACCGCAAGAGCGTCTTCGCGGACAAGGGCTACGCGATCCCGAAGACCTTCGACGAGCTCAAGACCCTCGCCGCCAAGATCAAGGGTGACGGGCTGATCCCGTTCGCCTTCGGCGACAAGGACGGCTGGCCCGCGATGGGCACGTTCGACATCCTGAACCTCCGGCTGAACGGCTACGACTTCCACGTCAACCTGATGGCCGGCAAGGAGAAATGGACCGACCCGAAGGTCAAGACCGTCTTCGAGACCTTCAAGGAGATCCTGCCCTTCCACCAGGAGGGAGCGGCCGGCCGGATCTGGCAGGACGCGTCCGCGACGCTGGTCCAGAAGAAGGCCGCGATGTACTTCCACGGGATGTTCACGTCGCAGCAGTTCCAGGAGGCCGGCCAGGCCGATCTCGACGACCTCGACTTCTTCCCCTATCCGGACTTCGGGACGCAGTACGACGCCGAGAAGGCGCTCGACGCCCCGATCGACGGCTTCGCCCTCAGCAAGGCACCGAAGAATCTCGCCGGGGCCAAGGCCTTCCTCGAGCACCTCGCCCAGCCGGCAACCCAGGTCGCGTGGGTGACCGCCGACAAGAGCAACATCGCCGCGGCCAAGGACGCCGACACGAGCGGCTACACGCCCCTCCAGAAGAAGGCGGCCGAGGTCATCGGCGCCGCCCAGCGGATCACCCAGTTCCTCGACCGCGACACGAACCCGAACTTCGCCGGACCGAACGGGATGCAGGCCTTCCTGCTCCAGTTCCTCCAGGACCCCAACCAGGACATCGCTGCGCTCCAGAAGAAGATCCAGGACTTCTGGGACACCCTGTAGCCGGCGGCCGGCCTCCGGGCCGAGCCATCGACTGATCCCCCAACATGGCGGACCTCCTCCCCGGCGGCGCCCCCGATGCGCCCGGCCCCCAGGCCGGGACGTCGGGGGTCGTCGTGTCCGGCCCCGTCAAGAAGCTGCGTCGCCGGTACACCCTGCTGACCCGCCGCGACAAGCTGACCCTCGGCCTGATGGTCGGCATCCCGCTGATCTTCGACTTGATCATGATCTGGGGCCCGACGCTGGTCTCGGTCGGGTTCTCGTTCACGAACTGGAACGGGATCGGCGCGATCACCGAGAAGAACATCATCGGGACGAAGAACTACGAGTCGCTGTTCACGGCCTACCCGTTCTTCTGGCCGGCGCTCCAGCACAACCTCATCTGGCTCGCGTTCCTGATGTTCATCGCGACCCCGATCGGGATCCTGTTCGCCGCCCTGCTCGATCGCGAGATCCGCGGATCGCGCATCTACCAGACGGTGTTCTACATGCCGGTCGTCCTGTCGCTCGCGGTCATCGGCATCATCTGGACGCTCCAGTACGCGCCGGAGCAGGGGTTCATCAACAACGTCCTCGGCCGGACGCACAACGACAACCTGATCGACTGGTACGGGAACCCGAGCCTGAACCTGTGGGCCGCCCTCGTCGCGACGAGCTGGCGCCACGTCGGCTACATCATGGTCATCTACCTGGCCGGATTGAAGAGCGTCGATCCGGGCCTCCGGGAGGCCGCCAAGGTCGATGGCGCCAACGAGCGCCAGATCTTCTTCCGGGTCGTCTTCCCGGTGATGGCCCCGATCAACATCGTCATCGTGGTGATCACGGTGATCGAGGCCCTCCGGGCGTTCGACATCGTCTACATCATCAACCGCGGCAAGAACGGCCTCGAGCTGCTGTCCACGCTGATCACGAACAACGGCATCAGCGAGTCCAACCGGGTCGGCTTCGCGTCGGCGATCGCGGTCGTGCTCCTGTTGATCTCGCTCGTCCCGATCATCACGTTCCTGGCCCGGACGATGCGCGAGCCGCGGACATGACCGCGGTCGGCCACGCCGTGGTCGAGGAGGCGGTCGGAGCGCGTGCCGCCCGGCGCCCTCGCCGGCCGCGGCGGATCGCCCTCTACGCGTTCCTGACGGTCATGGCCGTGACCTGGCTGTTCCCGCTTCTCTGGGCGGTCTACACGGCCCTGCGGCCGTATGCCGACACGCTCAAGAACGGCTACATCTCGTGGCCGACGAGCCTGAACCTCGACAACTTCTTCGGCGCCTGGACCAAGGGCCAGTTCCCGATGTTCTACCTGAACTCGCTGATCATCGCGGTCCCGGCGGTGATCGTGACCCTGTTCGTCGCGTCGATGGTCGCGTTCGCGGTCACCCGGTTCAGCTGGCGGTTCAACCTGGTCGCGCTGATGATCTTCACGGCGGGGAACCTCCTACCCGCGCAGGTGATCATCATCCCGCTCTACTGGCTGTACCAGTTCCTGCCCTTCCCGCCCAACGACAACGGCAAGCTGCTGTACGACCAGTTCCTCGGCGTGATCCTGATCAACATCGTCTTCCAGACCGGGTTCTGCGTGTTCGTCCTGAGCAACTACATGAAGACCCTGTCGCGCGAGCTCACCGAGGCGGCCCTCGCGGACGGCGCCTCGGTCTGGCGGATCTATCGGAGCGTCATCCTGCCCCTCTGCCGGCCGGCGCTCGCCGCCCTCGCGACGCTCGAGTTCACGTTCGTCTACAACGACTTCTTCTGGGCACTCCTCCTGATGAACCACGGCGACAAGCGCCCGATCACCTCGGCCCTGAACAACCTCCAGGGCCAGTTCTTCACGAACACGAACCTCCTCGCGGCCGGCGCCCTCCTCGCCGCGATCCCGACGATCCTCGTCTACCTCGTCCTCCAGAAGCAGTTCATCAGGGGCCTGACGCTCGGTTCGTCGAAGGGCTGATGCTGACGCGACCGATGTCCGCCGTCGACGGCCTCCGGCCGTGGC
>DATNBW010000156.1:0-8890 GCA_035607275.1 Verrucomicrobiia bacterium | reverse complement strand
TCGCAGCGTCCGGCTATGGCTACATCCGGCTCAAGGCGGTCGAGTCGGTCAACTCGCCGGTCCTCGGCGGGATCGTCGCGATCTGCGAGAGCAAGATCCCCGGCCAGACCAAGCCGACGGCCATCGTCTAGCCCTGACGCGACCCGGGCGCTCCCCTCCTTCGGGCGCCCGGGTCGCTCACCTTCCCAGCCGAACCACGGCATGAAACGCACGCAGCGTATGGAGAGCGATCGATGCCAGTCACGAGCGTCAAGACCCGCTGGGTCGCGGGCAACCTGCAGTTCCTCGATTCGTCCGGGAACGTCGTCGCCGAGGTCGCGACCACGGGCATGGGCCACCGCCGGACCGTCAACCTGGCAGCCGCCTCGCAGGCCCTGACCGCCGACCAGACCGGGCAGAAGTTCGTCGGCGCGGTCGACGCGGTGTTCACCCTCCCGGCGGCCGACGCGACCACGAAGGGCGTCTGGTACGACTTCGAGACCGGCGCGCTCAGCTCGGGCACCGGCCTGTCGATCAGCCCCGCGGCCGCGGATCACATCCGGGGCAACGGCCTCACCTCGGTCGACAACAAGGACCTGATCAACACGGGCGCGACAGACCGCCTCGGCGACTACGCGCGGATCTACTGCGACGGCGTCGACGGCTGGGTCATCGAGTCCGTCCTCGGGACCTGGGCCAAGGAAGCCTGACCGTGGCCGGCTCGGTCACCATCGGCCACTTCACGCAGGGCGCCGTTCGGCGGATCCAGGTCGACTGGGTCGCCGACGCCGCGGCGGCGACCGTCCCCGCGACGGCCCTGCCGAAGTTCGAGGGCCGGCTGCTCGCGCTCACGACGAACCCGGGCGCGGTCGCGCCGACCGACAACTACGACATCACCCTCGTCGACGACGAAGGGGCAGACCGTCTCCAGGGCCTCGGCGTCGACCGCGACACGGTGAACACCGAATCGCGGCCGCTCCTCTACAGCGGCACGGCGATCGCCCCGGTCGTCGACGGCGACGAGACCCTGACGTTCACGCTCGCCGGCAACGCGGTCAACTCGGCCACCGGGCGGGCGATCTTCTACTACTCGCCGCTGCCCTGAGCCGATGGGCATCCTCGTCCGCGTCACCGACCTCAGCCCCGATGACCACCTGCGCGACTACGGTGCGGGTGCGCTCATCCGGCTCGAGCGCGCCCCGAGCGAGGACGGCACGTACGTCGAGATCGACACCGAGCCGATCGTCAGCGCCAAGTTCAGCTACGAGATCCACGACCCGACCGGGACCTCGAGCTCGTGGTACCGGAGCCGGTACAGCAGCGCGGACCCGGGCGCGACGCTGTTCTCGGAGTACAGCGATCCCTGGAGCGACGCGGCGCCGACGACGTACGCCAACCTCGACGACTTTCTCCTCCGGGTCGGCCGGCCGCTGACCGAGCGCGAGACCCGCCTCGTGGCCCGGATCGAGGACGCCCTGGCCGATTCGACGGACCGCCTCGAGGACGAGCTGAAGATGTCGTTCTTCCGCTCGCCGGCGTCGGGCGCCGACGAGGTCCGGCTCTTCGACGGCGACGGCTCGGGCGTGCTCCACGTCCACTCGGGGATCATCGAGCTGACGAGCGCCCGGTTCCGGCTCAACGCCTTCGCCGACTTCGCGGACCTCGACCTCGCCGACGTCCGGCTCGAGTACTGGGCGGACGCCGGCAACGTCCACAACCTGCGCTCGGGCGAGCCCTACGACCACGTCGTGATGACCGGCACCGGGACCCAGCGCTACTGGCCGAAGGTCGGCGCCGGCATCGAGCTCACCGGCGCCTTCCAGTGGCCGCGGATCCCGCGCCGGGCGAAGAACGCGTCGATCGACCTCGCCCGCCAGGCACTCGCGGCCGACCCGACGTTCGCGGGCAGCCCGCTCGGCCAGGGCGGGGACCTCGGCCGGCCGATGGGCCCGAACCTCCTGCCGCGCTCGGTGTACGACCTGTCCAAGAGCATGTCGCAGCGCTTCTGGTGCGACCTGTGACCGCGCTCAAGGTCAGCCTCCGCGGCGATCGCGAGATCGCGAAGCTGCTCGACAGCCTGTCCGGCACCGAGCTCGTCAACCGGACGCGCCGGGCGACCCGGGCCGGTGCCGCGGTCATGCGGACCGACCTCCGCGCGCGGGCCCGGAGCGGCAAGTACCCGAAGACCTTCCAGCAGATCGCGACGCGGAGCTCGACGCGCGGCGGGATCAAGACCCAGGTCGGGCCGACCTCGCCGCTCCACAACATCTTCGAGGGCGGCGCGGACACCCACGAGATCGCCCCGACGAGTGGCGGCGCCGGGATCCTGTCGAACCTCAACAAGCGCGACCGGGCGGCCTCGAGCGGCAACTGGACCGACGCGTTCTTCGCTCGCGGCCCCGTGTCGCACCCGGGCATGGCCGCCCGGCCGCTGACGACGCCGGCGTTCGAGGCGACCAAGGACGACGCGACGAAGGCCGCGATGGACAAGCTGCTCGAGGGGATCCACTAGATGCCCGCCGCGAGCTTCGACCTGCCCCTGATCTTCGAGGCCCTGTCGCGCGTGTGCGCCGACGTGTCGCAGGTCGACGTCGTCTACGGGACCAACATCGGGACGGCCCAGAGCCCGATCGTCGTGCCGATCTCCGACGACCCGCCGACGTCGCCGACGATCCTGCTCCTGCCCGGCGCCTGGTCGGTGATCGTCGGCGGGATGAACCGCTTCACGTTCGACGCCGCCGGCACGATCTTCTGCCCGCGCGACGTCGCGCCCGGCGAGGGACTCGTCCTGCTGATGCAGATCTTCGCCCGCCTGTTCGACGCGTTCACCGCCCGGAGCAAGGCCTACGAGGCGTCGCCGGTCCTGCAGTCGGTCGTCCTGACCGAGGGACCCGGGCTGCAGAGCGCCGAGTGGCCGCCCGATTCCGAGGCCTGGTACCTCACCTGGCCGTTCGGCCTCGAGGTGAAGGTCAACGTCCCCGGCTCACCCCAGCCCCGATAGGAGAGCGCCATGCCGTCGAAGAAGGTCACCGCGGAGGCCACGGGCCCGGAGCCGGTCGCGATCGCCGCGCACTCGAGCCGGGTGGTCCTCGCCTACGTCGGCGACGGGCGTTCCGCGCGGAATGCCCCGCCGCACGACCTGACCGAGAACGACCTCGCCCGCCTGGCCTACATCGAGCGGCTGCGGCCGGTCGCGAATGAGATCGGCCAGCCGATCGACCGCGAGGATCCCGACAGCCCGCTCTTCAGCCGTCCGGATCCGCGGGATCCGGACGCGGCGCACGTCGCCGAGATCGTGGCCGAGCTCGTTGCATCGGGGCACTTCAGCGACGAGGTGCCCGAGCCGGACGCGCCGGCCACCGAGGATCCACCCACCACCCCCGAGCCGGACGCGCCGGCGACCGAGCCGGAGGGCTGAGCCGTGGCCGAACAGGTCTATGACAAGGCGCAGATCGCCCCACAGGCGGGCACGTTCGCGGTGCCCGGGGCGAGCGTGCCCGCGATCACGATCCTGCCCGTCACCGAGGCTCCGATCATCGAGCTCGACCGGGCCACCCAGTACCCGACCGAGGACTACGGGACCAACGAGAAGAACCACGCGGCGCGCGGCTACCACGGCGTCCGCGGCGGCAGCCTGCCGCTCAACGGCGAGCTCACCTACGAGCAGGCGATGCACCTGTTCGAGATGCACTACGCCGGCGGCGTCGTGCCGAGCGCGACGACCGTCGCCATCACCAGCTCGAGCGTCGCCAATCCGACCGTGATCACAACCACGGCACCGCACGGCCTGACCGTGGGCGACGTGGTCCAGGTGATCATCGCCGGCCACTCCGGCAGCACGCCGACGATCAACGGCACGCGGCTCGCGACCGTCACCGGCGCGAGCACCTTCACGATCCCGGTCAACGTGACCGTCGGCGGCACGGGCGGAACCGTGGCCATCCCGCCGTTCACCTGGGTGTACCTACTCGAGAAGGGCGCGCCGACCCTCGTCCCGTACACCGTCGAGACCGGCTCCGAGACGAGCCAGGACCAGTGGGAGGGCGTCGGCGTCCTGATCGACGAGCTCACCCTCGGCTTCAGCGACCTCGACGCGCCGGGCGCCCACCCGTGGACGTTCCAGGCCACGTGCAAGTGCCTCAACCGCGTCGCCGCCGCGGTCACGGCATCGCTCGACTCGACCGCGATCGAGACCCTCCAAGGCCAGAACTCGCTGTTCAAGGACGGGCCCGTCTCGACGGCGTTCGCCTCGCTGTCCGAGATCGCGGCGACCCTCAAGGCGTTCTCGATCACGACCCGGCGCTACCTGACCTTCCGGGCGTACGGCGGGACCGGCGACATCCCGACCGGCTACGGCTTCAGCGCGAAGACGGTCGGCGAGGTCAGCGCCAAGCTCCGGATCACCTCCACGACCGAGACGAACATCCACAACATCTGGGCGGCCGCGGGCTCGGTCCTCGGCGAGCGCCGCTGGCGGATCACGACGCCCGGGTCGGGCACGAAGACGGCCCACCTCGACATGCGGGTCGGCGAGCTCAAGGTCGACATCAGCGACGTCGACGGCGAGCGCGTCTACGACGTGTCGGGCGAGACCGCGTCGGACGCGACCCTCACCGCCCAGGCGGGCTGGTCGGTCCTCAACGGCATCGCGGACCTGACCCCGTAACCCGCGTGACCAACTACGTGGATCCGAGCGCGACGCGGCCGGTCTCTCTGGGGCCGTGCCGCTGCCCGCTCGTCAACGGCCAGGCGCCCCACGAGGCCGACAGCGCGAACGTCGTCATCCGCTACGGCTACGGCGAGCTCGGCGCGATCCGCCGCGCGCTCCGAACCCAGGGCGTCGAGGCGTTCAAGATGGCCGCGATCCAGCTCGGCGTGAAGAGCTGGAACCTCGTGCTGCCGGACGGCACGCCGCGGCCGGTCGACGCCGACCAGGTCGCGCGCCTCGACGAGGCGACCGTCACGCTGTTCATGGGCAGCGACGACGTCGTCGGCCTGCTCGACGAGGCCTTCGCCGAGGACCCACTCCCAAACGCATCCGGCGGGCCCTCGCCCGCTGGCTCACCGGAGAGCGGATCCCCCATCCCGACGACGCCGGAGCCGCCGAGCTCTACGAGTACCTGATCGTGGTCGAACTCGGCCGGAGCCGTGACTGGCTGTGGTCGGCTCGACCCGCCGATGTCGAGGCGGCGATGCACCGCCTGTACGTCGAGCGCCTGGCGACTGCGGCGACCGAGCCGTTCGAGCTGATCCGCGAGTCGGCCGAGATCGACCTGATCGAGGACCCGAAGCGCCACCAGAAGGAGTCCCGCAACTTCAACAAGCGCCGGGTCGAGCGGCTCCGGTCGGCTGTGAAGTACCAGGCGGCGCTGCGCGACCTGCTCGAGCTCGACGGCGACGATGAGCTCGAGTCTCCGGACGTCGAGCCATGAGCAGCCGGATCCAGCGCGAGCTCGCGCTGCTCGTCACCGGCAAGGACGTCAGCGCGACGAAGACCCTGCGCGGCGTCAACAAGGAGATCAGCAAGCTCGGCCGGATCAGCGGCAAAGCCGGCTCGAACATCAGCCGCAACATCCAGCGCGGCGTCGTGATCGGCGGCGCGGCCGCGGTCGGCGCGATCGGCTACGCGGTCAAGGCCGCGATGGACTTCGAGAGCTCGAGCGCCTCGGTCCGCAAGACCGTCGACGGCAACGTCTCGGCGATCCTCGACGCGAACCGGGCGCTCGCGATGCACACCGGGCTCGAGGTCAACAACCTCAACGAGATCTCCGCGACCGCCGGCGCCCTCGGCGTGGCCAAGGCCGATATCGCCGACTTCACGAAGACCGTCGCGATCCTCGCGGTCACCACCGACGACGTGACGACCGAGCTCGGGGCGATGTCGCTCGGCCATCTGAAGACGACGCTCAAGCTCGCCGGACAGGACTTCACGCACCTCGGCAATGACCTGGTCTACCTGGGCAACAACGGCGCCTCGACCGAGGGCCAGATCCTGTCGATGACCGAGAACATCGCCGGCGCCGCGAACGTGATGGACGCGTCGACCCCGCAGGTCCTCGGCTGGGCGGCGGCGCTCGCCAACACCGGCGAGGAGGCCGAGGCCGGCGGGACCTCGATCCAGAAGTTCTGGATCGAGAGCTTCAAGTCGGTCAACGCCGGCGGCGCGAAGCTGAAGCTCATGGCCAAGATCGCAGGCCAGACCGCGGGCCAGTTCAAGAAGGCCTTCGGCAAGGACGCGACCGGGACCCTCGCAAAGTTCATCGTCTCGCTCGGCAAGATGTCGAAGGCCGAGCAGCTGGCCACCCTCAAGGCCCTCGGCTTCACGGACATCCGGATCACCAGGGCTCTCCTCAAGCTCCTCGGCAACACCGACAACCTGACCGATTCGCTCAAGGACAGCGCGAAGGGCTGGACCGAGAACAAGGCCGCCACCGACGAGGCCGCGAAGCGCTTCGAGACGACCGCGAGCAAGGTGGCGATCCTCGAGGCGAACGTCAACGACGCGGCGATCACGATCGGGCAGGAGCTCCTGCCGGTGCTCGCGGACCTGTCGGTCGACGCCGTCGCCTGGATCAGCGCCCACCGGGGCGACATCCACGACTTCGCGGTGACCCTGTCGGGCGGGATCCGCGACACCGTGACCTGGGCGAAGAAGCTCGATTGGCCGGCGATCGGCAACGCGCTCAAGGCCGGCGCCGACGGGGCGAAGTTCATCGTCGGCGCGTTCCTCGACGCACCGCCCTGGCTGCAGCAGTTCCTGGCCGTCGGGTTCGTGGCCAACAAGTTCACCGGCGGCGCCGTGCAGGACGTGATCGGCGAGCTCGGCAAGGGCCTGATCAAGGGCGTCCTCGGGATGACCGCCGGCGTCGTCAACATCAACGCCGGCGTCGTCAACGGGGGCGTCGGCGGCGCGGCGGGTGCCGCAGGCGGAGCGGGCGCCGCCGGGGTCGCCGGCAAGGGGCTCAGCCTCATCCAGAAGGTGTTCATCGTCGGCGTGGCCGCCGAGGTCGCGTCGCAGATCGCGGGGCCGACCGTCCAGCTCGGCAAGGACATCCACGACCAGGTCTTTGGCTCCAATGGCGATCCGCTCGCCGACTTCGGCAAGGCTTGGGACGAGTGGCGCCGGACGGCCGACTGGCCCTTTGGCCAGAGCGGCGCCCCCGCCTGGGCGGGCGGCACCGACTCGCAGCCGGGCGGGATGCTGCCGAAGACCGGCGGTCTGTCACCCGAGGACCGCCAGGACCTCAACGACCACCTCGATCGCCTCGACGACAAGCTCGGCGAGATCGCGCCGACGACCGCCGAGATCGAGCGCGCGACAAGCCGCGGCTTCGCGGACCAGACGGCCGCCATCAACCGCCAGGGCGTCCTCGCCAACCACCTGCCCCAGGCGGCCGCGCGCCAGCAGCAGGCCCTCGAGGTGCTCCGCGGCAAGATGGAGGCCGACCGGACCGCGACCGTGACCGCCGGCGCAACGACCGCCGCGGCCGCCCGGGCGGCCGGCCTGACCGCAGCCGAGGCGATCCGCGTCAAGCGGATGTCGGTCGCGTTGACGAACGTCAACAACAACACGGTCACCGTGACCGCCCGGAACATCACGAGCAAGACGACCCAGCGCTCGAGCGTCGCCACTGGCGTCGGCTTCGGGATCAGCTGATGACCTGGACGCTCGAGCTCGCCGCTAATGCCGCCGCGTCGTCGTGGACCGACATCACCGCGCTGGTCGACCGAACAACGATGCAGATCGGCGGCCAGGCCGCCGCCGGCGAGGCCGGCAGCTACGGCTTCGACTTCGCGGACGACGCGGCCGCCTACACGCTGCCGGCCCGGCGGGTCGTCCGGTTCAAGATCGGCTCGACCGTGGCCGCTCGCGGCCGGATCGCCTCGAAGGGCCTCAGCCGGGGCTCGATGCCGATCGACGACGCGCGCGCGTTCGACGTCCTGATCGGCGACGGCAACCAGCACCTGCAGGGGATCCCGATCCATCGCTGGAGCCGGCCGGCCGAGACCGACGTCGCCCGGGTCCACGCCCTGATCGACACATTCCTGTCGGGCTCGCCGCGGGCCTCGACCGACCTCGCCGATACCTACGTCTCGGCCGCCGCGACCGTCAGCCTGCCGAAGAAGCGCTACGACACGACGAACCCGCTCGGCGTGCTCCAGGACATCGTGCGCGTCTCGGGCAAGTTCGCGTTCATCACCGTCGACGACGAGGTCTTCTACGCAGCGCCGGACTCGACGATCTACGCCTCGGACATCTCCATCACCGACGATGGGCCCGACCTGGTCGACGAGTTCCCGCCGGTCGACCCGACCGGGACCGAGGACGGGACCGAGGTGTTCACCGGGCTCCGGCTCGTGTACGGCACGAAGCGGGCGACCGTCCACGACACCGTCCCCGGCGGCGCGGCCGCCTACGACTACTGGGAGGAGGTCGTCTTCAGCGACGCGAAGACCGCCGCCGAGGCGACGTCCGAGCTGACGGCGAAGCTCGACGAGCTCGGCGGCGAGGAGGGCCGCTACGTCTTCGGCGTCCGGCTGACAGCGGCCCAGATCAGCCGGCTCAAGTACGGCCAGACCCTGTCGTTCCGCTCGGCCGCCTCGGGGGTCCTCGCGCCCACGACGATCCGGATCAGCCAGGTCCAGTACGAGGAGGTCGGCGACGGCATCTGGCTCGTCCACTGCGAGGGCGGGCCGCCCGAGAAGCTCGCGCCGCGCCTGACCAGGGGAAAGCCGTCCGATGGCGAGCCGTTCGACGGCGGCCAGGACATGCACTACATGTTCGGGACGTTCACCTTCGCGTCGGACGGTGCCGGGTCGTCGGAGGGGCCCGGCCACGGGACGACGATCTACTCGGACTTCAACCGGACGACCGCCCTGTTCTCGGTCGGCGAGGAGTGGACCTACGCGA
>DATNBW010000136.1:0-13530 GCA_035607275.1 Verrucomicrobiia bacterium | reverse complement strand
AGCTCGCGCCGCGGATGGCCGGCGATCTCGTGTACGACACGCGCGACATCCTGGCGTCCGACCGGGTGCGTGCGGCCGGCCTGCGCTACGCGTCGCTGGGGCGCGGCTGAGGGAGCGCGCCCGTCCGCAGGCCCCCGCCCGCCGGCAGTCGAACAACACCCCGCTACCGTTTCGTATAGCCGAATATTGCCGATCTCGAATCATTCGGCTATTCGAACTGGCAGCGCTGTGCTCGCAGACGAGGGTGCGGCACCCCCGCCGCGATCAGGCGGGTGGCGCCACCGGCTTCGGGCCGCTCCGCTCCTCGAGCGTCTCGGCGTCCGGGATGTACGCGTACGTCCGCCCGCACGACGGGCAGATCAGCTCGAGATGGGCGGCGTAGCGGCCTGGCTCGGCGGCCATCGGATCGCCCTTGCTGTCGACCAGTCGCGCCCCGCACGCGCACACCCAGCCGATCCGGTGGGCGGGGCTGCCGACGACGAGCGAGTGATTCGTGACGTCGCGGGTCACGACCGCGCCCGCCCCGACCATCGCCCACGCCCCGATCGTGACGCCGGCCACGACCACGGCCCCGGCCCCGATCGTGCAACCCTCCGAGAGGGTGCTCGGGACGATCGGCCGTTCGGCGGCAATCACCAGCTCCCCGGTCGAGGTCACGGCGCGCGGGTAGCGGTCGTTCGTCAGGATCGCGCCCGGCCCGATGAAGACGCCGTTGCCGACATCGACGCCCTCGTAGATCAGCGCGCCGTTGTGGATCTCGACCCGGTCACCGAGCCTGACGCCCGCGTCGATGAAGACGTCCCGACCGATCGTGCAGTCGGCCCCGAGGCGGGCCCCGGCAGCGACCCGGCTCCGGGCGTCGATCGTCGTCCCCGACCCGATGCCGACATCCGGATCGACGTCGGCCGTCGCGTGAACGCTCGCTGAGGTGTCGATCACGGGCGGTCGAAGGCTCCAGGTGGTCGGCCGTCCGTGGACGGCGCGGGATCGGATCTCGATGGGTCCGGGGCGCCGAGTATAGCCGAGCGCATTCGCCGCCCTGAGCGGCGACCGGCACCGACCGTCAGCGGCGGCGCCGGCGGAACAGCGCCGTCACGGCCCCGAACGCGGCCCCAAACGCGAGCGCACCGCGCCAGTCGAGGACCGCCTTGACGTTGCCGTCGACCTTGCGCGCGATCAGGAACAGGACGCCGCTCGGGCGCTCGAAGTGGACGACGTTCGCGATCAGCAGCCTGATGACCGACTGCTCGACGCGTGCCTCGCGGGCGACGACGGACCCGGCGCCGCCCTGGGTGATCGTCAGGTCGCCGGTCAACGCGGCGCCGATCCCCCCGAGCTCGACCGAGACGCGGTCGGCCCGGGCGGCGCCGATCCCACCTTGCGTGACGGCGATGTCGGTGGCGCTGGCACGACCGATGCCGCCCTGGCGCACGTCGACGTTGGTCGCGTTGACGACCTCGAGACCGCCCTGGTGGACGGTGATCGTGTCGCCGGACACGTTCCGCGGCGGCTCGACCCGGATCGTCGCGGGAACGCCCGCGCCGGCGCCCACGGCCCGACGGGCGTCCTCGGTCGTGGCCGCCTTCGTCGCACCCGCGGTTCGGGCGGCGGCCGGCCTGGCCGCGGCCGGCTTAGCCGCCGATGTTTCGCTCGGGCCGCTGCCGCTCGCGCGCACCTTCGGCCGGACGATCTTCGGCGTCGTCTCCGCCGCGGCGTCGAGGGCGGCCTCGCGAGCGGCCTCGGCCTCGGCGCCCGCGAGGGCCTCGACGTGGGTCGGGTCGGGGGTCTCGCGCTCGGCCATCGGTCGTTCTCCCTCGGCGTGATCGGTCCGTCCCGCCCGGCAGGGCGCGGGCTGTCAGCCTACCGCGCTGCTCGGGCGCCGTCACGAACCGGCCATCCGGCGCGTCGAGAGCCCGGCAGACGCGCGCGTCGTATCCTGCGCGCGGGTGCCGTCACCATCCCGCCACCGGGCGCATCGACGACCGGTCCAGATCACACGCGCCATCGCGGCCGTCTCGAGGGGCTCCAACCGCATGCTCGACCTGCTCAGCGCTCGATGAATCGGGCCGCCGTCCTCGCGCTCGGGATCCTCGCGATCCTCGGCGGTCTCGGTCTCGGGATGTTCGCCGCGCTCGCGTCGTCGCCGGGCAGCACGCCGCCCGCCGGTTCGGGGCTGGTCGCCGGACTCGGCAGCACGCCGCCGTCGAGCGGCCCCGTCGTCGGGCCGAGCCCGTCGCCGGAGGCCAGCCCGTCGGTCGGGCCGTCGGTCTCGCCGCCGCCGTCGTACCCGCCGCTGCCGACCCCGACCCCCGCGCCGAAGCTCGTCCCGGCCCCGCTGACGGGCCGCCTCGTGTCCCCGGCCGCCGCCGCGCGCCACCCGATCGCGGTCATGATCGACGACCAGTTCGACGCCCGGCCGCAGTCGGGCTTCACTGCCGCGTCGGTCGTGTGGCAGGCCCCGGCCGAGGGCGGCATCCCGCGCTACATGCTCGTATTCCAGGAGAACATCCCGGCCGACGTCGGGCCGGTCCGCAGCGCGCGCTACTACTACATCGCCTGGGCCGCCGAGATGCGCGCCCTGTACGCCCACGCCGGCGGCTCGCCGCAGGCGCTCGATACCCTCCGCGCCAAGGGCAGCGGCCAGCTCGTCTACAACGCCGACGAGTTCCGTTGGGGCGGCTCGTTCCACCGGATCTCGACCCGCCTGTCGCCGCACAACCTGTACACGACCGGGGCCAGCCTGCGGGCGATCGCGAAGACGGTCGGGGCGGGGGACGTCGCGCTCAAGTGGCCGTGGACGTTCGCCCGCGACGCCGTGCTCGGCTGGCGCCCGGTCGGTGGCCGGATCGAGGTCAAGTACCTCGCGAATGCGATCCGCTACGACTACGACCGCAAGTCGAACACGTACCTCCGCTCGGTGACCGGCGAGAATCGCCAGATCGACGACGCCACGAACCGGCGCGTCGCGCCGAAGAACGTGATCGTGATGCTCATGCACTTCGGGCCGCTCAACGACAACAACCCGAAGAAGCACCGCCTCGAGGCCCAGATCATCGGCAGCGGCCCGGCCTGGATCGCGACGAACGGGAAGACGGTCAAGGGCACCTGGAAGAAGACGTCACTGACCTCGGCGACGCGCTTCTTCGGCCCGAACGGCAAGCCCGTCGTGCTGACGGTCGGCCAGACCTTCGTCCAGGTGATGCCGTACGGCTCGACGATCAGCTTCGTCGCCGGCAAGCCGGCCCCGCCGGAGCCATTCCCGCTCGGGAACCGTCCCCGCTAGGACGCTCCGCGCCGGATGCCCACGTCGGCGTAGACCCGGCGTGTCTCCGCCGCGACGTCGGCCCAGGTTCGGCGGTCCGTCTCGGCGCGGTCGCGGGCGATCGCGGCCAGCCGGGCGTGCATGGGGTCGTCGCTCCAGATCGTGACGAGGGCCGAGGCGAGCCGCTCCGGCTCACGTGGCGGCACGAGGATCCCCGCCGTGCCGACGATCTCCGGCAGCGCCCCGACCGCCGAGGCCACGACCGGCGTCCCGCACGCGATCGCCTCGAGGGCCGCGATGCCCGTCGAATCGGACACCGCGGGCAGGATCGCCGCCCGGGCGCCGCGGACGAGGGCGGCGAGCCGGTCGTCGGTCAGGCGCGGGGCGTAGGCGAGGGTCTCGCCGACGTCGACGCGGGAGGCGGCGCGGGCGAGCGATGCCCGGTCGTCGGGCGAGGCGCCGACGAGGAGCACGCGCGGCGGCCACGGGACGCCGGAGGCGAGCCCGTCCGGGCGGCCGGCGCGGGCCAGATGCTCGATCGCCCGGAGGAGGGTCGCGAGGTCCTGGCGGGCGTCGTACCGGCCGGAGTAGACGAGGTAGCGCTCGGGCAGCCCGAGCCGCTCGCGCTCGTCGCGGGCGACATCGCGATCGGCCGAGGCCGAGGGAGCCGCCCGCCCGGATGGCCCACCCGCCCCGGGCCCGTCCGCCGGCCAGAACGCGAACGCGGGCCGCGGCGCGAACGGCACGACCCGGAGCCGGTCGCGGCGGAGGTGGAGGAGCCGGCGGGCCGCGACGGCCACGGCGTCCGTCCCGACGATCACGGCCGCCGCATCGCGCAGCAGCCGTCCGCGCAGCCGCTGGCCGAACCGGCTGGCCATGCTCCGCTGGTAGGCGTTCGGCAGCTCCCAGGCCGCGAGGTCGAGCAGCGTGACGACCAGCGGCAGCCCGGTCGCGAGCGGCACGACGCCCCCGACGGCGTGATAGACGGCACCCGCCGCGCCGCCTGCATCGGCCCGCCACGCCGCGCCGACGCTGGCCCCGCTGAGGACGAACGGATCGACCGTCAGCGCGCCGGACCGGAGGAGATGGGTCGGCGGGAGCATCCGCCGGCCGATGACGTCGAGACGGGCGAATCGCGTCGTCGGGTCGTCGAGGTCGGAGCGAAGGAGAAGGGCGAACGATTCGCCGGCGAGCGGCTCCGCGTCGAATGCCTCGAGCAGGCCGTCGAGATAGGCGGCGGTCAGGGGCGCGCGATCGGGCTCCTGGAGGGGCCGGGCGTCGAGGACGACCCGGATCCCCGGCGGCGGCTCGGGCTCGGCGCTCGAGCCGAGTCGGGCCGCCGAGCGGCTCACGTCGGGTCGGGCCCGGGCGCGGGCGCCGGCTCGGCCGGGGGCTCGACGGGCGGCGTCTCGCTGGGCACGCCGACGACCATCCCCGGCTTGGCCCGACCCCGGAGCCGGGCCCACAGCTCCTCGGCCCGGAGCTGGACGACGACGATGAGGGCCTCGCCGACGATTCGACTGCTCATCTTCGACTGGCCGACACGCCGGTCGCGGAACGTGATCGGGACCTCGACGATCCGGGCCCCGAGGCGCGTCGCCCGGAACGTCATCTCGATCTGGAACACGTAGCCGCCGGCATGGATCCCCGCGAACGGGATCGTGGCCAGTGTCGGCGCGCGCCAGGCCTTGAACCCGCCGGTCAGGTCGTTCGGGCCGAGGCGCAGGACGAGCCGCGCGAACAGGCTGCCGCCGCGCGAGATCAGCCGCCGCCCGAGGCCCCAGTCGACGACGCCGCCGCCCTTCGTGTAGCGCGAGCCGATCACGAGATCGGCGCGGTCCTCGACGACCGGCCCGACCAGGGACGGCAGCGCGGCCGGATCGTGCGACCAGTCGGCATCCATCTGGACGACGATCGCCGCGCCGCCGGCCAGGGCGATCTCGAAGCCGTCCAGGTAGGCCCGGCCGAGACCCTGCTTGGCCGGCCGATGGCGGACCCGGACGCGCGCGTCGGCCGCGGCAAGCCCGTCGGCGAGGCTGCCGGTCCCGTCGGGCGACCCGTCATCGACGACGAGCAGGGTCGCGCCGGGCAGGGCGGCGAGGATCGCCTCGGCGATCCCGGGCAGGTTCTCGGCCTCGTTGTAGGTCGGCAGGACGATCCAGGCGCCGCGGCCGGCGGCGGCCTCGCCGCGCCCGTCCGGCTCGCCCGCCACGCCCGCGCCCGGCGTCGACCCGGGAGAGATCGCAGACCCGCCCTCGCTCGTCATCGCAACCTGAGTGTATTCGGCCGTCATTGGATCGTGAGCGACCTCGAGCTCGTGTTCAGGCCGCCCGCGGTGTCGCGTCCGGCGACCTTGATCGTGGCCGTCCCGGCCGATCCGGTCGCGACGACGAAGCTGACCCGGTAGCGGCCCGACCCGAGCGACGTCGCGGTCCTCGCGACCCCGGTCCGGCCCGGCTGGGTGAACGTCACGACCGGGGAGGCGCGCAGCGGCTCCGTCGTCGTCACGATCACGGTCAGCGTCTGGCCCGCCCGCACGGTCGTCGCGGACAGCGCGATCTTGAACGCGTCGACGAGGATCGAGCGGCTCAGGACCGACGTCCCGACCCAGCTCCGCGCGGTGACCCGGACCTGGTACGTGCCCCGGGGAACGACGACGCCGTGGGCGTCCTTGCCGTCCCATGTCCAGCTGTGGGGGCCGGCCGCGATCGAGGCGTTGGTCCAGACGGTCCGGATGAGCGTCGAGCCGGAATAGATCCCGGCCGACACGACGGCCGCACGCCTCAGATTGAACGAGAACGTGGCCTTGGGCAGGATCGCGTCGCCGTCCTGCGGATAGAAGGCGGCCCGGTTCCAGCGCAGCCACGAGAGCGTTCGGTCGACGACCACCGCGCTCGTCCGGGTCGCGAGGTTGCCCGCAGCGTCTCGGCCGGCGACGCGGAACGTATAGGTGCCGTCGTTGACGACCGTGCCGCTCGCCGTGGTGCCGTTCCAGGCGATCGCTCCGGCCGCGGCGCTCGAGATCGTCCACGAACGGATCACCGTCGTGCCCTTCAGGATCCGGGCGACACCCGTGATCCGCTCGCTCGCCGTCCAGCCGAGGCGGGTCGTGTCGGAGGCGCCGTCGCCGTTCGGCGAGAACGAGGCCGGCGTGGCGGTCGCCAGGACTGTCGCCGGCGTGTGGTCGACGCGCACCGTCCACGATCGCGGGCTGCGGTTGCCGGCGTCGTCGACGGCGGTCAGCGTCAGGCGGTAGGTCCCGTCCGCCACGACCGCGCCGGCGTCCGTGCGTCCGGTCCAGGTGACGGCGGCGCTGCCGCCGCTGCCGGCCCGGGTCGTGACCGGGGCCCCGATCGTCGAGCCGCTGACCGGCGCCGCGCTGAACGTCCAGCCGCTGGCCCCGCTCGCGCCGAGCGTGACCTTGATCGTGTCGAGGATCCCGTCGCCGTTGGGCGAGATGAGGGTTCCGCTGATCGAAGCCGAGGTGACGGTCGGCGCGACCGTGTCGATCGTGACGCCGTACATCGCCAGGGCGCTCACGCGGAACGCGGCCGCCGGGTTGTAGAACGCGGCTCCGCCGGCGGTCCCGACGAGCGACACGAGATAGCGGCCGTCCGGCTGGGTCGTGCCGCCGATCCGGCCGTCCCACCATGCCTGGCTCGAGCCGGCGGCGAGCTGGTTGAGCGGGATGTTCCCGGCCAGCGTCCCATCGGCCCGGAAGATGCGCAGCGACACGCTGTCGAAGGCGCGATCGTTGATCCAGTCCATCGGGAGCACGTCGCCCGAGCCGTCGCCGTTCGGCGAGAACGCGCGGTGGGCCGCGGCCGCGGCGGCCGAGCCGACGCTGGCGGCACCGGCATTGCCGAATCCGAGATGGCCGAGAGCGGCCGCGATCCGGGTGGCGTTGGGCGCCTTTGCCGGCGACATCCGGCCACCGCTCGTCGGGATCCAGGCGGCCGAGTCGAGCGGCGTCACGGCGCCCCATTCGGTCAGCGGGCCGGCCGCCTTGAACCACGTGTAGCCGTCGACGGACCGCGGCCCGTCGAGGAGGACGACGACGTCGCCGAGGCCGTACGTGCCGATGATCGGCATCGACGTCCCCGGTGCGGACCGGATGTTCAGGCTGTCGACCCGGACGACCCCGAATCCGTAGAGGGTCAACGTCGACGGGGGCACCGGCGAGGTCGCCGTGACGTTCCAGGCGCCGAGGTTGCCCTTCGGGTCGCGCGCCCGGACGCGGAACGCGTAGTCGTGCGTGTCGACGCCGTACCAGATGGCGGACGTCGCCGTCGTGGCGCTGATCCAGTTGAACCAGGCGCCTCCGTCGACGGAGGCCTGGACGTCATAGCTGACGACCGAGACGTCGTCCCGGCCGGCCCAGCTCACCGTGAATCCGGGGTTGAGCTGGTGCGCCGGGAGCGCCCGCACGCCGGACACCGGCGGGGTCGTATCGGTCACGAACTTCCGCTGGATCGCGGCCCACAGCTCGGGCCGGGTCCCGTCGTAGCCGAGCGCCCAGATTCCGGCGCCGCGCAGCCCGTACACGTTGACGAGGTCGTATTTCGCGCCGAGGGCGGCCGCGTCATCGACGTACAGCTCGCGCCACGAGGTCACGCAACCGTAGGTCGAGGTGCAGTTCTCGCGCTGGTAGGACGTCCAGGCGACGGCCTCGCCGGCATCGTAGTGGCGGCCGTACCGGGCGAGGTAGTCCGCCGCCGTGTCGTAGACGACGGTCGTCGACGCGCCGAACTTCGTGCCGCTCGTGTTCGTGGCGTGGAGGGCGCCGCTGTCCGTCGACCAGGCGCGGCCGTAGTACGGAACGCCGAGGATCAGCTTCGATGCCGGCACGCGCGCCCGGTACGCGGCGACGGTCTCGGCGATGTCGTAGCCGGTGCTGCTCAGCGGTGCGATCGAGCCGACCGGGCTCGAGCTGGCCGAGCGGTAGTCGTAGCCCATGATGAAGATCGCGTCGGCGCCGCCCGGCGCGGTGGCGTCCTCGATCGGGTAGTTGCCGATCCGGCCGAGCGTGTCGAACGTGATCTGGTAGCCGCTGTGGATCTTGTTGAGCTCGGCGCGGATCGTCCGGACGAGGGCGGTGAACTCGGCGTCGTACGTCGAGGCCAGCGGCTCGAAGTCGAGGTTGACGCCGTCGGCGCCGCGATCGCGGACCGCCGCAGCGATCTGGCGGGCGAGGTTGAGCCGGTGGGTGGAGGAGCCGAGCAGGCTCTTCTGGCGGTTGAGGCCGGACGTGCTCCAGCCGAAGCTCTGCACCGTCAGGACGACCCGGGTGTGGCTGGCATGGGCCGCCGAGATGACGCTCGTCATCTTCGAGCTGGTCCAGCCGCTCCAACCGACGGTGACGCTCCCGTCGCTGTTCCGCTTCTGGAGATTGCCGAGGCCATCGGCTCCGACGCCGAAGTAGGCGATCGTCGAGATCTTCGTGTAGTCGAGCCGGAGCGTGCTGGAGTTCACCTCCCAGTACGGCAGGAACCCGAAGATCTCGCGGCGCAGTCCGGCGGCGCTGATCGCGGCCTCGGGCTGGACGGTCGGCAACGTGGCGCCGGATCCGGCCGGCGTCTCGAACGTGACGGCCGTCGCCTCGATGGGTGTCGAGCCGCCGGACGGCAGGTCGACCGGTGCGTCGGTCGACTGGCCTGCGGGCGCGGGCGAGGGTCCGCCGCGACCGATCGGCGGCGCCGGCCGGTCGACGGACGCGGCGGCGTTCGGCTGCGCGCGCATCGCCTTGCCGTCGAGACGGCCGGCGGGCAGGCCGACCGGTCGCCCGCCGCCGACGGTCCATGGATCGCCGGCCCGGGGCTCGAAGCCGATCGTCACCCGGCCGCCGGGCGCGAACGCGATCGTGTCGTTGGCGTGGCGCTCGGCCTCCTCGAACTGGATCGAGGGCTCGAGGCCTGCCGCCGGGTCATCCGCCTCGGCCGCCGGTGCGCCGGCGAGCGCGGCGGGATCGGCGGCATCGGCGGCATCGGACGCGGCCGGATCGGCGGCGGCCGGATCGGCGGTTGCCGTCGGCGCATCGAACACGGCTAGATCGGCCCGAGCGGGGGACAGGAGATCGCTCGGTCGTGCGAGATCGTGCGCGGCGACAGCGATGCGCGCAGGAGCGGCCGCGGCCGGTGCCGCGGCGGCCACGGGGCCGGCGACGCTCGGACCGGAGATCAGGCCGGCCTGGCCGACGACCACGATCGACACGAGGGCGATGAGCGACCGACCACCGTGTCGAGCCAGGGAGCGGCGGAATCCGAATGCCACGGCGGTCCTCTTCGAACGATGTCCCGTCGCGCCTCGCGACGACTCCTCACGGTTGCGAGGGTGTTCGAAGCACCGCATGAGCGGGTCACCACGCGACCGGACTCGTCCGACCATACGCCCCCGGCGCCATCTCGCGAACCCGGCCGATGGTCCTGATCGTGTGCAGTACGGTGGGGTCGGCTGCGGTAGAGGGCCGTTCCGGCGCCGGCTCCGGGGCTCAGCTCAGGGCGAGGGTCCGGGCTCCGTATTGGACGCGCCCGTCGAGGTCGCGCGCCTTGACGGTGAGACGGACGGTCCCCGCGGATCCGCCGGTCTTCAGGGTGATCGTCGCCTTGTAGACCTGGGTGGCGACCTTGGTCAGGCCCACGGACCAGACCGCGACGCCGGGCTGCGTGACGTAGACGACGACGCCGCTGGAGAGCGGCTCGGCCGACGTCACGGTGATCGTCATCTTGCTGCCCCGGTGGGGCGTCGCGGTCGACGTGGCGATCGCGTACGCGTTCATCTCGACCCGGACGGCCTGGCTGATCGCGAACGTGCCGTCGGTAGCGGACACGTGCGAGTAGTAGATGCCGGCCGGGAGCCGGACGCCGTCGGCGTCGCGACCGTCCCAGACCCAGGTCTGCGTTCCGGCCCCGACGGCGGCATCGGCGAGGTGCGTGACGACGACCTCGTAGGCCGCATTCCGGATCGTCCACGTCACGGTCGCCGGACGGCTGAGGCTGAACGCCAGGCCGGTCGTCGCGGCGTACTGGTCGCCGTCCTGCGGGTAGAAGAGCTTGAGCGAGGCGGTCACGCCGCGCAGCAGGCCGATGACCCGGACGTCGCGGGTCCGCGCGGCGCCGGTCGAGCCGGTGCGGTCACGGGCCGCGAAGCGCAGGGTGTAGACGCCGTCGGGAACGTAAGCGGCAGCCGCGTTCCGGCCGTCCCACGTGATCGAGTTGGTCCCGGCGATCGAGGTGATGCTCCAGGACTTGACGACGTTGTTGCTGCTGTCGATGGCCCAGGCCGCGATCGTGCCGGCCTCGGGCACCGCGACGGACGTCGACATCGTGTCCGCGACGCCGTCGCCGTTGGGGCTGAACACGCCCACCGTGCTGCCGTCCGGGCTGATCGAGCTGATGTTCACGCCCACCGTGTCGACGACGATCGAGCCGCCGCCGGTGGCCGTTCCGTTCTGCCAGGGATCGGTGCCGCGGGCGGTCCACGTGTACGACCCGTCCGGAACGGCGATCCCGTCGACGCGCCCATCCCACGTGTCGCTGAACGTGCTGCCCTGGCCGGGGGTCGAGTCGAGCACGGTGCCATTCGCGTCCTTGATGTCGACGGTCCAGTTGACCGTCTCCGAGAAGACGCCGGACAGGGTCAGCTCATCGGCGCGTCCATCGTCGTTCGGCGAGAGGCGTCCGGCGCCCGAGTCCATCGCGATCAGGACCGGGGCCCGGCTGTCGCGCGGGGCGAGGTCGGCCGCAGAGATGTAGCCCGCGATCGAGGGGTTGTCGAGGCCGACGACCTGGATGACGGCGGGGGTCGTGCCGGCAGCCGGGACCGCGGTCGCGATCGTCTTCAGGCGGGTGTCGTTGGGCAGGGTGAGCAGGCTCGGGGCGTCCGCCGTGGTGGTCTCGGCCGCTGTCGCGAAGAGCGGGGCGTCCGGCACCTCGACGCTGGCCCGGCCCGGAACGACGAGGCTCGTCGGGTCGAGTCCGGTGTCGCCGACGGCGTTCGTCACCGCGGTGGTGGTCATGCCCGGCTTCACGACGAGCGAGCGATAGAAGCTGCTCGTGGGGTAGTCGGGATCGGAGTAGTCGGAGTACCCGGGCGAGCGGGTCGAGGCGAATCCCGACTCGTGGTTGTGGTAATTCGGCATCGAGCGCCACAGGTCGAGAATCGACTGGCCCGTCGTGAACAGGCCGCGGAGATAGTTGGCCGGGCCCATGTGGCCGTCGGCGATGACAGCCCGGGCGCCGCCCTTGATGAAGCCGGCGGCGTAGTTGTCGATCCGCTGCCGGGCGACCGACACCGACGGGGCGGCACCACCGGGCTCGGAGTTGCCCGACGCATAGCACAGGTTGTGGAGCAGGACGATCGCGTTCGGGGCCAGGTGAAGCTGGGCCATGTACGGCTCGCCGTAGTACTTGTTCTCGTAGTCGGAGAGCTTGCCGTCACCGTTCAGGTCGGCGTTCAGGCCCATCCCGTCCTTCGTGGTGTAGGTCGGGTCGTAGGTGTACGGGCTCGGCCAGCCGTTGCCGTGGCCGAAGTAGATGAGGATGTTCGCGTTGTAGGCGGCCGCCTTCACCTTCGACCACGTCGCGTTCGGGCTGTAGACCTTCGTGACGTGGGAGGTGTACTTGATCGCCTCGGCGTACGCCGCGTCGGCGTTGGCGCGATAGCCGGCGGTCGCGTCGTGGGTCGCGCCGACGACGATCACCACCTTGGCGGTGCTCGTCTGGACCGCGGCTGCGGGACCGGCGATCCCGAGGGCCGTGACGAGCGCGATGGTGATGGCGGCGACGAGGTTGCGCAATGCGGGCTCCGGATCGAGTGACGGCCGCGGGCGTGGGTTGCCCGCGGCCGTGGATGAGTGCATCCGAAGCGTCCGCTGCGCGGGTCCCGAAGCCAATCGCGGGATGGTCCCGACGTGCATGGCCCCTTCGGACGACCCGGTGTACGGAGGTGGGCGGAGGGGTGGGGTCGAGTGAGCGCGGCATGGTGCCGCGGTGCAGCGCGCGGGCGGCTTGGGCGCCGGCTGGGTCGCGGCGAGCCTCGACGGGCGAACACCAACGGGGTTGCTATTCGCCGGGCTTCATCGCGTGGAACGACCCGACCGGGCGGCCCGGAGCCGGAGCGTCACGCTCGACGAAGCGCGGAGCCGTCGCGCGGAGCCCTTTGTGCGCACCGAAGCCGTCGGGATACCGATCCCGTTGGTATCGAGGCGTCCAGGCCTGATCGGAGGCTCAGAGGCCGGCGTCCGGCGGTCGGCCGGGCTGGACTGACGTTCACACCGATCCCCGGCCCGCCTCGTCCGGTGGAACCGGCCGGATCAGACGCGGAGGCTCGCCACCAGCTCCGCGAGCGACGGGTTCGACCGATCGCGGTCGGACAGGATCGGCCGGCCGCCGGGCGTCGCGGCCACGGCCGGCCACGGCACGCCGACCGCGGGGTCGTCCCAGGCGAAGCCGAGCTCGTCGTTGCCATCGAACTCGTTGGTGACCAGGTAGATCATCTCGAGCGGTTCGATGGCGAGGAAGCCGTGGGCGACGCCCGCCGGAATCACGACCCAATCGTCGGCGCCCAGCGCGCGCGTCTCGACGACGGCGGGCCCCGTCGTGGCGACGACCGGCCGGACGTCGACGAGCGCGATGAACGCCCGCCCCGTCCCGACCACCCAGTAGTCGAGCTGGCGTCGGTGGTAGTGGAGACCGCGGAGGACGCCCGCGGCCGACGTCGAGACGTTCGCCTGGACGAAGGTCGGCTGCGTTCCGGCCGGCGCGCCCGTCTCGTCCGTGGCGAGCGCGGGGAACGTCGACGCGCGCCACAGCTCGCGGAAGGCGCCGCGGCTGTCGGCGTGGCGGACGATCGCGCCGTAGCGGACGCCCGGCAGGGCCGAGGGCGGGCGCGCGAGGTCGGTCATCGCGACGCAGCCGCGGCAGCGTGCTGGCGGAGGAGCAGCGGCAGGTAGTCGGCCGTGGCGCCTTGCCAGGTCCGGAGCGGCTCACCGCTCGGCATCGGGGACGGCTCGAGAACGCCGAACCGGGGTGGCGTCGACGCCCGTGGGAACTCGGCGGCGAGGACCGTCTCGGTCGGGACCTCGAGGTTGGCCTGACGGAGCACCTCCAGCGCCCATTCGGCGCGCGTCGCGTGCCCGCTGTTGACGACGTGGCGGATCCCGCCGACGTCGGCAGCGCCGATCAGCTCGGCGATCGCCTCGGCGACGTCGAGCGTGTACGACGGCGAACCGATCTCGTCGCCCACGAGCTTGAGGCGCTGCCCGGACGCGC
>DATNBW010000109.1:0-7727 GCA_035607275.1 Verrucomicrobiia bacterium | reverse complement strand
TCAGGGCCGGGAACGTGAACGCGACGCCGACCGCCATGATCGCCGTCCCCACGATCAGGCCGAGCGCCGTCGGCACGCTCCCGATGATCGCCAGCCCGGCAGCCGTCGCGACCAGCGCGCTGCCGGACAGCCGGACGGCGCCGAATCGATCGGGCAGCCGGGCGCCGACGAGGCGGAGCACGACGACGATCCCGGCGTAGATCCCGAGCGGGACGCTGGCCGACAGGCCGACATCGTCGACGTAGACCGGGACGAAGGCGAGAAATCCGGCCATCCCGAAGACACCGAGGAAGATCAGGATGCCCGGCACGACGCCGGCCGGATGGAAGAATCGAGCCCGTTCGGCGGACTCGCGTCGCGTCATCGGGACCGTCTCCGGCATCAGCCAGGCGAGCGCGAGGGCGATCGCGGCGGTGCCGGCGGCAACCAGCCAGACGGCGCCGTACGAGCCGATCCCGAGAACGGCCTCGCCGATCAGCGGGCCGATCGCCAGGCCCAGGTACAGCGAGAGCGAGAAGAAGCTGAGCGCCTCGCCGCGCCGGTCGGCCGGGGCCAGGTCGCTCGCGGCGGCCAGCGCGGCCACGAAGAAGAACGCCTCGCCGACCCCGAACAGCGCCCGGGCGGCGACCAGGAGCCCGAGCGAACCGGCCGCGAGATGAAGGACGAGTGCGAGGACCGTCACGGCCGCCCCGCCGATCAGGTTCGGTCGTCGCCCGAAGCGGTCCGTCGCCCAGCCGACCACCGGCCGCACGACGAGCGAGGCAACGCTGAACATGGCGATGGCGATGCCCACCTCGGCGGGACCGAGGCGGAGCTGGCGTTCGCCGAACTGGGGAACGATCGGCAGCACGATTCCGCCGGCGACGAAGAAGACGAGGGTCGCCGCGGCGAGGCTGACGAACGCCGGGGTGATCAGGCTCTGCCGACTGCCCACGGCCGCTGCACCGGGCTCGGTCAAGGGTCGATCTCGGCCTGGAGCCTGGCCAGGAGCTCATCGGCGGCCGCGTACGGGTCGAGGCGATGGGCCGCGACCCGAGCCAGCGTGTCGCTCGTCGAGGCGGCCAGATCCGGCGCGCGCAGGCGACCGCGCAGCCGTTCGGCCACGATCGCCCAGACCAGGGCGTCGGCCCGGGCCAGGCGGGCGGAGTCGCTCGGCGTCGCGGCGACGGTCGCGCGGTGCCGGTCGAGCGCGGCCAGGAGCTCCGGCACGCCGTCCCCCGTCGAGGCCGTCGTGATCAGGACCTCCGGCCGTTTCGGGCGAGGCCGCTCGCCTCCGTCGGCCCCGGCGCCCACGGCCGGGCCTCCCCCGGCCACGAGCATCGCCCGGAGCTGGGCCGCCGTTCGCTGGGCGCCCGGTTTGTCGCCCTTGTTGACGACCACGAGGTCCGCCACCTCGAGCAGCCCGGCCTTGATCGCCTGGACCTCGTCGCCCATCTCGGGCGCCTCGAGGACGACGGTCGTGTCGGCGGCCGCCGCGACCTCGACCTCGCTCTGGCCGGTCCCGACCGTCTCGATGAGGACGAGGTCGAAGCCCGCCGCGTCGAGGACGGCGGCCGCCGCCCCGGTCGTCGAGGCGAGACCGCCGGCATGGCCGCGCGCGGCCATCGACCGGATGAACACGTCCCGATCGCCCGCATAGCTCTGCATCCGGACGCGGTCGCCGAGGAGCGCGCCGCCGGTGATCGGCGACGACGGGTCGACCGCGACGACGGCCACCGCCCGGCCGGCCTTGCGGACCTCGCCGATCAGCGCCGAGACGAGCGTCGACTTGCCCGCTCCGGGTGGCCCGGTGATTCCGACGACGTGCGCCCCGCCAGCCAGCGGGTACAGCTCGCGGAGGGCCGGCTCGGCAACGGTCGTCCGGTTCTCGACTGCGGTCAGGAGCCGGGCGAGGGCCTGCCGGTCACCGGCCCTGGCGGCCGCGACGAGGCTTGCCGCCCGGGCTGCGGCCTCGGCCGAGTCGGTCAGTCGGGACACGCTAGTCGCGCGGCCGGGCGTTGGTTCGCAGGTACTCGGCCACTTCGGCGATCGTCGTGCCCGGCCCGAACACCCGGGCGACGCCGGCCTCGGACAGGGCGGCGACGTCGTCGTCGGGGATGATCCCGCCGGCCGTCACGAGGACGTCGTCGAGGCCCGCGTCGAGGAGCAGCTTCGTGATCCGGGGCAGGAGCGTCATGTGGGCACCCGACAGGATCGACAGGCCGACGACGTCGACGTCCTCCTGGAGGGCCGCCGTCGCGATCATCTCCGGCGTCTGGCGGAGGCCGGTGTAGACGACCTCGAAGCCCTCGTCACGGAGGCCCCGAGCGAGAACCTTGGCACCGCGGTCGTGGCCGTCGAGGCCCGGCTTGGCGATGAGGACCTTGATCGGGCGGTCGGACATGGCCCGATTGTGCCACGTGCGCGGGGCCGGACCGAGCCCGTTGCCGGCAACGAGCCGGCGCCCGGGACCGCTGATCCGCGCGTGGCCCCTTCCGCTGAAATCGCCCGGAACGCGACGACGACGCCGGCACCCGTCAGGCGCCGGCGTCGAGCGAGCTTGGGCCCTTGGCGATGGCCGGTCAGGCGACCGCCCGATTGAAGGCCCGCGAGGCAAGCCACACGGCGAAGACCGCGAGGACGCTCATGATCGCGGCCCCGATCGCGATCTCGGGATTGCCCCAGTCGCTGTTGAACAGCGCCCGCGCCGCGTCGGCCGCGTGGGTCAGTGGATTGAGCGTCGAGAGGAACTTCAGCCAATCCGGTGCCAGCGCCAGCGGCAGGAGGATCCCGGACATCAGGAGGAGCGGCAGGGCGACCGCATTGACGACCGGCGCGAGGGCGTCCTCGGTCTTGAGGACGAGCGCGGCGGTATAGGACAGCGGCGCAAGTGCGAGCCCGATCAGGACCAGCAGAGCGATCGTCACGAGCGCGCCGGCGAGATCGATCTGGAGGCCGAACGGGATTGCGACGACCATCAACAGGATGGCCTGGCTGACCATGATCACGACGTCGCGCAGGGACCGGCCGAACAGCATCGCGATCCGGCTCATCGGGGTGACGCGCATCCGCTCGACCACGCCGGAGCGGAGCTCGGCGATCAGCCCGAAGCCGACGAAGGCGCCGCCGAACACGGCCATCTGGATGAGCAGGCCGGGAATGAACCAGTTGAAGGCGTTCTCGCCGACGTTCGCCGCCTTCACGGAGGCGTCGAGCAGCGGGCCGAACAGGACGAGATAGAGGATCGGCTGCATCAGGCCGAAGATGATCCAGACGGGCTGGCGCAGGGTCAGGATCAGGGAGCGCCGGAAGATCAGCAGGGTGTCGCGGAGCGCCGTCATCGGGGTGTCCTTTCGGGATGGGTGCTTGATCGAGGGAAGTTGTCAGGCCGCCGCGGCGTCGTCCCGCAGGGAGCGCCCGGTCTGGCGAAGGAAGACGTCGTCGAGGCTCGGCTTGTGGAGCTCGATCGAGATCGTGACGACGTTCGCCGAGTCGAGGAACCGCAGGAGCTGCGGCATGGCCGTCTCGCCCCGTTCGACGTACAGCCGGACGAGCCCGTCGCCCTCCTCGCCGACCTCGCGAACGAACGGCAGCCCGGCGACGAGGCCGACGACCCGCTCGCGCGACCCGTCGACGCCGATCGTGATCACGTCGCCGGCGACCTGGCGCTTCAGCTCGTCGGAGGTGCCCTCGGTCACGATCCGGCCCTGGTCGATGATCGCGAGGCGATCGCACAGGGCGTCCGCCTCCTCGAGGTAGTGGGTCGTCAGGAAGACCGTCGTCCCGCGCTCGCGAAGGCCCTTGATCTCGTCCCACATCCGGGCCCGAGCCTGCGGGTCGAGGCCGGTCGTCGGCTCGTCGAGGAACAGGACGGCCGGCTCGTGCACGATCCCGAGCCCCACGTCGAGGCGGCGCTTCATGCCTCCCGAGTACGTGCCGATGAAGCGATCGGCGGCGGCCTCCAGGTCGAGGGTTCGGAGAACCTCGGCCGCCCGGACCTGGGCGGCGCTCTTCGACAGGCCGTACAGCCGGCCCTGGAGGACGAGCTCGCCGCGGCCGGTCTCGGCCGGATCTGTCGAGCCACCCTGGGGGACATAGCCGATCCGGCGGCGGACCTCCTGCGGCTCGCGCCGGAGGTCGGCGCCGGCGACGGTCGCCTCCCCCGCCGTCGGCGTCATCAGGGTGGCCAGCATCCGGATCGTCGTCGTCTTGCCGGCTCCGTTCGGGCCGAGGAAGCCGAAGATCTCGCCGGCTCCGACCCGGAGGTCGACGCCACGGACCGCCTCGACGACGCCGCTCCGCGTCTTGAAGGTGCGGGCCAGGTCGCGGGTCGCGATCATCGTCGCGCCGAGCTTCGTGGGTGCCGTCATGTTGACCTCCTGCGGCATCTGCCCGATGCTGTCCGACGGCGCTCCTTGCACTGTTCAGCAACATGGGTCAATATCTGCGCAGCGCAGATAATTATCCGCACAGGAGCACGTGTCAAGCCATGACCCGCGACAACATCGATTCGGTCCTCCGTGCCCTCCGCCGCGTCAACCTCCAGGGCTCGTTCTTCGGTCAGACGGTCGCGATCCGGTTCGGCCTGTCCGAGTCCGACATCGAGACCCTCGAGGCACTCATCGACATGGGTGCGTCCACCGCCGGCCGCCTGTCGGAGCTGACCGGCCTGACCTCGGGCGCCGTCACCCGGGTGATCGATCGGCTCGAGCAGGCCGGCTTCGTCCGGCGCGTCCCGGACCCGGCGGATCGGCGCCGGGTCATCGTCGAGGCGGTGCCGGAGAAGGTCGCGGCCGTCCAGGCGACCCTCAACCGGGTCGGCAGCGCGTCAGCCGACGAGATCGGCCGGTACACCGACGCCCAGCTCGCCCTGATCACCGACTTCCTCACCCGGATGGAGCAGATCACCCGGGACGAGGCGGCGACCCTGCGCGAGAACCCCGGTGGCGACGGGCGGGCGGACGGCGCGGTCGTCGGGTCGGAGCACAGCGCGCCGCTCGGTGGCCTCACGAGCGCCAAGCTCCACATCCGCTCCGGGCTGTCGTCGCTCCGCCTGCGCGACGGCGCGGATGTCCGCGAGCTCTACCGCGCGGCGTTCGAGGGTGCGACGCCCCAGGTCCGCCTCCGCGACGGCCGCGTCCTCGTCCAGTACCGGGGCCTGCCGTTCGACTGGCGGAAGCGGACCGCGACGTTCGGGCTCAACCCGTCGATCCCGTGGACGATCGAGGTGCTCGGCGGGATCCAGCGGGTCGAGGCCGACCTGCGGACGATCGACGTCCGGCGGTTCGATCTCGTCGGGGGCGCAGAACGGGTCCAGCTCGAGCTCGGCGCGCCCGTCGGCGAGGTGCCCGTCCGGGTCGTCGGCGGCGCGAAGACGGTTCGCCTCGAGCGGCCGCGGGGCGTCCCCGTTCGGTTGAAGGTCGTTGGTTCGACGGGCGCGGCCACCCTCGATGGAACGAAGCTCGGCCGGAAGGGCGGCGAATCGATCCTCGAGTCACCGGGTTGGGAGCGGACCGGAGATCGGATCGCGCTCGAGGTCGTCGGCGGCTCGAAGTCGATCGACATCGTCGACCGGCCATAGCGGTCCGCGGCTGCCGCCACGCGCCCGGCACCCGAACGGCGCGCCGCGGTCCTGCCCCCGACCCCGACCCCGACCCCGAAATTGTCAAATGGACGCCACCCGGGCGTTCGTCGCCGATTCCCTGTCCAGCGACCACCACGCGGTCGGTTGACAGGATCGCGACGCGATCTCGTGCGTGAGCAGCGCGTGATCCCGCCCAACCGCCCTCCCTTGCGACCGCCTGGCGGTCACTTGAAAAAAACCGGCGCTCAACGGCGAACGCCTCGGCCGTCGCTCGCAGCTCGGTCGCGGGCGGCAGCTCGGCCGCGGGCCGCTCGCGCCCAGGCGCCTCGGGGCTACGCGCCCGGCGCCCGCCGATCGAGGTGGGCGAAGAACTCGGCGCGGGTCCGATCGCGAGTCCGGAACAGCCCGAGGACCGCGGAGGTGGTCATGATCGTGCCAGGCTTGCGGACGCCGCGCATGACCGCGCACAGATGGGTCGCCTCCATCACGACCCCGACGCCCTGCGGCTCGAGCCGGTCCTGGAGGAAGTCGGCGACCTGCTGGGTCAGCCGCTCCTGGACCTGCAGGCGGCGGCTGTACATCTCCACGATGCGTGGGATCTTCGAGAGGCCGATCACCCGGCCGCGCGGGATGTAGGCGACCGCGGCCTGGCCGAAGAACGGCAGCAGGTGGTGCTCGCACAGTGAGTAGAACGGGATGTCCTTGACGACGACCATCTCCGAGTAGGCGACGTCGAACACCGCGCCGTTGATCAGCCGCTCCGGGTCGACGTGGTAGCCGGCCGTCAGCTCGGTGTACATCCGGTGGACCCGCTCGGGCGTGCCCTGGAGGCCCTGCCGGTCGGGATCCTCGCCGATCTCGGCCAGGATCTCGTGGACGGCGGCCTCGACCCGGCCGTTGCCGGCATGGGCGCCGGCGCCCTCGATCAGCTCCTGGGCGCGGCGCGGCTCCTCGCCGATCTCGGTCTCGATCTCGTCGACGATCGCGCGGATGTGGCTGGGCAGGTCGGTCGGGGTCGGCATCGCGGCGATGGTACGACGGGCGGCCGATTCAGCGGTTCGAGCCGTGCTCGCCGAACCCGGCCGCCGGCAATGGCTCGTACGGCCGGCCCTCTGCGCCGCGCAGCCAGGCCCGGGCGTTGGCGCCGAGCGACGGCCGGTGGTAACCGCCCTCCTGGAGGATGACCAGCCGTCGCCCGAGGGCCGCGACGCGCCGCCCGCACTCGTGGTAGACGGCCGTCGTCAGCGCGAAGTCGCCGATCGGGTCGTGACCGTACGTGTCGAACCCGAGCGACACGACGACGACCTCGCCGGGGGCGGCCGCGATCGCCTCGAGCCCGCGATCCAGGGCGGCGAGGTACGCGCCGTCGTCGGTCCCGGCCGGCAACGGGATGTTGAGGTTTGCCCCCCTCCCCTGCCCTTCGCCGGTCTCGTCGGCCCGGCCGAGGAAGTACGGATACTGCCGCTCGGGATCGGCATGGAGCGAGACGTACAGCACGTCGCCACGCTGCCAGAAGATCTGCTGCGTCCCGTTCCCGTGGTGGTAATCGACGTCGAGGATCGCGACCCGCTGGCCCGTCGCGCGAACGATCGCCTCGGCGGCGATCGCGGCGTTGTTGAAGAAGCAGTAGCCGCCGGCCATCGAGCGCGCGGCGTGATGGCCCGGGGGTCGGCACAGGCCATAGGCCGCGCGCTCGCCACCGAGCACGAGGTCGGCCGCGGTCAAGGCGACGTCGACCGCCGCCCGTGCTGCGCCGGCCGTCCCCGCGACGAGCGGATTGGCCGTGTCGAGTCCCCACCAGCCGGCCCGCCCCGCCGCGCTTCGCGTCTCGGGCCGGCCGGCCACGAACGCCGGGCTCATTCCCTCGAACATCCGGAAGCTCGGGTAGGTGTCCGCGAGCAGGTTCGGGCGGTTGATCGACTGGGCACGCGCCTCGCGCCAGGCCTCCTCGACGAACCGGACCAGACCCGCGTCGTGGACGGCGAGGATCGGGTCCGGGCCGTGGTCCGTGGGGCCGATGAGCGTGAAGCCGCCGTCGGCCTCGAGGGTCGCCCGGATTCGCTCGGCGCGTTCGGGGACCTCGTTGGCCGGAATCACCGCGCCCATGACAGTCTCCGTCACCGTGTCGTGGGCGAGATGGGCCGGGCTGTAGACGAAACGCACG
>DATNBW010000103.1:0-6213 GCA_035607275.1 Verrucomicrobiia bacterium | reverse complement strand
GGACCGGTCACGTCTGCTAGTCTGCCCGAGCGATGGAGCGGCGGGAAACGGTGCGGTTGCGGGTGGGCAGGTGACCGACGGACCCGATCCCTACAAGATCCTCCAAGTCGATTCCGAGGCCGAGGACGAGGTCATCCAGGCCGCCTATCGCCGCCTCGCCCAGAAATACCACCCGGACGTCGCGACCGGACCCGACGCCGCCGCGCGGATGGCCGGCATCAACGCGGCCTGGGAGGTCCTCCGCGATCCCGGCCGGCGCGCCGCCCACGATCTCGCCCGGCGGATCGCCGCCCGGAACGCGGAGCGCGCCGCGTCGGCCGGCTCCTCGCCGGGCGCCGGCTCGTCGGGCGGCGGCGGAACGACGACCGCGTCCTCGGGCTCGCCGGCGCCAAGGCCATCGAGCGCATCGGGCGCTTCGAGCGCCGGTCCCGCCCCGCGTCGCGCGGAGACCGTCTCGTCCGACTGGACGAGCGGCCGGTCGAGCCATGGCGGCGGTTACGACCCGAGCCAGATGGGTTCGCCCGATGGCCTCGGCGCCGCCGGGCCGCCGCCGGGCGACCCGTCGGGCAGCGTCCTGAACTTCGGGCGGTTCGCGGGCTGGTCGCTCGGCGAGATCGCCCGGCGTGACCTCGACTACATCGAATGGCTCGATCGGATGCCGATCGGTCGGACGTACCGCGACGAGCTCGACGTCATCCTCCGCCAGGCGGGACGGCGCAGGAGCGCGTCGGCCGACAAGCAGGAGCGGCGCGGGCTGTTCCGGCGGCGCTGAGGGCTCCGGCGCGGGCAGGTGGGAGGCGGCCGGCAGCCCGTCGGGGCGCTCAGACCGCCGTCGAGGCCCCGGAGCGGCGGACCACCCAGCCCGCGCTCGAACCCTGGACGATCAGGGTGAAGAGGACGATCCCGAACGTCACGCCCTGGATCACGTCCCGGTGCGCCAGGCCGGCCGGCAGCGACAGGGCGAGGGCCACGGACACGGCGCCGCGAAGGCCGGCCCAGAAGAGGACGTGCAGCCAGGCTCGCGGCACGGCCTCGGCCGAGGCGAACGATCGCCGCCGAGCTGCTGCGACCCTGCGCAGGATCGCCGATCCGCCGCCGATCAGGCCGTACACGACCGCGGCCCGCGCGATCAGGATCGCGGCGATCCCCCAGCCGATCGCACCCGCGGCCCGGCCGAGAGCGTCCGGCGCGATCGACACGCCGACGAGGAGGAAGACCGCGGCCGTCAGCAGGAACGCCGCGAACTCCCAGACGACGTCGATCGCCTCGATCGCCCGCGGCGTCAGGGCGTTCCGGGCCAGCACCCCGAACGAGCCCGCCGCGATCAGGGTCGCGATGACCCCGGACAGGCCCGCCGCCTCGGCGCCCAGGTACGTTCCGTACGCGAGGACCGCGGTGATCGTCAGCTCGGCCAGGTGGTCGTCGACGCGCCGGACGATCCGGGCCGCGAGCCACCCGACCGCGATTCCGAGGATTCCGGCGCCGACAACCCGGACGACGAACGACACGAGCGCGTCGCCGAGCGACGCGCGGCCGCCGAGCAGCTCGAGGGCGAGTGCGAACAGGACGATGCCCGTCCCGTCGTTGACCAGGCTCTCCATCTCGACCATCGTCGCAAGCCGCGGCGGCACGGTGGCATGGCGGAACGTCGAGAGGACGGCGGCCGGGTCGGTCGCCGCGACCATGGCCCCGACGAGGAACCCCTCGGTCGGGCTGAGCGACGTCGTCGCCGTCAGCACGACGGCGACGACCGCGGCGACGATCACCACGCCGGGGACCGCGAGGACGAGGACCGCGACGGCCGACGGCCGGAGGACGCTGAGGTCCGTCCGGAACGCCGCCTCGAAGACGAGCCCCGGCAGGACGATGGCCAGCAGGAGGCCCGGGGTGATCGGCAGCCCGACGTCGGGTCCGACGATCGACACGACGAGCCCGACCAGGACCAGCCCGACCGACGCCGGAATGCCCGAGCGAGCGGCGACGACCGCGACGGCGACCGTGGCGGCGAGGATCGCGACGACGAGCCACAACGGCCCGAGCTCGCCGACGTCGATCAGCGAGCGCGCTCCGCTCTGCTCCCGGGCACAGTCCCGCCTCGACTCACCATTCGGCCCGGGTCTGGCGGATGTTGATGCTCTGGACGATTCCGAGACCGACGGCGAGGCTGATGAGCGAGGCTCCGCCGTGGGAGATGAACGGCAACGGGATGCCCGTGATCGGCATGATCCCGATGACCATCCCGAGGTTGACCACGAGCTGGAACAGGATCATCGATGCGAGCCCGCTGGCGAACATCATCCCGAACGGATCCTTCGACCGCCAGCCGGAGACCAGCAGCCGCCAGAGCAGCGCCCCGAAGAGGATCAGCAGGACCATCGCCCCGATGAATCCGAGCTCCTCGAGGTAGATCGCGGCCACGAAGTCGCTCTCCTGGACCGGCAGCAGGCTCGCCTGGTTCTGGCTGCCGTTCGTCAGGCCCTTGCCGAACGGCCCGCCGGACCCGACCGCGATCACCGATTGATTGAGCTGGTAGCCCGCGCCCTGCGTGTCGGTCGCGGGGTTCAGGAACGCCGTGATCCGCTGCTTCTGGTAGTCGCGCAGGACGTATGTCCAGATCAGCGGCAGGACCGGCAGGATCGTGGCCGGGATCGCGAACAGCCACAGGAGGCTGGCGCCAGACATGAACAGCATGCCGGCGAGGATCGCGAGCAGGACCAGGGACGTCCCGAGGTCGGGCTGGAGCATGACGAGGATGAACGGCGGGCCGACGAGGACGCATGCGCCGAGGATCGACGACAGCGAGCCGAGGCGGCCCTGGCGCGCGCCGAGGTAGTTCGCGAGGACGACGATCATCAGGATCTTGGCCAGCTCGCTGAACTGGAAGTCGAACGGACCGAACGAGATCCAGCGCGAGGCGCCGCCGACGCCGTGACCGACGGCCAGCGTGCCGATCAGGAGGCCGATCTGGAGCAGGTAGATCGGCCAGGCGAACGTCTTCAGCCACTTGTAGTCGAAGGCGGTGGTGATGACGAACGCGATCAGGGCGATCCCGGTCCACATCAGGCCGCGGACGAAGGTCGTGCCGCCGCTCAGGACCGCCTGTCCCTGCTCGACGCTGTTCGTGTAGGCCATCACCAGGCCGAGGATCGCGAGCAGCGCGGCGTAGGCCGCGAGCTGCAGGTCGAACGCCCGCCAGGCGGCCCCGATCGAACGGGCCGCCCAGTCGGTCATCCGGGCGGGCTCGGCCCGAATCACGCCCATGCCCGGCCCTCCAGGTGGCGCGCGTCCTGGCTCGTCGACGATTGCATCAGTTCGACTGGTAGAAGTTGCCGCGCTGGAGCAGGTAGAAGTTGCGGTAGTCGTGCTTGATGTGGAAGTGGAGCTGGAGGTAGTACTTCACGATCTCGGTCGCCGCATTGCCCTTCGTCCGCGAGTCGTACGCGAAGGCGAGGACGACGAGGTTCGAATCCTCGCGGCTGATGGCCTTCATCCCGGTCGGGTCGTCGGCCGTCTTCGCGGCGTGCTTCGGGACGAAGGCGACGAACCACGAGTGGAACGGCAGGCGGCCCTTGCTGTCGCGGATCCCGAACTCCGCTGTGCCCGACTTGCCGGCGATGACGATCGGCAGGTCGACCAGGTTGTAGGTGTGGCGGACGAGCAGGACGTTGCGGGCCGCCTGGCGCATGGTCGTGAGGTCGCTCCTCGGGACGCCCACCCTGCGGATGAGCTTCGGCGCGAACGGACGGACGACCGATCCGTCCGGACCGATGATCTCGCGGACGATCTGGGGCTGGTACAGCTTGCCGCCGTTGGCCAGCGCGGCATAGGCGTTGATCAGCTGGATCGGGGTCACGACGTCGTAGCCCTGGCCGATCCCCGCCTGATACGTCTCGCCGGGGTAGATCTGCTCGCCGAATTGCTCCTGCTTCCACGCGTTGTTCGGGACGATCCCGGCCACCTCACCGGGCAGATCGATCCCGGTCGGGGCGCCGAAGCCGTACTGGTGCGCCCAGTGGGCGAGGCGCTCGATCCCGAGCATCCCGGCCACCTGGAAGAAGAAGGTGTCGCTCGAATGGGCAAACCCGAGCTTGATCGAGATCGCGCCCCAGCCCCGATGGTTCCACTCCCAGAACTTCGTTCGCCCGAGCAGCAGGTAACCGCGCGTCTGGACGAGGCTCGTCGCTGAGATCTTGTTGTCGGCGAGGGCCCCGCTGCCGGCCACCAGCTTGTAGGTCGATCCCGGCGGGTAATGCGCCTGGACGGCGTGGTTCAGGAGCGGCTTGTTCTTGTCCTTCAGGAGCTTCGCGTAGTCCTTTGCGCTGATCCCCCGGGCGAAGGCGTTGTCGTCGTACGTCGGCAGGCTGACCATCGCGAGAACTTCGCCGGTCTGCGGGTTCATGACGATGACGACGCCGCGCTTCAGGCCGGCCGCGCGCATGCCCCACTGGAGCGCCTTCTGCGCGTACTGCTGCTCCTTGACGTCGATCGTCAGCTTCAGGGAATCGCCGGCCTGCTCCTGGCGCGTCGTCTCGAGGACCTGCAGCTTCCGGCCCGACGCGTCGCGCTCGACCGTCTCGCTCCCGTAGGTGCCGCGCAGCTGGGTCTCGTAGAAGGCCTCGAGACCGGTCTTGCCGATCAGGTCGTCCGGGAGGTAGCCCTGCTTCGACAGTGACTCGAGCTGACCCGCCGAGACGGGTCCGGTGTACCCGAGGATCTGCGACACGAGCGGCCCGTCCGGATACTGGCGACGCGCTTCGGTCACGACCTCGACGCCGGGCAGGCTGTCGCCCGACTCGGAGATGAGCTGCGAGGTCGCCTCGGGGACGTCGGAGGCGATCCGGACGAGATCGAAGGACGAGCCCGGGTTGCCGTCGATGGCCGCGTTGATGTCGCCGATGCTCATCTTCAGCAGGCCGGACAGCCTGGCGACGACGTCGTCGCGCTTCTGCTCGGGCAGATCGACGGGGCGGATCTTGACCGCATACGTCAGGACGTTCTTCACGAGCACCCGGCCGGCGCGGTCGTAGATCAGGCCGCGCGACGAGGGGATCGCCTGGACGACCTCGCGATTCGTCTGGGTGAGGGCGGCGAACTGTCCGCCGTTGACGATCTGGAGATAGAACAGCCGAGTCGTGAGGCCCCCGATCGCGAGGATCGCGGCGATGCCGAACACGAGGAATCGCGAGCCGGGGCGGCTGGGCGTCGGGCGGCCGTCGAGGTAGGGGGTCATCGGGTCGCCCGCTCCTCGTCGGTCAGGCGATCCCGGATCGACACGATCAGGGGCCCGAGGATCACGGCGACGACCACGTCGTACACGACGCTCGGCAGGACGATCCGGAGCGGATCCGAGAGTGCGGCCGGCGGACGGAGAACCGAGAACAACAGGACGAGAGTCATGGAATAGGCAAGGCTCAGGATGGCGGTCGCGATAATCGTGACGATGGGCCGGACCCGGGCCAACACCCGAGCCAGGAAGCCCGTGGCGCCGACCGCGATCAGCAAGGCGAACGCTGTGCTCCCGAGCGGCCGCTGGGCGAGGGTGTCGAGAGCGATGCCCCCGACGAAGGCCCAGACGAGCCCGCTGTCGAGTCCAGCGGCGACGGTCCAGATGACCGCCAGGACAAAGACGAGATGCGGCTGGGCATCGCCCACCCGTAGGTATTGCGTGATGGTCGATTCGAGTATTGCGGTCACCGTCGCAGCAATCGCGGCGACGAGCAAGGTCATGGTCGGTCGATCCTCGGCGAGCCCAGGGTCGCGCCCTGCTTCGTGCGTGACTTCCGACGACCTGCGGCGGCGGTAACGTTCGTCCCGAAGTATCCCACGCGAGCGCGAACGGCGGCAATGTCCGGAATTGCCGTTCGTGGCGAGCGTCGCCGTGGTCACGGGAACTCGGACGGCGCTACGCCCATGGTTTCACGTGAAACCCTGGCGGGAAACTCCTCGCGGTCAGCCGATGAGGGGCGGGTGAGGTGCGCCCGGGCGATGCGCCGGTAGCCGCTCGCGGGCGGGCGTCGCGGCGGTTACGGGACCCGGAGGGCGGCCCCATGGTTTCACGTGAAACCCATTGGCTTGAAACCGCTCGCGATCCGCCGATGAGGGCCGGTTCAGGTACGCCTGAGCGATGCGTCGGTTGATTGCCAGTGCATGGGTCCGGACGATGATCCGACCTCAATCCCGACCGGGGCTGAGGGCCTTCCGATGCTAGAATTC
>DATNBW010000093.1:0-3848 GCA_035607275.1 Verrucomicrobiia bacterium | reverse complement strand
GTCCTCGTTCCGTAGACGATCCGGAGATAGCTCCGCAACGTGCCGTCGAGGCGGGCCCACGGATCGCCCCGGAAATCGCTGTGATCAGCCACTCCGGCGGCGACCTGCGGATGGGCGAGCTGGAGGAGGAGCGCCCGCGGTCCGGCCCCGAGCAGGAGCATCGCCTCGCGGTTGAGCGCCCAGGCCTCCGACGCGGGACCATACAGCCCCGCGATCTCGGGATCGATCGCTCGGTCGGCCGTGATCCGCGGATCCATCACCTGCGAAGGATCGGGCATGGGACGTTGGGGCGCCGAGTTCGACCCGGACCGGCTGGCGGATCTCGAGACGGCGATGTGGAAGGCCTACTACCGGCGCCAGCCTGCGCGGCTGTTCGGCCTGCTGATCCAGGGCCTTCGCGAGCAGGCCCACGCATCCTGGCCGCGGGCCCTCGCGGCCGCGTTCTTCCTGACGAAGGGCGCCGCGGGGTTCGCCCGGGCGAGCGGCGATTACGAACGCTTCGCGCCGGACGTCGCGCGCGGGTACCGGCTCCTCGGGCTGCCGCCGGACGTCGACGCGGTCGAGGTCGGCCGGCGCGAGCTCCGCTGGTGGGTCGTCCGGCGCGAGATCGGGCTGGCGGCGGGGACCGCGGCGGGCGAGGCGATCACCCGGCTGTACGCGGCCCTCTACGCGGTGCCGGAAGCGCGGGTCGCCGAGGCGGGCCGGCTGCGCGGCGAGGCGGCCGAGGTCCGCGATCGCGGCGCCGCAGTCGATCCGAACGGACCCCGGGCGCGCGGTCTCGAGTACTGGCCGGAGGTCGCCCGCCTGCTGCGGCAGTCGTACCGCGAGCTCCATCGAGCGCTGGCCGACCCGGACTGACGGCGCGACGTCCGGCCCTGTCCGCGCGGGAGCCCGAGGCGCTCCGACACGAGTCATGGTCTGGCGAGCGTCCACACGAGATCGGCGACCCGGGATGAACCGCCGTTGCCCTCATCGTGAGTCGTGTAGCCGAACGCGACGACCGTCCCGTTGACGACGGCCGCCCTGGCCGCCTCGCCGTCGGTGCCGGCGGCGATCGGAAGGTCGATCGCCATCCAGCCGACGCCGTCCCTCGAGAGCCACAGGGTCGGATGATTCGAACGCCGCCCGGCGATCACGAACGTCCCGTCGAGGTTGACGACGCTCTGGAGGAACGCGTCGCGGCCCCAGGCGACCCCAGCCTCGGTCCAGGTCCCGAGATCGGTCGATCGCCACGCCGCGGGCCGCTCATCGACAGCGCCGATCGCGACGACTCCGGCCGGCCCCGTCCCGACGCCCGAGACGAACGGATCCCCGGCCTCCGGCATCGGCTTGGCCGCGGCTCGCCAGCTTGAACCGTCGGCGCTCGTCCACATGCTCGCTCCCGGGCCCGACCCGCCCGCGGCAACGATCCCACGTCCCGGCCAGCTCGCCGCTGCCCAAAGCTCGGCGGGAGCACCGCGGACCTCCGTCCAGGTGCTGCCATCGTCTGAAAGCCACGCACCGGCCGTCGTCTGCACTCCTTGGCCGATGAGCAGAAGGCGGTCGCCGGCCGGAATGATCATCGAGAGGTTGGCCTCGCCGGGCCCGGTTCGGGCGTCATGCCAGTTCAGTCCGTCGGCGCTGGTCCGGACCGTGCCCACCTGGCCCCAGTCGACGAATCCCCCACGCCAGCCGATCACCCCCCAGCGCGAATTCGCGCCGATCGCCTCCGCGGGAATCCAGGATCCATCGGCCGCAACCGCCCAGACCGTTCGGTCGCCCGCGATCCGTCCGTTTGCATCGGCGACACGCTTGAAGGTCGCGCTGTCAGGGGCCTCGACGGTGGCGGCTCGCCAGGATCCGGCGACGTCCAGTGAGGATGGCAGGACGTCGGGCGCCATGACCGAGGCTGTCGGGCGCGGGAGGCTTGGTTGTGGCCCGGCGCACCCCGCGATCCCCAGCGAGATCGCCATTCCGGCGAGGAAGCATCGCGGCCCCGCGCGGCGTGTCAAGGCGAGGCGTGTCACGGCACGCCCCGAATCAGCCCTCGCCGGCCCGCCGGCCGACGACCCACCACGCCGCCGGGAAGACGAGCGCAGCGAGGATCAGCTTGACCGCATCGCCGATCAGGAACGGCGTGAGGCCCTGGGCGATCCCGGTCGGGAGATCGACGTGGGTGACGACCATCAACCACGGGACCCCGATCAGGTAGATGACGATGTTGCCGATCGCCATCGCGCCCAGCGCGCCGATGATCCTGCGATCCCAGCCGAGCTCCGCCAGGCGTCCGACGAGCGACCCGGCGACGAGGAACCCGAGGATGTAGCCGCCCCTGGCACCGAGGATGACCGACACGCCGCCCTTGCCCTCGGCGAAGAATGGCAGCCCGATCAACCCGATCAGGACGTACAGCGCGACGCTCGCGAGCCCGCGCCGGAAGCCGAGCGCGCCGCCGACGAGGAGCACGCCGAACGTCTGGCCCGTCACGGGAATGGGCGATCCGGGGACCGGGATCGCGATTCGCGAGCCCGCGAAGATCAGCGCCGCGCCGATCGCGATCAGGGCGATGTGGCGGAGACGGCTGCCCATCCGCTCGCCGACCCGGATCGGAACCAGGAAGTCGCCGATCGTCAGACCGCGTTCCTCGGCCGGGAGCCGGCTGAGCCGGGCACTGGCGGTGATCATCGGGCGACGGCTCCCTCGATTGGGCGCGGACCCGGCCTTCGGCCTCCCTGCCGGTCCTGCGCGGCCCGCCGAGTCTACCATCGGCCCTCCCCGATTCCCGGTCACTCGTGTTGAACGGCAGCCACGATCGCGAGCCGGCTCGCGAGACGGGCCGGGTACCACGCCGCAGCCATCGAGATGCCGACGCCGAGCACGAGAGCGACCCCGATCGAGGTCCACGGCAGCTCGAGGCTGGGTCGCCCGCCGCCGGCGAGCAGCACGAGGATCGCTCCGGCCACGAGCCCGGTGACGATCCCGAGCACGGACCCGACGATCCCGAGGATCCCGGCCTCGACGACGACGGTCCGTCGGACCTGCCCGCGGGTCATGCCGGCGGCGCGCAGGACGCCGAGCTCGCGGACCCGCTCGAGGACGCTGACGGTCAGGGTGTTGACGATGCCGAGAGCAGCCACGACGACCGCGACGAGGGCCAGCGCGTCGAACAGCCCGAAGACCTGGGCCAGGGCGCTGTCGACGGCGCCGGCGACGCTCTCGAGCGGGTTCGGCTCGAGCGCCGCCAGCCGGGCGGCCTCCTCGAGACGCGGCCGTGCCGCGCCGGCCTGCCCCGGCGCGAACCGGACGGCGAGGACGTCCGCTCCCTGGACGCCGAACGCGGCGGTCGCATCGGGCCAGCCGACGAGGATCGCCTCGCCGGCCCCGCCCGGGATCGTCCGGTCGGTGATGCCGGCGACCCGCAGGTCGATGACCTTGCCCTCGCCGACGGCGAGCGTGAGCGTCGAGCCGACCGTCAGTCCGGTTCGCTCGGCGATGCTCCGGGGCAGGACGGCGACCCCGCCGTCGTCGAGGCCCTTGAGCGCGGCCGCCCGGTCACCGTCGATGAAGTTCAGCCGGCCATCTGCGAGGAGATCCGCGCCGACGACCGCCGCCGCATCCATCCGGACGCCGTTGCGCGCGACCTCGAAGACGGCGAACGGACTGACCCGGGCGACGCCGTCGATCGCCGCGAGGTCGGCGATGACATCCTCGTCGAGCGCGATCGGTCGGATCGAGGTCAGCAGCTCGTCCCCGGGGATCACCTCGCTCAGCCAGGCCGACGCGGCCAGGCGCGATTCGTGGGCGACGCCGCCGACGGCGACGACCATCGCCAGGCCGATGGCGAGGGCACCCACCGTCAACGTCGTGCG
>DATNBW010000066.1:0-13802 GCA_035607275.1 Verrucomicrobiia bacterium | reverse complement strand
GCACGCCGATCGCCCGACGATGCTCCTTGCCCGGGTCATCGCCCCGTCCGTGCTCGGCGTCCTGCTCGTCGCCAACGTCGTGATCCTCGCCTGGCGCGCGATGGCCGTCCTCCACGCCTTCCTCGACCGGCGCTATCCGCTGCGGCCGGGCCGGCTCGGCGCGCTCGGGCTCGTCGTCCTGCTCGTCGCGACCGCCCTGCCCCACGCCCTCGCCTGGAGCTACGGAACGGCGGCGCAGGCGATGTTCGGCCGGATCTTCGCCGGGTCGGCCGCCCGTTCGGTTTCGAGCGCGCCGCCACCCACCGAGACGGAGCGCCTCAACGTCCTGCTCATCGGCGTCGACTCGGCGCCGGGCCGGACGGAGGCCCTGACGGACTCGATGATCGTCGTCTCGCTCGACCCGGTCGGCCGGACGGTCTCGATGGTCTCGATCCCGCGCGATCTCGCCGGCGTCCCGCTCGGCAACGGCAACGTCTTCGGGCCGAAGCTCAACTCGCTGATGAGCTGGGCCGACCGGCACCCGGCCGACTTTCCCAACGGCGGGATCCGGGCCCTCGAGGACGCCGTCGGGGCAATGTTCGGGATCCCGATCCACTACTACGCCAAGGTCGACCTGGCCGGGTTCGCCGCGATGGTCGACGCCGTGGGTGGAGTCGACATCGACGTCAGGAAAGCACTCGACGACCCGCGCTACCCGGGACTCGACGGCAAGCGCGGCTGGTCGGTCCAGCCAGGGCCACATCACTTCAATGGCACCGACGCCCTCGCCTACGCCAGGATCCGCAAGTCGGCCGGCGAGAGCGACCTGACCCGCGCCGCGCGCCAGCAGGAGGTCCTCGTCGCGCTCCGCAACCGCGCGGTCGGGGCCGGGATCCTGTTCAGCCTGCCGCGCCTCCTCGATGCGGTCGGCGCGACGGTCCGGACCGACCTCCCGCCCGACCGCCTGCCGGAGCTCGCCGCCCTCGCCGAGCAGATCGGCGGAACGTCCACGATCAAGCTCGTCCTCGGCGCGCCCCAGATCCGCGGCGCGACGAGCCGGTTCGGCTCGATCTTCGTCCCGGTCCCGGCGAAGATCCGGGCGCTGGCGAGCGTCGTCTTCGGGCGACCCGGCAGCGACCCGACCTGGCCGGTCCCGAGCCCCGGCTCGTCGCGGGCTGCGGGCTCGCCGGGCGCGTCAACGGCGGGCTCGGCGACGCCCTGACCGCACGGCTCCCCGCCTCAGGAGGTCGGCGGATCGACCGGACGGGGCCGCTCGAACCGGCCGGTCGGCGGCTCCCACGCCTCGAACGTGCGCAGCAGCGACTCGAGATCGTCGTCGCGCAGGAGCATCCGGCGGTGCCGCTCGGCGACGAAGCCCTCGCGGACCGCGTGGTCGAGGAACGCCTCGAGGGCGCCGAAGTACCCCCCGACGTCGAGCAGCCCGATCGGCTTGGCGTGGAGGTCGAGCTGGGCCCAGGAGAGCACCTCGGCGAGCTCCTCGAGCGTCCCGAGACCGCCGGGCAGCGCCACGAACGCGTCGGCGAGCTCGGCCATCCGGGCCTTCCGCTCGTGCAGCGTGTCGACGATCCGCAGCTCGGTCAGGGCCGGGTGGGCGAGCTCACGGTCGACGAGGCCGCGCGGGATCACCCCGACGACCTCGCCGCCGGCCGCGAGCGCGGCGTCGGCGACCGCGCCCATCAGCCCGCGCCGGCCGCCGCCGTACACGAGGCGGATCCCGCGCCGGGCGAGCGTCTCCCCGGTGACGGCCGCGGCGGCCGCGTAGCCCGGATCGCGGCCACTCGACGCACCGCAGAACACGCAGACCGAGCGGAGGACGGTCATCGGCCCGGCGACCCGCTCAGAACCCGAGCTCGCGCAGGATCGGTGTCATCCGCCGCGCCGCCCGGCCGCGATGCGAGACCGCGTTCTTCTCGGCGGCCGACCACTGGCCGAACGTGCGGCCCCCGGGCGGCTCCCCGTCCGGCTCGAAGATCGGGTCGTAGCCGAAGCCGCCGCTGCCGCGCGGCGCGGTCGCGATCCGGCCGCGGGTCGTGCCCCGGACGAGGCGGATCGGCACGGCATCGCGCGGGCCGGCACCGGCGCTCGGCGTCGCGAGCGCCAGCACGCATACGTACCGCGCGCGTCGGCGCTCGGGCGGAAGGCCGTCGAGTTCGGCCAGGAGCTTAGCGTTGTTGTCGAGGTCGCTCGCGTCCGGTCCCGCGTACCGCCGGGTCCGCACGCCGGGTCCGCCGTCGAGGGCGTCGACCTCGAGCCCGGAGTCGTCGGCGAGGGTCGGCAGCCCGGTCCGCCGCGCCCCGAACCGGGCCTTGATCCGGGCGTTCGTCGCGAACGTCTCGCCGGTCTCCGCAGGCTCGTCGGCGATGCCCAGGTCGTCGAGGCTGACGAGCTCGCCGCGCTCGAGCCGGAGGAGCTCGCGCAGCTCGCCGAGCTTGTGGACCGAATGGGTCGCGACGAGGAGGCGCGGACGCGTCACCGGCGGACGGTGGCCAGGATCTCGGTCTGGGCCGCGAACAGGCGCTCGAGCCCGGACGAGGCGAGGTCCATCAGCCCGTCCATCGCCTGCCGATCGAACGGCCTGCCCTCGGCCGTGCCCTGGACTTCGACGAACGTGCCGGCATCGGTGCCGACGACGTTGAAGTCGACGTCGGCCCGCGAGTCCTCGCTGTAGTCGAGGTCGAGGAGGGCCTCGCCGCCGACGAGCCCGACGCTGATCGCGGCGACCTTGGCGACGAGGTGGCGGTCCATCCCGTACGTGGTCATCGCCGCCGCGAGCGCGACATAGCCACCGGTGATCGACGCCGTCCGCGTCCCGCCGTCGGCCTGGAGGACGTCGCAGTCGACGGTGATCGTCCGCTCGCCGAGCTTCGTCAGGTCGACCGCGTCGCGCAGGGATCGCCCGATCAGGCGCTGGATCTCGTGGGTCCGCCCGCCGAGCTTGCCCTTGACCGATTCGCGATCGGTCCGCTCGGCGGTCGCGCGGGGCAGCATCGAGTACTCGGCCGTGACCCAGCCGGTGCCCTTGCCGCGGAGATGGGGCGGGACGCGGTCGGCGATCGTCGCCGCGCACAGGACGCGGGTGTCGCCGAAGTGGACGATGCACGAGCCCTCGGCCCATTTCTGGACGCCGAGCTCGAAGCTGACCGGGCGGAGCTGGGTCGGGACCCGGCCGTCGGCCCGGACCTGGGGGCGGTTGCCGATCATCGGGTGGTCTCCTTCGCTGCGACCGCGACGGCCGCCTTCTCCTCGAGCTTGGCCGAATCCCAGAGCGCGTCGAGCTCGGCGAACGACAGGTCGCGGAGCTGGACGCCCCGCTCGGCCGCCTGGCGCTCGACGCTCGCGAACCGGCGCCGGAACTTGTCATTCGCCGCGCGGAGGGCCGCCTCGGCCTCGATCCCCTGCCAGCGCGCGACGTTGACGAGGACGAACAGCAGGTCGCCGTACTCCTCGGCCCGGTCGGCCGCCGTCGGCGCCTCGCGCAGCTCGGCGAGCTCCTCGACGACCTTGTCGAGCACGCCCTCGACGTTCGGCCACTCGTAACCGATGTTGGCCGCCCGCTCCTGCATCTCCTGGCTGGCCGCGAGCGCAGGCAGGATCCGGCTGACGCCGTCGAGGGCGCCCTTGGCGGGCTTCGAGGGGGCGCCAGGCTCGGCCGCCTCTCCCTCGGCGGCACCCGATCGCTCGTCGGCCTTGATCCGCTCCCACTGGCGGTTGACGTCGCTCGCGGTTCGCACCTTGGCGTCGCCGAACACGTGGGGATGGCGCCGGACGATCTTCGACGCGATCGCGGCGTTGACATCGGTCATGTCGAACACGCCGTCCTCCGAGGCGAGCTGCGCGTGGAGCACGACCTGGAGGAGCAGGTCGCCGAGCTCCTCGGCGAGGGCCGGCGTCGCGCCCGCACCGAGCGCGTCGTAGACCTCGTACGCCTCCTCGAGGAGGTGGTTCCGGAGCGACTCGTGGGTCTGCTCGCGGTCCCACGGACAGCCGTCGGGCAGCCGCAGACGATCCGAGATCCAGGGCATCGCCCACGGGCTCGCGACTGCGCGCTCGTGGGCGAGCGGGCCGAGGTACACGGGCGCGGCCAGCGTGTCGGCGGAGAGCTCGCCGATCGTCAACCCCTGCGCCGCCCCGAATCGCTCGACCGGATGGTCGTCGGGATAGAGCCGCCGCAGCACCGCGACCGGATCGTCGCCGTCCGTTCCGTGCCCGTGGCGCCCGGGAAGGGCCGCGACCGGACCGGGCTCGATGCGGAGCAACGCCGCCGGCACGATCAGGGCCGGCCGCGACGGCTCGAGCGGCGTCCCGGCAAGGTGCTCGGCGGCGATGACCTGGAGCCCCGCCGCGAGGTCGAGTCCCCAGCGGAGCCGTGCCTCGGCGACGAGCGCGTCGAGCACCGCGATCCGCCGCTAGCTCGAGAGGAGATCGCGGGTGATCGTGGCCGCGGCCTTCTTCCCGGCGTACCAGTTGCCGAAGGCGTTCGCCTTGATCGCCTCGAGCTGGTCGGCGTCGGGCGCCGCCGTCTTCTCGTTCACGACCTTGAACAGGTACAGCCCGTCGTCCTTGAGGTCGATGATGTCGGTCAGCCCGCCGACCGGGGTCGCGAGGATCTTCGCCGTGAGCCGGTCGTCGAGCTGGCCCTGGCCGACCCATCCGATGTCGCCGCCCTTGCCCGCCTTCGGCCCGTCGGAGAAGTCCCGGACCAGCTGACCGAAGTCCGTTCCGGCGGTCGCGGCCTGCGTCTTGAGCCGGTTCATCTCGTCGATGTCGGGCGGGCCGTACATCACCTGGACGACGTGCCAGCCGAACGAGCTCTTGAACGGCGCGAGGAGATCGCCCGGCTTCACGCCCTCCTTGAAGATCGCCGCGGCGAACGCCTCGTCGATGTTGCTCGTCGGGTCGAAGTACGGGAGCTTGCCGCCCGTCCCGTCGTCGCCGCGGTCCTGGGTCTCGTCGCTCTCGGCCCGGGCAATGACGTCGAACTGCTTCGGGTCCGCCTTGATCTTGTCGTACGCGGCCGTGGCCTTGAGCTGGGCCTCGGTCCAGCTCGGGTCGGTGTCCGGGATCGCCGAGGCACCGGACGGATCGCCCTTCGGCGAGTAGAGGATGTGGCGGACCTTGAGCGCGCCGTCACCGGGAGCGGTCGCCGGCGCCTTGATGTACAGCTCCTGGACCTGCTTCTGGGGACCCGAGACGCTCGCGTCGGCCACGATCTTGTCGCCGAGGACCGTGCGCACCACCTCGCTCGTGATCGCAGCGCGATACGCCTCCTGGCTGACCTTCGCGGCAGCGAGCTTCTGGTCCCACGCCGGATCGACCGCCGACGGCACGATCTCGGTGACCCGCCCGATCCGGTACGTCCCGTCGGCGCCGAGGATGACATCGGTCACGCCGTTCACGTCGAGCTTGAAGACCGCCGTCTGCCAGTCGGGGTCCTCGCTCGCGGTGCTGTCGAGCCAGCCGAGGTCGCCGCCCGACGTGCTGCTCGTGTCGGTCGAGACGGTCTTCGCCTCCTCCTCGAACGTCTTGCCGCCCTTGATCGCCGCGAGGGCGTCGTCGGCCTTCTTCTTGGCCGCGGCCTTCTGGGCGTCGGTCGGATCGGTCTTGCCGGTGTCGACCTCCGGCTTGACGGCGATCAGCCAGACGTGGCGCGATTCCTTGCGGGTCTTGTCGTCGACGATCCGCTGGTCGACCTGCTCGGGCGTCGGGGTGACCCCCATCTGGGCGGCGAGCTTTGCCTGGAGGGTCGTGTCGATCAGCTTCTCGATGATCGTCTGGCTGAACGCGCCCTTGCTGTCGTCGAGCTCGTTGTTGATCTGAGAGACGCGGGATTGGGCCTCGGCGGCGGTCATCCGCCCCGCCTGGACCTCGGCCTGGACCCGGTTGGCGAGCTGCTGCAGGCGGAACTGCTCGACCCGGGCGCGCTCGACGAACTGGTCCTTCGTGATCGTCTGGCCATCGACGCTCGCAGCCGCGGCGAGGTGCGCGTTGTACCAGGTCGTCGCGCCGACGATCACGAAGATGAGGATGGCGATGACGACGGTGATCCCGAACGCGAGGTTCATGTAGAACGTGCGCCGGCTCGGGTCGCGGCTCGATCGGCCGCGGTCGGCGGGCCTGACTCGGATGGTCATGGGGGAATGCGGTCCAGTTCGTGAAGGGTGGACGGCGGCGCGGCCGCCGGACGGGCCGGTATCGTACCGTACCGGGCCGTGCCGGCTCCGCGGGGTGGTGCCTTCGCGCCGCGCGCGGGCGCGGGTGGCGGGCGCCGCGTTCCCGTGCCGCGCGTGCGCGTTCGGCGAGCCCAATCGGAGACCCGGACTTTCGGCTATTCGCACTCCGGGCGCGGAGCGCTCCGACGAGGCTGGCCGGGGCCGCGCCGCGCGGCGCGGGGGTCGCCCGCCGCGCGGCCCGGGGCCTGCGCCCTGGCCGGCCGCCGAGGCCCTCCATGCTATTCTCGGCCGATATGGCAGTCGCTTCCGAAGTCCCCTCGGCCTTTCGGTCATCCGCGATTCGCCCCGGTCCCATCGGCCTCATCCGCCTCGGTTTCGGCGAGCTCCTGCAGCGCCGGCGGCTGATCCGCTACCTCGTCCAGGCGGACCTCAAGAGGAAGGGCTCCGACACCCTCCTCGGCAACATCTGGTGGGTCATCGACCCCCTGCTCCAGATGGTCGTGTACCTCGTCCTGGTCACGGTCATCTTCCAGCGCGACACGCCGGCCTACCCCCTGTTCCTGTTCGCCGCGATCCTCCCCTGGAAGTGGTTCACGACCTCGATCACCTCGGGGATCGGGTCGGTCGTGGGGATGGAGCGCCTGATCAAGCAGATCAACTTTCCGAAGCTCGTCCTGCCGGTCGCCTCGGTCATGGCCGGGATCGTCAACTTCTTCTTCGGCCTGATCCCGCTCGCCTTCCTGATCTTCGCCTTCTACTCCGACCGGGCGTCGCCGTGGCTCCTCCTGATCCCGGTCGTTGCCTTCGTCCAGCTCCTCTTCACGCTGCCGATCGCGATCGTGCTCGGCGCCCTCAACGTCTTCTACCGCGACATCGGCAACCTCTCGGCGCACCTCCTCCGGCTCGCCTTCTACATCTCGCCCGGCCTGTACGCGATCGACCTGACCTACAAGGCTGCCGAGAAGTACCCGGTCCTCGCGCCGTTCATCCTGGCCAACCCGTGGAATGTCCTCTTCACCTCGTACCGCAACCTGATCTACGAGGGCAAGGCCCCGGACTGGTTCGGCCTCGGGGTCGTGTCGCTCGTGTCGATCGGGCTGCTCGCGATCGCGATCGTCATCTTCAAGCGGCTCGAGCCGACCTTCGCCAAAGTCCTCTGACATGACGACGATCAGCGAGGCCGGCGCGACCGGGAAGGTCGCGATCAATGTCACGGACGTCGGCGTCCAGTACAGCCTGAAATTCACCCGCAAGACGACGCTCCGCCAGTCGCTGACCAGGCGGATGTCGATCGAGGGCGGAGACTCCCGCTTCTGGGCGCTGCGCGACGTGTCGTTCCACGTCGGCCGGGGCGAGTCGCTCGGGGTGATCGGGCCGAACGGGGCGGGCAAGAGCACGCTCCTCCAGGTCCTCGCCGGGATCATCACCCCGTCGGCCGGCGTGGTCGAGGTGGACGGCCACGTGTCGAGCCTCCTGTCGCTCGGCGCCGGGTTCGACAGCGACCTGAGCGGGCGGGACAACATCCGCCTCGCGGGGGCCTTCATGGGCCTCGATCATTCGGTGGTCGAGGAGCGCCTGCCGGGCATGGTCGAGTACGCCGATCTCGGGCCGTTCATCGATGCCCCGATCAAGACCTATTCGTCGGGGATGAAGGCCCGCCTGGGGTTCGCGATCGCGACCTCGGTCGAGCCCGACATCCTCCTCCTCGACGAGGTCCTCTCGACCGGCGACGCCGCCTTCCGCGAGAAGTCGAAGGCGCGGGTCCTCGAGCTCGTCAAGGATGCCAAGGCGATCGTCCTCGTCACCCACGACATGACCTGGGTGGTCGAGTACTGCAACCGGGCGATCCTCCTCGAGAAGGGCCACATCGTCGCCGTCGGCAGCCCGGACGAGGTCGTCGCGATCCACCAGGAGCACTCGGCCGCGCGCAAGGCGGCGCAGGTCGCGGCGGGCGTGATGCCGATCCCCCCAATTCCCCCGTCGAGCGGCCCACCCGCCGAACCGGTCCCGACCTCCGCTCGACGCTGACGTGCCCGATCCGGCGGCGTGCCGGGTCCGCTGAACTCACCGAACGCATCCAGGAGACGCACCCCGATGCCGATCGACGACCGCTTCGCTCGCCGCGCCCAGCGGGTCGTGCGGCGCGTCGCGGGGGTCCTCGGATCGCCGCGCGACGAGGCGCTGATGGCGATGGCCGAGGCCGGCTATGCGCTGCTCAGGGGCAACCGGCCGCGGCGCGGCGACGGCATGTCGCGCCATCGCGAGCCGCGGATCAACCGGGTCGCGTACAACCGTGCCGAATCTGCATTCCAGAAGGGGGACCTCGAGGTGGCCCTGGAGCGAGCCCGGGACCTCGTCCGCGACCATCCCGACAGCATCCGCGCGCTCCGTCTCCAACGCGACATCGAGTCGAAGCGCGGCGACCTGACCGCCCAGGCGCGGTCACTCCACCGGATCTACGCCCTCGACCAGGGACCGGACACGCTCCGCGCCGAGCGGATGCTCATGGGCCGGATCATCGAGACCTCGGCCGGCTGGCTGCCGCGCATCCCGGGCCCTGCCCGCCCGGTGGCCCCGGTCGACGGCGTCGTCCTGAACCTGCTCAAGGAGTCGCTGCCGTACCTGACGAACGGCTTCACGATGCGCTCGCGCTACAACCTGCTGGCCGTCCGGGACGCCGGGATGGATCCCCATGTCGTGACGAACCTCGGGTTTCCGCGGCTCCTCGGCGGCGGCGCTCCGTCGCCGATCCCGGCGATCGAGATGGTCGACGGCATCGCCCACCACCGGCTCGACCTCGGTCCGTCGCACATCGCGAGCGAGCAGCCGTTCGACGTCGCCCTCGAGGAGCAGGCCTGGCTGACGGCGCGGATCGCCCGCCAGGTCGCCCCGTCGATCATCCACGCCGGCTCCGGCCACCGCGGCTACGAGACCGCCCTCGTCGGGGCCGCGCTGCGGGCCCACATCCGGCGGCCGCTCGTGTACGAGGTCCGCTCGTTCTTCGAGTCGACCTGGTCGGCGGACCCGAACTGGAACGAGCGCGGCGAGCAATACCAGCGCCGGCACGATGCCGAGACCGCCGCGATGCGCGGTGCGGACCACGTGGTCACGATCGCCGAAGCGATGCGCGACGACATCATCGCCCGCGGCGTCGATCCCGAGCGGGTGACGGTCATCCCGAACGGCGTCGATGCGTCCGCCTTCACGCCCGAGGCGCCCGACCCCGCGCTTCGCCGGCAGTACGGGCTCGAGGATCGGTTCGCGTTCGGCTACGTCAGCAACCTCGACCACCCCCGCGAGAACCAGGAGCTGCTGGTCGAGGCGACCGCGATCCTCCTCGGGCGCGGTCGGGCGGTGACCTGCCTGATCATCGGCGACGGCAAGCGCCGGGCCGAGATCGAGGGGATCGCCCGGAAGGCCGGGGTCGGCAACCGGGTGATCTTCACAGGACGCGTGCCGCACGAGGCGGTCCGCAGCCACTACGCCTTGCTCGACGCCTTCGTCGTCCCGCGCCGCGACGAGCGCGCCGCCCGGACGGTCACGCCGCTCAAGCCGTACGAGGCGCTCGCGATGGAGCGGCCGCTCGTCGTCGCCGACCTGCCGGCCCTGACCGAGATCGCCGCGCCCGACGCGCGCGGCCTCGCCTTCCCGGCCGGCGACGCGGCCGCCCTCGCCTCGACCCTCGAGCGGCTGATCGACGATCCGGAGCTCGGCCGGCGGATGGGGGTCGCGGGGCGCGAATGGGTCGCCCGCGAGCGCAGCTGGGCCGCCAACGGGCCGCGCTTCCGCGCCGTCTACGACCAGGTGCTGGAGCGCTGGGACCGGTCCGCAACGGGCGGCGGCCGATCGGCGGCCCGCGGCGGCCGATCGGCGGCCCGCGGCGGCCGTGCCGCGGCCGGCGGCGGCCGCTGATGGACGGCACGTTGCGCGGCCCGGGCCAGGCGCCCGGCGAGTTCACGGCCGAGGCGATCGCGGCCCTCCGGTCGCTCACGGCGACCGGCCACGAGCCGCTGCTGGTCGCCTACCACCCGATCGCCCGGCTGAACCCGTTCCACTCGCTCCTTTATCAGCGAAGCTGGCAGTCCGGCATCGCCGCGGTGCGCATGCTGCGCGACGAGACGCTCCCCGAGCTGACGGACATCGCCCGGCTCGGGTTCTCGACGGCGCTCCACCTGCACTGGCTGAACCTCGTCCTCGCCGATTCGCGCTCGGTGAAGGAGGCCCACAGGGACCGGGTGAGCTTCCTGGGACGGCTCGACCGCTACCGCGAGGCGGGAGGGCGGCTGGTCTGGACCGTCCACAACATCCTGCCCCACGCGACCCGATTCGAGGACGAGGAGGCGCGGCTCAGCGCCGACGTCGCGGAGCGCTGCGACGTCATCCACACGATGGCCGTCGCGACGCCGGAGATCGTGGCCCCGTGGTTCCGGATCCCGCCGGAGAAGATCCTCCAGATCCCGCACCCGAGCTACATCGGGGCCTACGAGGACCGGATCAGCCGCGAGCAGGCACGTCACGAGCTGGGTCTCGCGCCGGACGAGAAGGTCCACGTCGTGCTCGGCGCGATCCGGCCGTACAAGGGCCTGTCGGAGCTGCTCAACGCGTGGGACACGATCGCCGGCGACGGGACGGCGCGCCGGCTCGTGATCGCGGGCGGCCCGACGGACGAGGCCGGGGTCGACGAGCTCCTCGATCGCGCGGCGGCCCATCCGTCCGTGCTGCTCCACGCCGGGCCGGTCGCACCGGCCGACGTCCAGATCTATCTCCGGGCGGCCGACAACGCGGTCCTGCCGTACGTCCGCTCGCTGAACTCCGGCGCGCTGCTGCTCGCGCTGACGTTCGGGCTGCCAGCGGTCGTGCCGGCCGGCGGCGGCCTCGCGGAGGTCGTCGACGAGCGGTTCGCCCGCTCCTTCGCGATCGACGACCCGGCCAGCCTCGTGGCGGCGCTGCGGGACATCGAGACGCTCGAGCCGGAGGTGGCGCGGGCGGGGGCCCTGGAGGCTGCGGTGCGCCATGCCCCGGCGGTGATCTCCGAGCGGTTCGCCGAGGGGCTGCGGGCGCGACTCGACGGGGCGGACTCCGGGTCGGCCTAGCTGCGGGCCCCGAGCAGCTCGCGAAGGCGGTTGACGACGCGATCGCGAGCGGGAGCGGTCAGGCTCGAGGACGACGGCAGCGAGAACGCGTTCGCGAAGATCGCTTCGGCGACCGAGCCGCCGAGGCGCGCGGCGTCGGCGTAGAGCCGAGTCATGTGGAGGGGCGTCCAGATCGGGCGGGCCTCGATGCCGGCCTCGGCCATGCCGGTCAGGACGGCGTCGCGATCGATCGGCGCGGTCGCCGGATCGAGCGACGCGGTGTAGAGCCAGAACGACGGATCGGCCCAGGCGGCGCGCGGCGCGGGTCGCAGGCCGGGAATGCCGGCGATCGCCGCGTCGTAATGGGCCGCGTTGGCCCGGCGCGCGGCCAGCAGTTCCGGCAGCTGCTCGAGCTGGGCGACCCCGAGCGCGGCCGCGACGTTGGTGAGCCGGTAGTTGTAGCCGATCTCGGCGTGGTCGTACGCCCGGCCGGGCAGCCGCGCCTGGGTCGACAGGCTCCGGGCGTGCCGGGCGAGCGCCTCGTCGTCGGTCACGAGCATCCCGCCGCCGCCCGTCGTGATGAGCTTGTTGCCGTTGAAGCTGAAGCAGCCGACCCGCCCGATCGTCCCGACGTGGCGACCGCCGTACCTCCCGCCGATGTACGTCGCGCCGAGCGCCTCGGACGCGTCCTCGAACACGGTCACGCCGTGCCGTTCGGCGGCCTCGACGATCGGCTCGATCGCCGCCGGATGGCCGACGAGGTCGACGACCTCGATCGCGGCCGGCTGGCGAAGGCCGAGCCGGGCGCGCCGGTCGAGCTCGGCGACGACGAGATCGGGATCGAGGTTGAAGGTCGCCGCCTCGGCGTCGACGAAGACCGGCGTCGCGCCGACGTAGACGACCGGGTTGGCCGACGCGACGAACGTGAGCGTCGGGACGAGGACCTCGTCGCCCGGTCCGACGCCGAGGGCGCGGAGCGCGAGATGGATCGCCGCCGTCCCGCTCGCGCAGGCGACCGCGTAGCGGGATCCGACGGCCGCCGCGAACTCGGTCTCGAAGCGCTCGACGAACGGCCCGACCGACGAGACGAAGTTCGTGTCGATGCACTCCTGGAGATAGCGGGCGGCGTTGCCGCCGATCGTCGGCTCGGCGAGGGGAATGCGATCGACGGCCGGCGCGACGGGCGCCTCCGGCACCGGCGCCGCGGGCGCCTCCGCCTCGGTCGCCTCGACCCGGGCGGTCTCAGAGCTGGACACGATCGACCTCGGCCAGCCCGGGTTGCGTGCGCAGCCAGTCGATCGTCGCCGCCAGCCCGTCCTCGAGGCTCGTCGTCGCCTCCCAGCCGAGGACCTCGCGCGCCCGCGACGGGTCGGAGCACAGGACGAGCACCTCGCTGGCGTCCGGCCGGAGGCGCGCCGGGTCCTCGACCGCGTGCGCCTCGACACCGAGGAGCCTGCAGGCCATCGCGAACAGCTCGCCGATCGAGTCGGCCCGGCCGGTTCCGAGCTGGATCGTGTCGCCCTCGATCCCCTCGACCGTCGCCGCCCGGACGAACCCGTCGACCGTGTCGCCGACGAACGTCAGGTCGCGACGCGGATCGAGCCGGCCGAGGCGGATCTCCCTCCGCCCGGCGAGGAGCTGGCGGAGCATCGTCGGCAGGACGGCGCGGTCGGACTGGCGCGGGCCGTACGTGTTGAACGGCCGGAGCACGACGACCGGCGCGCCGAAGCTGCGGTGGTAGGCGAGGGCGAGCTGGTCCGCGGCGACCTTCGAGGCCGCGTACGGCGACTGGGCGCGGAGCGGGTGCGTCTCGCGGATCGGGAGCGTGTCGGGCGTGCCGTAGACCTCGCTCGTGGACGTCTGGATGATCCGCCGCACGCCCGCCCGGGTCGCCGCCTCGAGCACGTGCATCGTGCCGCTGACGTTGGTGTCGATGAACGACTCGACCGCCGTGTATGAGTACGGGATCGCGATCAGCGCGGCCAGATGGAAGACGACCTCGATGCCCTCGGTCGTGCGCTCGACGAAGCGGGCGTCGCGGATGTCGCCCAGGCGGATGTCGATCGCGGCGCGCGTCGCCGGATCGATCTCGTCGAGCCAGCCGGCCGAGCCGCGCGAGTTGTAGATACAGAAGGCGCGGACGCGGGCGCCCTCGGCGACGAGCCGCTCGACGAGATGGCTGCCGATGAACCCGTCGGCGCCGGTGACGAGGACCGGCGCGTCGCGAAGCGCGGCGTCAGCCACCGCGCGCCCGGACGAGCTGCTCGCGCTGACCGACGTCGACCCAGTCGTCCTCGATCTCGAACGCACCGACACGCCGGCCGGCATCGAGCGCGGTCGCGATCAGGTCCGGCATCGAGGTCGGCTCGCCAGGCCGAACGAGAGCGACGACGTCGGGGTTCAAGGCGTACATCCCGGTGTTCACCTCGCGCTCGACGGTCGGCTTTTCCTCGAGCGCGACCACCCGGTCGCCATCGCGGTCGATCGCGCCGAACGGGATCGTGTGGAGGTAGCGGCGGAACCCGATCGTCGCGTCGAAGCGGCCGTCGTCGTGGAAGGC
>DATNBW010000064.1:0-7729 GCA_035607275.1 Verrucomicrobiia bacterium | reverse complement strand
TCGTCACCCGCCTCATGGAGGCGCCCGAAACCGATGAACAACAAGCCGACCTACCTGTCCCGTGAAGGCCTCGACAAGCTCCGGACGGAGCTCGACGAGATGACGTCCGTCAAGCGGCCCGAGGTCGCCCAGCGGATCCACGACGCGAAGGAGCACGGCGACCTCTCGGAGAACGCCGAGTACGAGGACGCCAAGAACGAGCAGGCGTTCGTCGAGGGCCGCATCCAGACCCTCCAGGCGCTGATCAAGAACGCGACGATCATCGACGAGAACCACTCGACCGACCACGTCCAGATCGGCTCGACCGTGTCCGTCGAGAGCGACGACGGCAAGGAGTCGTTCACGATCGTCGGCTCGACCGAGGCCAAGCCGACCGAGGGCCGGATCAGCAACGAGAGCCCTGTCGGACGCGCCCTGCTCGGCAAGAAGAAGGGCGAGAAGGTCGTCGTGAAGGTCCCGGCCGGGGACTTCACCTACAAGGTCGTCAGCATCAGCTAGGCGCGGTTCGGGCCCCGCGGCCCTCGGGCCGACGGCCCGAGGAGGATCGCGAACCATGGATTGGGCGGACGAGCTCGCCGCCAGCGTCAGCGGACCGCAGGTCGTCAACGACTCCAAGACGCCATCGGGGACGGTCCACGTCGGCTCGCTCCGGGGCCCGGTCATCCTCGACGTGATCGTCCGGGCGCTGCGTCGCGCCGGGACCGAGACCACCCTCCTGTACGGCATCGATGACATGGACCCGATGGACGCCCAGGCCCTCCTGACGCCGGACGCCGTCGACCACGAGATGGGCCGCCCGCTGGCCCACGTCCCCGACCAGGCAGGCGACGGGCACGCCTCCTACGCCCGCCACCACGCCCAGACCTTCATCGACATCTTCGCGGGCCTCGGCGTCCACCCCGATCGCTACTACTGGATGAGCGACATCTACCCGACCGGCGAGATGGACGGCTTTATCCGGACGGCCCTCGATCGAGCGGCGGCGGTTCGCGAGATCTACCGCCGCGTCGCGAACGTCCAGCATCCCGACAACTGGCACCCGATCCAGGTCGTCTGCCCGAACTGCGGCAAGATCGGCACGACGATCGTGACCCGGTGGGACGGCGAGCGCGTCTTCTTCGAGTGCCGCGAGCAGCTCGTGACGTGGGCCCGCGGCTGCGGGACGTCCGGTTGGATCTCGCCGTTCGGCGGCACGGGCAAGCTCGCCTGGAATCTCGAGTGGGCGGCCCAATGGTCGCTCTTCGGGGTGACGATCGAGCCGTGCGGCAAGGACCTCTCGACCGCCGGCGGGTCGCGCGACCGGGCCGACGCGATCGCCCGCGAGATCTTCGAGCGCGAGCCGCCGCTCAACGTGCCGTACGAGTTCCTGAACATCGGCGGCAAGAAGATGTCGACCTCGAAAGGTCGCGGCGCGGCCGCCCACGAGATCGCCGATGTCGTGCCGCCCGAGCAGCTCCGATTCCTGTTCATCCGGCCCCGCCCGAACCAGGTGATCGAGTTCGAGCCCGAGGGCACCGATGCGATCCCGCGCCTCTTCGACGAGTTCGACAAGTTCGCGGCGGCGACCGCCGGCAGGGAGGTCCGCGGGGAGATTGCGCCGGGACATGCCGCCACGTTCGCGTACTCGCTGCTCGACCCGGCCGCGGACGTGGCGGCCGACGCCGCCGCCTTCCGGCCGGCGTTCTCGCACCTGGCGCTCCTGGCCCAGATTCCGAACGTCGACGTCCGGGCTCGGGTCGAGGCCGAGAAGGGCGGCGAGCTGACCGCCCGCGAGGACGCGATCCTCGACGAGCGGGTCACGGCCGCCCGCGCCTGGCTCGCGACCTACGCACCGGAGCGCGCGGTCGTGGCGGTCCGGGACGAGCTGCCCGCGGACGCCGTCGCCACCCTCGAGGATGACCAGCGCCGCTACCTCGGCGCCCTCGGTGATGCCGCGCTCTCCGCCGATGCGCCGCCGGCATCGGGTGAGGCCTGGCAGAACCTGATCTTCTCGGTCGCGGGCGAGGCCGGCCTCCCGAACGGTCGCGCGTTCGCGGCACTGTATGCCGCGTTCCTCGGCCGGACGAACGGGCCGCGGGCGGGGTGGCTGCTCGCCTCGCTCGATCCGGACTTCGTCGTCGCCCGCCTGCGGGCCGCGGCCGCGCCGCCGGTGGCCGCATGAGCGTCGGGCTGCCGCGGCTCCGCGAGGACGCCGACACGATCCGACGCGGGGCGGTCGACAAGGGCGAGGACCCGGCGATCGTCGATCAGGCGCTGGAGCTCGACACCCGGCGCCGGACGCTGCTCGGCGAGGGCGACGCCCTGAAGGCCGAGCGGAACGCGACGAGCAAGCAGGTCGGCGAGGCGATCAAGGGCGGCGCGAAGCCGGACGGCCCCGAGGTCGCCGCGCTCAAGGCGGCCTCGGTCGAGGCCGGCCGGAAGATCGAGGCGATCGACACCGAGCTCGCCGCCGTCGAGGCCGAGGTCGAGCAGCTCCTGCTCCGGATCCCGAACCCGGCCGATCCCGACGTCCCCGTCGGTGGCGAGGAGGCGAACGTCACGGTCCGGACATGGGGCGACCTGCTGCCCGTCGAGCAGCCGATCGTCGGCGAGGTCGGTGCGGATGCGCCGGCCGGGGGTGCCACCTGGCGCCGCCGTCCCCACTGGGAGATCGCGACCGACCTCGACATCATCGACAACCCGCGCGGCGCCAAGGTCGCCGGCTCGGGCTTCCCGGTCTACAAGGGCGCCGGATCCGCCCTCCAGCGGGGCCTGATCAACTTCTTCCTCGACGTCCATACCCGCGAGAACGGGATGACCGAGGTCTGGCCGCCGGCGGTCGTGAACACGGCCTCGGCCATCGGGACCGGCCAGATCCCCGACAAGGAAGACCAGATGTACGTCGTGACCCGCGACGAGCTGTACCTGGTCCCGACGGCCGAGGTCCCGGTCACGAACCTCCATCGCGACGAGATCCTCGAGGCCGATGAGCTGCCGATCAGGTACGCCGCCTACTCTCCGTGCTTCCGGCGCGAAGCCGGGGCTGCGGGCAAGGACACCCGGGGCATCCTCCGCGTCCACCAGTTCGACAAGGTGGAGATGGTCTTCTTCGAGAAGCCGACCGACTCGAACGACGCGCTCGAGTGGCTGACGGAGCGGGCAGAGATCCTCCTCCAGAGGCTCGGGCTCGCCTATCGGGTGCTCCTCATGGCGACGAAGGAAATGGGCTTCGTCCAGGCCAAGAAGTACGACCTCGAGGTCTGGGCACCGGGCGTCGAGAAGTGGCTCGAGGTCAGCTCCTGCTCGAACTTCCGCGACTACCAGGCGCGCCGCATGGCGATCCGCTGGCGACCGGAGCCCGGCGCCAAGCCGGAGCTCGTCCACACGCTCAACGGCTCCGGCCTCGCGCTCGCCCGGGTCGTCGCCGCGATCCTCGAGACGTACCAGCGGCCCGACGGGTCGGTCGAGGTGCCGGAGGTCCTCCGGGCCTATCTCGGACGGGACGTCCTCTAGGGACCCCGGCGATGGTCGGCCGCTTGGCGACGAGTCCGGACGGCATTCCGATCGCGTACGACGATGCGGGCTCAGGGTCCCCCGCGCTGGTCTTCGTCCATGGCTGGTCGTGCGACCGAAGCTACTGGCGGCATCAGCTCCCCGCGTTCGAGGCCGGCCATCGCGTGGTGGCCGTGGACCTGGCCGGCCACGGTGACTCCGGCGTCGGCCGATCGTCGTGGACGATGGCGTCGTTCGGCGCGGACGTGGCGGCCGTGATCGACGATCTCGGTCTCGACGACGTCGTCCTCATCGGCCACTCGATGGGCGGTGACGTCGTCGTGGAAGCGGCGCTCAGCGTCGGGACGCGGGCTGCCGGGCTCGTCTGGGTCGACGTCTACCCGGCCTTGGACGATCCGAAGCGCCCGGAGGACATCGAGTCCTTCATCGCCCCGTTCCGGGAGGACTTTGCGGGCTACACGCGAGCGTTCGTCCGCGAGCAGCTCTTCGATCCGACGTCGGACCCGGCGCTCGTCGACTGGGTGTCATCCGACATGGCCTCCGCACCTCCCGAGATCGCCCTCGATGCGATCGAGCATTCCGTGAGCAACGAGGCCGCCGCGACGCGCGGGCTCGACCGCCTCGGCGTGCCGGCGTTCGCGATCAACGCCGAGGGGCCCGGCAACCCGGACTCCTTCGGCCGCCACGGAATGGAGCCGATCGTTCTGCCCGGAAGCGCTCATTTCCTGATGCTCGAGGAGCCGGTGCGGTTCAACGAGCTCCTCGCGGGGATCGTCGAGCGGATCGAGGCGGAGCGAACGACCTGAGCCGCCCGGCCCGTAAGATGGCCGCCGGAGAGGTGGCAGAGCGGTCGAATGCGGCGGTCTTGAAAACCGTTGATCGAAAGATCCGTGGGTTCGAATCCCACCCTCTCCGCCAGCGGCCGGGCCGGCCGACGAGCGCCGCGGCGCCTCTGGCGCAGCCGCACCGCCCCTCAGGCGCAGCCGGGCCGGACCGGGCGGGGCGTCGTTCGCCGGTTCACCGGCGTCTCGGGCGTGTCCTCGTCGCTGCTCCGAGCCGCCTCCCAGATCTCGGATGCGATCTCCTGGGTGTCGCGAGCGGCTTGATGGAAGGGCAGCGTGGACGGCGTCGAGCTCGACCGGCGGCCCTCCGCCTCGTGGAGCTTCTCGATCCATTCGACCATGTGCTGGGCGGACAGCCGCTGGAACTCGTCCCGGTACCGATCGACATCGCGTGCCGAGTCCAGGGCATCGGCCCCGACGGCGGTTTCGTGCCGTCGTTCTGCCGTGCGCCAGGCCGCCAGGGCCTCTTCGATCGCCTGTCTCCGCGCCATGATGGCCCATGCTTTCCGGGCCTCGAGTCGGAGGAGACGGGACAAGGTCCCGCTTGACGGCTTCGGTCGAGGGGTGCGCCCGGGCAGTGTACTCCCCGGTCGCAAATGCTCGGCTCTCGCGGCCGGTTCGGCGGCCGCGGTGGTAGAGTCCCGACCGGAATTCAGGCAGACCGATCCAACGCGGGGAGCACGACCCGGTGACCGACGGCGACCACCACGACCACCACGACCACGAGGCCCATGAGCCCCACGAGGCCCATGAGCCCCATGAGCACGGCCATCACGAGCACTCCTACCAGGCCGCGATCGCCGGCTATCGCGCCGAGAAGGACGCGTTCTTCAAGTCCGCGCCGGGCAGCCCGATCCCGTTCGAGGAGCGCGAGGCGTTCGCCGGCCTGCCGTACTACCCGATCGACGAGGATCTCGTCTTCGAGGGCCTGAGCCTCGAGCCGTACACCGGCGACGAGCCGTCCCGGTTCGAGATCCCGACCTCCGACGGCCGGCTTCGACCGGCCCATCGCGCAGGCGTCTTTCGGTTCGATCTCGACGGCGCGCCCCGTCAGCTGACCGCGTACGTCCTCAACGACGGCCGGCCCGAATCGCTGTTCCTGCCGTTCCTCGACCAGACGAGCGGGACCGAGACGTACGGCGCCGGCCGCTATCTCGACCTCGAGCCGGACGATGACGGCACGTACGCGATCGACTTCAACCAGGCCTACCACCCCTCCTGCGTCTACGCGCCGCAGTTCTCGTGCCCGCTGACCCCGGCCGAGAACCGGCTCGCGACGCGGGTCGAGGCGGGCGAGCGCCTGGCCGAGGGCGACGAAGGTCACTGAGACCTGCCTCGCAGTCAGCCCGGGTGCGGCACCCCGAGCGCCTCGGCCATCGCCGCGAGGTGGGCCGGCGACGATCCGCAGCAGGCGCCGATGATCCGGGCGCCGGCCGCCCGGAACCCGAGACCCGCTTCCGCCATCGTCGGCGGGTCGGCCCGGTAGACGGCGCGCAGGTCGATCAGCTCCGGCATTCCCGCGTTCGACTTCGCGACGAGCACCGCGTCCGGGGCGACCGCGTGCATCTTCGCGATGACCGGCAACAGCTCGTCGGGCCCGTTGCCGCAGTTCCCGCCGATCGCGTCGGCGCCGGCCTCGAGCAGCGACCGCGCCGCCTGCTCGGGCGACACGCCCATCATCGTGTAGCCGCGCGTGTCGAAGGTCATCGTCGCGATGATCGGGACCTGGGCCGACGCGCGGCGTGCGCCGCGGATCGCCGCCCCGATCTCGGACAGGTGCGACATCGTCTCGATCCAGATGACGTCGACCCCGCCGGCGACCAGTGCCGCGGCCTGCTCGGCGAAGACGTCGACCGCCTCGTCCTCCTCGAGCGTGCCGAGGGGCGCCATGATCTCGCCGGTCGGGCCCATGTCGCCCGCCACGAGCGCCCGCCCGCCGGCCGCGTCGACCTCGGCCCGGAGCAGGATCGCGGCGGTCCGGTTCAGCTCGTGGACCCGCTTGTCGAGGCCGTGCAGCCGCAGCCTCAGCCGGTTGCCGCCGAACGTGTTCGTCATCACGATCCGCGATCCTGCGTCGAGGTAGCCACGATGGATCCGGCGCACGACCTCGGGGTTGCTGACGTTCCAGGCCTCGGGCGGGTCGCCGAACTGGAGGCCCGAGGCGAAGAGCATCGTGCCCATCGCGCCGTCGGCAAGGATCGGCTCGCCCTCGGCGAGGAGCGCCCGCCAGCGGGCATTGGCCGGGCCCGGCTCCGCCTGGTTGGCCGGCACGATCGGTCCGTCCGGGGACGGTCCTGCGGCTTCCGCGTCGGCCGCCCGCGAGCCCGGCGCCGGCGCCCGGCGGGATCGGCGCTGCGCGGTTCGTTCCTGCGTGTCGTCCATGTCAGCGGCTCATCGAGCGGTAGCGGCGCGTCCCGAGCGGGGCGAAGATCGCGATGATCACGACCACCCAGATGATCGTCACGAGGGCCGGCTCGGTCGTCGCCAGGCTCGTCGACGTCGACGGGTTCGGATTGCCCCAGAGCTCGCGCAGCGCCGCGGTCAGCGTGCTCGTCGGGTTCCATTCGGCGACCGGTTGGAGCCACGAAGGCAGCGTCGACGCCGGAACGAACACGTTCGAGATGAAGGTGATCGGGAAGAGCACCGTGAAGATCACCTGCTGGGCGACCTCGACCGTGGGCACGTTCAGGCCCAGCCAGACGCCGAGCCAGGCCATCCCGTAGGCAAAGAACAGGAGCAGCAGGAACCCGGCCGCGAGGGCCGGGATGCTCTCGACCCGCCAACCGACGATGAAGCCGGTCACCATCAGGACGATGAGGATCCCGCCGTTGTAGATCACGTCGGAGAAGGTTCGGCCGGTCAGGACGGCCGAACGCGACATCGGCAGCGAGCGAAATCGATCGATGATCCCCTTGTTGACGTCGTCGGTCATGCCGATCGCGGTCGTCGCCGCCGCGAAGACGATCGTCTGGGCGAAGATCCCGGGCATCAGGAAGGGCGTGTAGTCGCCGCCCCCGGGGATGTTGATCGCGCCGCCGAACACGAAGACGAACAGCAGCACGAACATGATCGACTGGAGGATGGCGAAGATCGCCAGCTCCGGGATCCGCGGGATCCGCTTGAGGTTGCGCCAGCCTACGAGCAGGCCGTCGGTGAACGCCTTCCCGGCGGCAGCGCCGCGCGCTGCCGTCGTTGCCGGGGCGGTCACGCGGTCCTCCCGAGCGGCGCGGCCTCGTTGGCCAGCTCCTCGGCGGTCGCGTGGCCGGTCAGGGCCAGGAAGACGTCGTCGAGGGTCGGCCGGCGGAGCGCGATGTCGTCGATGTGGATCCCGGCGTCATCGAAGTCGCGGACGACCTGGACGAGTTTCTGGGCCCCGCCGTCGGCCGGCACGGTCA
>DATNBW010000061.1:0-12978 GCA_035607275.1 Verrucomicrobiia bacterium | reverse complement strand
GGCGAAGCCGGTCTTGCCGGTCTCCTCCACGAAGATCGAGACCGCCGCCTTGCTTCCCTCCTGGGCGGGGACGGTCTTCTCGCCGGCATCGACCAGGAGGATCCGCAGGCGATCGATGTTCCGTTCCGCGATGCGGTTCGTCGGGTCGAGCGCGAGCGCGGTCTGGTAGTGCTCGCGGGCTTGTCCGAGCTCGCCGAGCTCCCAGAGCGCCTTGGCCAGGCGGTTCTCGGACTCCGCGTCCGGCCCGAGCTCGAGCAGCTTGCGGTTCGTGTCGGCCGCCTCGGACCACTGGGCCGCCGTCGCCTGGGCGATCGCCTGGTCCGCCAGCTGGCGCTTCATCCGCGTCTGGTTGACGGCGCTCGGTGCCTGGGTCTCGACATCGGGAAAGGTCACGTGATGATCTCCGATTTCCATGCGGTGCGAACCCGATGGGTCGGCCGCGGCGAGGGGCCGGAACGCGATCGGGCGGGCAAGGACTTGTAGCATCGCCGGACCCGTTCGTCAAACCGGCGGGCGGCGCGACGCCCGGATTCGACCCGCCGCCACAGGGCCGGTGCGCGCCGCGTCTCGTCGGCGGTACCGGCGGCAGGAAACCGGCGATGATGAACGGAGATGCCAACGATGCGGGGCCGGCGCACGCGCTGGATCGGGTTGGGAGCGGGGACCGTCGCCGTCCTCGCCGTGATCTTCGTCGCAGCATGGACCCCGGCGGACCGATACGGGAACCTCCGGAACGCGAGCGGCTCCGCCGGGATCCCGCCCGTCGCCGCCGGCCCGGTCGTCTACTACGAGGTCCTCGACGCCGCGGCGTCACGCCTCATGGAGCGCCGCCTCGACGGCCGGTCGCCGGCCCGCCAGGTCGCGGCCCGGACCGACGTCGACTACGGTCGGACGTGGATCGTCGACCCGACCGGCACGACCGCGATCGCGGCGGTCCCGGGCGCTGAGGACCAGGCACTCGAGGCGGTGTCGGTCGCGACCGGGGCCACGATGTGGTCGACCCGCGCGCCGACGGCGCCCGTGGACCAGGCCGTCTGGTCGGCCGACGGCCGGTTCGTCGCGCTCGCCTCGATCGGCGACGACACCGGGTCGCGCGAAGCCCTCGTGATCGATGCCGGCAATGGCCGATTCGTGCGCCAGCCGATCCCCGATGACGCGGTCGTCCAGGGCTTCGATCGGGCGGGGACGCTGATCCTTCGTCAGCGGCTGCCCTCGCCGCAGGGCGTGAACGTCGGCTGGCGGTTCCTGCGACTGGACCCTGCTGCGGGGTCGGTCTCGGGGATCACCGAGCTCCCCGACGTCGGCCCCGCGAGCGACTGGTCCGAGGACGTCGATCCGGCGGCCGGGCTGGCGGTCGACACGACCCTCGGACCGAACGACCAGGGCACCGCGGTCCGGCTGTGGACGCTGGGCGGTGGACCGGCCCGCACGCTCGGGACGTTCCCATCGGTCGATCGCATCGCCTTCGATCCCCAGGGCAGCGGGGTGCTGATCAGCACGGACCAGGCGGTCCGGTTCGTGGCGATCGACGGCCGCGCGTCGGACCTCTTCAGCGGCCCGGATCCGATCGAGGACTTCGGCTGGTCGGCCGGTGGCGACTACCTGGCGATCGCGACGGACCGGCGGGGACCGAACCTCACGATCCTCGAGCGGGCGACCGGGCGGAGCGTCGAGCTGCCGCACCCCGACCCGGTCGCCCAGCTGCTCCTCGTCCGGCTCATCGGCGGCGGGGCGCTGCCGTCGGCGCCCCTGCCGTCCGGAGAGCCGACCCCGTCCCCGACCGCGGGCCCATCGGGCCCCGACGTCGCGGACTTCGCCGGCATCCTGTCGGGCTGGGTCGAACGGAGCGGCGCCACCCAGATCGCCCATGTCCAGCGGCTGGTCCCGACGGTCGCCGGCGGTCTGCGCGTCGCGGCATCGATGCCGCCGCTCGACCTCGGGCCGGCCGGCGTGCCCGAGGAGGGCGGACCCGAGCTGCGGCTCCTGCCCCGGCCGGGCTCGACCGACGTCCTGGTCTGGGTCAGCGCGGACGATCGATCGTCGGGCTGGCTGTGGGACGGCGCCGACCGGCTCGAGCGCTACGACCTCCCCGCTGACTGGCCCGTCAACGCGTACGACGTCGCGTGGCGACAGGACGGCGGCGCGATCGCCGCGGCCGCCAGCCGCGCGACGGCCGACGGCGGATTCGAGGATGTCTTCGTCGTCGGCTCGCCCGGCGACGGGGCGACGACGGTCGTGCCGATCGACGGCGAATACGATCGGCTCGAGGGCTGGTGGTCGACCAGCGAGCTGCGGGTCGGCCACGGGATCTGCACCGAAGGCTGCAACGGCCGGTTCGCGTGGTCGGCGCGACTCGGCATCGCGGACCACCGGGTCGCGGAGCTGACGCCGGCGGACCGGACGCACGGCGCGATCGACAGCGTGGCGGTCGACGGAAGCACGATCGTCCTCTCGCTGATCAACGAGGATCCGGCAGACGACGTCGCGATCGCGTGGCCGGTGGGCCTCGGCTCGCTCGACGAGCTCGTCCCGATCGGCCTGGCTCCCGACGGTCGCGCGCTGTTCCTCGGCGTGGCGACGCCGACCGGGACCGATGTCTATCGGATCGCCGATCCGATCGGTCGGGCCGTCGGCGGCCGGCTCGCCGACCCGCAGCCGGAGCGACTGGTCCATCTCGACGGCCGCGATCTCCAGGTCGAGGTCTCGCCCGACGGGCAGTGGGCGACCGTCGTCGACCGGGTCCAGGACCTCCGGCTGGTGCGCCTCGAGGACGGCCGGAGCTGGCCGATCGATCGTGAGCGAACCCTGGCCTGGGCCGCGGGGTCGTGAGCGGCGCTCCGAAGTCGGAGCCTGCGCCGCGAATCCAGGGCGGGCCTGCGCGGGCCGGCCGCGACCGGCGGCGAGGACCCGCCGGGCTCAGCCGACGATCCGCAGGTTCCAGAGCGCGACCGCGATGCCCAGGCCGGCGAGAACGAGCGTCTCCCAGATCCAGCGCGGATCGCGGCGCCGCGTCGGCGTGGTCGCGTGGAGCGTGTCCCAGAGGTAGAACAGGAGCACCAGGAGCGCCGGCCCGATGAGCCGCGGGATGCCCATCGCCCGGAGCGCCGCCGCGCCGACCGCGATCGCGACGCCGTACGTCAATGCCGCCCAGAGCGCCTCCCGGACGCTCGTCGCCCGCAGCGCGGCCGCCCGATAGCCGAGCAGCGCGGCGATCGCGGCGTCGGCCAGCGCGAGCAGGAGCAGGTCGCCGAGCGGGAGCGGGGCCGGGGGCGAGCCGGCCGGCTCGAGACCCGCGATCCCGCCGGGCACGATCGCGGCGACGCCGGTGAACGCGACGAGGGCGACGATCAGCATCGCGACCAGCGTCCGAGAGCGCTCGTCCACGGTCGGGCCCTCGGGAGCGGCGGCGATCCGTGCCTCGACGACGAGCGTGCGGTCGATCAGCAGGCCGGTCAGGAGCAGGGCGGGAACGATCGCCAGGCCCAGCGGGACCAGGCGGATGGCACCGAGGCAGCCGATCGCGGCGACCGCCGGCAGGAACAGGGTCTCGATCGGGACGCCCCGGTCCCCGGCCGGCCCCTCGACGTCGCCGATGACCTGGAGCGTGCCGAGGATCGTCGCCGCCAGCAGCAGGATCGCCGCCGCCCAGACCCCCGGACCGGTCAGGACCGCCGCCATCCCGACGACGGTCGTGGCCGCGATCACCAGGTCGCGAGCGCCGCCGGTCGGTCCGGACGCGGCGCCTGGCCGATCCGGCAGGCGGAGGTGGCGGGTGACGCGTGGCGGGCCGCCGGGGTCACCGATCCGGGGCGCCGTGGAGCTCGTCATCGGGCGGATGGTACGCGCTTCAGCCGGCGATCCGATCCGCTTTCGCCCCGACCCATGCCAGCAGGTCGACCCGGGACCGGGTGTTCAGGACGTCGGCCGCGGTGACCCAGCCCCGGCGGGCCTGAGCGACGCCCCAGCGCGTGTCGTCGAGCTCGCGGGTGTGGTGCGCGTCCGAGTCGATCGTGAGGATGCAACCCGCCGCCACGGCCCGGCGCGCCCGCTCGGCGGACAGGTCGAGCCGGTGCGGTGAGCCGTTGATCTCGAGGGCCGTGCCGTTGGCGGCGGCCGCCGCGTAGACCGCCTCCCAGTCGAGATCGAGATCGTCCCGGGTCTGGATCATCCGCCCGGCGGGGTGAGCGATGATGTCGACGTGGGGGCTGCGGATCGCATTCAGCGTCCGCGTCGTGAGCTCCGCACGTGACTGGCGGCGCGCGACGTGCACCGAGGCGACGACCACGTCGAAGCGGGCGAGCAGCTCGTCCTCGTAATCGAGCTGACCGTCCGCCCGGACCTCGAGCTCGCAGCCGTGGAGCAGTCGGAAGCCCTCGGCGGGCGTCTCCGGCGGCGCGGTCCCGGCGGCCTCCTCCGCTGCGAACCGCGCGTTCAGCGCGGCGATCACCGCTCGCTCCTCCTCGACCCGATCGGGGGTGAGGCCGTTGGTGATCGCCAGCGACTGGGTGTGGTCGGTCAGGACCTGGTACTGGTATCCACGCCGGCGAGCCGCGTCGGCCATGACCTCGATCGGCTGGCTCCCGTCGGTCCAGTCGCTGTGGGTGTGGCAATCCCCGCGCAGGTCGGCCTTCGTGATCAGCACCGGCAGCGTGCCGGCGAGGGCTGCCTCGATCTCGCCCTGGTCCTCGCGCAGCTCGGGCTCGATGAACGGCAGGTCGAGGAAGGCGTAGGCCTCCGCCTCGGTCGCGAAGGTCCGCAGCTCGGCGGCGTCGCCGGTCAGCGGCTCGCCGTCCTCGCCGATCCGCTGGAAGCCGTACTCGGACAGGCTCCAGCCTCGATCGCGGGCCCGCGCACGGAGCCGGACGTTGTGCTCCTTGGACCCGGTGAAGTGGATCCGGTAGGCGCCGGCGGCACCGGGCGGCATGACCATCAGGTCGACCTGGGGCCCGCGCATCAGGCGGATCGCCGACTTGTGCCCACCCCGGGCGACGATGTGGTCGACCGTGCCGAGGCCCGTGAAGCGCTCCATGAGGGCGCGGGGATCGGTCGTCTCGGCGAGCAGGTCGAGGTCGCCGATCGTCTCCTTGCGCCGGCGGTAGGACCCGGCGGGCTCGATCGAGCCGACGCCGGGCAGCGCGCCGAGGATGGCGATCAGCGCGGCGATGTGCTCCTCGGCCTGGTGGAGGTACAGGCGCCGCGGCGGCTGTGCCTCGAGGCGCCGGATTCCCTCGAGAATCAGCTGCTCGGTCCGCTCCGACAGGCCGCGGATCGTCCGGATCCGGCCGTTCTCGGCCGCCTCGCGGAGCTGGTCCATCGTCGCGATCCCCAGATCCTCGTGGAGCTGGCGGACCGTCTTCGGGCCGAGGCCCGGGATCTCGAGCAGCTCGACGAGGCTGGCCGGGACCTCCGTCCGGAGTCGCTCGAGGTAGGCCATCCGGCCCGTGGTCACGAGCTCCGTGATCTTGTCGCCGATCGCCTGGCCGACGCCGGCGACCTTCGGCGGATCGCCCGATCGGTAGGCCGCGACGAGATCGACCGGGCTCCGTCCGATCGCGTCCGCGGCGCGGTGGTAGGCGATCGTCTTGAACGGGATCTCGCCCTGGACCTCGAGGATGTCGCCGATCTCGTGGAAGATGCGGGCGAGATCGCCGTTCGTGAGGTCGGCGGCCTCGTCGGCGAGGACGTCGGCCGGCGAGTCGTCGTGGTCGTGCCGGGAGAGCGAGTCGACGGCGTCGTCAGACTCGGCGGGCTCGGCGGATCGGTCTCGTGGCATCGCGGGCGATGGTAGCGCGGGTCTCCGCGCCGCCGATCCTGCGCTCGGGGGACTCGGCCTCCGGGGATCCGGCGGGACTTACGCGGCGACCACGCGGTCGCGGCCGCCCCGCTTCGCGTCGTAGAGGGCGCGGTCGGCCTGCTCGATCGTCACGGTGATCGACTCGTCCGCGTCGTTCGCGACCGCGGCACCGACCGACACGCTCACCGCGGCAACGCCGAACCGAGCGAGATCGAGCGCCCCGACAGCCTCGCGGACGCGCTCGCCGACCTCGACCGCCACGTCGAGCGTCGGGTTGCGCAACAGGACCGCGAACTCCTCGCCGCCGTACCGGGCCGGGACGTCGTCCTCGCGGACCGCGCCGACGACCGCCGCGGCGACCGCCCGCAGCACCTCGTCGCCGATCAGGTGGCCGTGGGCGTCGTTGATCGCCTTGAACTTGTCGATGTCGATCATCAGGACGCCGACGCTGTCCTCCGCCCGGCGGCGACGCGACAGGAGGGCGCAGAACTCGTCGAAATAGCGGCGGTTCGGGAGGCCGGTCAGCGCATCGGTCGACGCCCGCGCCTCTGCCTGCCGGTGCGAATAGGCTCGCGACAGGGCGGCCGACGCCTCGATCGCGGCACCCACGAGCAGGCGCTCGGCGGCCGCCGGCCAGTCGCCCGTGGTGCGCCGCGAGATCACGAGCGCGCCGATCATCCCGCCGTCGGTGGTGAGGGGGGTCACGAGCACGTTGCGCAGGCCGAAGATCGAGCGAGCACGATCGGCGATCCGCTGAGCGATGAGCCGATCGGGATCGAGGTCGCGCGACCGGCCGGCGCGAGTGGCGGCGGTTGCCGCGGTCTCGGAAGCGGTCCCTGCCAGCTCGGCGGCGGGCGCTCCGTCGGGTGTCCGCCGACCGCTCCGTCGCGGCCGGCCCCGGCCCCCGCCGGCGCCGGCGATCGGGGGACCATCGAGCCCGGGTCGGGCGCCGGGCAGGGGGAGGTCGCCTGGGCCGTCGGCGTCGATCGGGATCGCGACCGGCTCCCGAGCCCAGCGCCCGGCGTCGAGATCGGGCGGGTCCTCGAGATCGGCGATCGGGAAGAGCGTCGACGAGCTGGATCCGCCCGTCCGCGCATTGACCAGCGTCGCTTCGAGGACGCGCGCGTCGGGCCGGCGGCGGACGATGACGATGTGGTCGGCGCCGGTGCCGGCGCCGAGCTCCTCGACGATCGCCCCGAGGATCGCGTCCGGCGAGATCGACCGCGAGAGGCCCTGGAGGATCCGGGCGAAGCTCTCCGCCTCCGACCGTCGCCCGGACTCGAGGTCCCGGACGGCGATCCGATGGCGCACGGCGGCGAAGCCGACGACCACGATCAGGAGGGCGATCGCCCAGTTGCCGAGGCGCGGATCGACCCACAGCCGGAAGACGGCGATCATGCCGAGGAGGGCGAACGCGGCGGCGAAGATGAGCCATGACCGGTGGATCCGTGGATCCTCGGTCGCGTCGGATGGATGGCGCTTGGTCGGTGGCGTCACGTTCGGTGCTGAGCATGACGGTCCGGTGCCGTCGGCCGCAAGGAGGGCGAGTAGTACTTCCGGCGGTGCCGGGCTGGTACCTTCGGCGGCGGCCATCGATCGCCTGCTCGTGCGCCGGGTCGCGCCATCACGTGTCACCGCGCGCCGACGGCGCGGCGCCGGGACGACGACGGTGCCGCGGAATCAGGCGGTCCGCGGCTCCCCGGGTCGGCGCGTCGAGCGCTTCATCCGGTACAGCCCGGCGTCCGCGACCGCGATCAGCTCCGCGGCCGTCCTGCCGTCGGCCGGGAACGTGGCGGCGCCGATCGAGACCCCGACCGGGACGCTGAGCCGGCCCTCGCGCGAGAACGCCGCCGAGGCGAACGCCTCGCGAAGACGGTTCGCGGTGGCGGCCGCCTCCTCCTGGTCGGCGTCCGGCAGGAGGATCGCGAACTCGTCGCCTCCGTAGCGGGCCGGCACGTCCGAGCCGCGCAGGGTCTTCCGGATCAGGTCGGCCGTCCAGCGCAGCACGTCGTCGCCGAGGAGGTGTCCGAAGCTGTCGTTCACGAGCTTGAAGTCGTCGAGGTCGAGCATCAGCAGGCTGAGGGGACGATGGCTGCGCCGGGCCCGGACGGCCTCCTGGCCGAATCGCTCGTGGAGATAGCGGTGGTTGAAGAAGCCGGTCAGGGGGTCGCGATCGGCCAGGGCTCGGGCCTCTTCGTACAGGCGGGCGTTCTCGAGGGCGATCGCCGCCTCGTTGGCGATCGTCCGGGCGAGGCTCAGGCGCTCGTCGTCGAGATCGATCGGGTGGCGTGAGATGAGCTCGACGAGCCCGATCGATTCGCCGGACGCCACGAGGGGCAGCATGACGAGGGCGACGTTGCCGGCGGCGACCAGGAGGGCCACCTCGGCGGGGTTGGCGGCCGGGTCGGTGGCGTCGATCAGGACGGTCGCCTGGTCCTCGAGCACGTGCTTGGTCGGTGGATACGTGGCGATGTCGAAGAACGGGTCGAGGTCGTCGAGCATGATCGGCGGGAAGTAGCCGATGCTCGCGACCCGGTCGTTGGGCCGGTCCCAGAACGAGATCGCGCACTCCTCGACGCCCATGACACTGGCCAGGTGGCGGGCGAGGATGTTCGCCACCTGGCGCGACTCGAGGCTGCCGGCCAGCTCGCTGCTGACCTCCAGGAGGAGCCGCAGCTCGCCGGCGAGGGAGTGGCTGCGGGCGAGGTTGCGGGCCGATTCGAGGGCGGTCGCCGCCTGGTCGGCGAGGATCGACAGGAGCCGCAGGTCGTGGCCGTCGAACTGGTCGAGCCCGAGCTTCGAGAGCGTGATCACCCCGACGACGGCGTCGTCGTAGCGCATCGGCACGACGAGCATCGACTCGTCGACGTCGTCCGTGCCCGGAATCGACGCGCCCCGCGGATCGTCGTTGGCGTCGCGGACGAGGAGCGGCTCGCCATGCTGGCCGACCCAGCCCGTGAACCCATGCCCGAGCCGCGTCCGGAGGAGGTTGAGGTCGACCTTCTCGTAGGCGCCGACGCGGCCCTCGAACGCGATCGGGACGAGATCGCCGGCGGGCTCGAGGACGTAGACCCGGGCATTGTGGTAGTCGATGATCCGGCCGGTCTCCTCGACGACGGCCCGCCCGACCGCCTCGCTGCCCTCGGCCCGGCTGAGGCGCGCGGAGGCGGCCTGGAGGACTTCGAGCTGGCGGGCGAAGAGGGCCGCGATCGACTCGTCGCTGGCCGGCGCCGCGTCCACTGCGGGCGAGGCCGGCGGCGTGTGGTCGGGCGCACTCGAGATGGGCTCGGCGGTGGGCCCGGCGGGCGCGACGGCGGGGACGACGGAGGTGCCGCGTGCGGCGGCCGCGGCGGGCGCGGCCGAGGCCGGGGCATCGCGTGGTTGCGTCTCCGCCGGACGTGCGGGAACGTGCACGTCTCGCGGACGCGGATCGATGGGCGGATGCGCGCTCATGGCTGTCTCGACGATCCCACGAGCAGTCGGTCGGCTCATTCGGCCCGAGGTACCCCCGATCCGGGGCGAACGTACCGGCCCCTACGGAGCGTGAGGGAGATCCGACGGGTCCGGTGGGGTCGCCTGCCCCGCACACGGGTGGTGGCGGCCGGGACTTCAGTCCCGTGCGGCGACCGGCTCGCGCTTCCTTCGGGCCTCGGGCCGCGTCGGCTGATCGCCACGCACGGTCGGATGACCGGCCGCCCGCCAGGCGGGAACGCCGCTCGCGACCCAGGACACGTCGTCGAACCCGGAGCTCCGCAGGATCGAGGCCGCGAGGCCGGCGCGCAGCCCGGCCGCGCAGATCGTCACGATCGGATGGTCGCGCGGAAGCTCGGCGAGACGATCCGGCAGCGAACCCGCCGCGATGTTGATGCTGCCCGGCACGTGGTATGCCTCGTACTCGTTCGCCTGGCGGACGTCGATGACGAGCGGCGCGTCGGCCGGACCGGCGCGGGCGAGGCGCTCGGCCAGGTCGTCGACGTTCATCCGGCCGGTCGACTCGAGCGGTCCGCCGCCGTCGGCCCAGGCCCCGAACCCGCCGCGCAGATGCCCGAGGATCGAGTCCTCCGCGCCGATCCGGAGCGCCTGGCGGATCACGTCGTCCCAGTCCTCGGCGCGCTCGAGGACCAGCACGAGCGGCCGATCCGGGTCCACGACCCAGCCGAGCCACGTTCCGAACGACGGTCCGAGCGGCACCGACTGCGAGCCCGCGGCGTGCGCGACGGCGTGGTCGGCCGGCGGTCGCAGGTCGAGCAGGAGGGCGCCGCCCGCGATCGCGCGCCGCGTCTCCTCGAGGCCGAGTGGCCGCGGCTCCGGAACCCTTGCCCCGAGAAGTGCCGGCCCCGCCTGATTCGTGGGTCGCATCCGGGCGAAGTAGCGCGGCACCGTCGGCTGGCCGCGGAGCAGGCGGGTCGCGAACGCCTCGACGTCGGCGACGCGGAGCAGCGCGTTGTGGCGGCGCTCGTAGCCGATCGTCGTCGTCGGCGTGCTCGCGATTCCGACCGCGCACAGGGAACCGGCCCCGTGCGTCGGGTGGACGACGACGTGATCGTCATGGGCGAGGACGACGTCGTGGAGCGAGCGATGCATCGCCCGGGCGTAGTCGCGGGCGTGTTCCTGGCCGAGCAGATCCGTGCGCCCGACCGCGCCGACGAGCAGCGAGCCGCCGCTGAACAGAAGGGCCGGGTCGTCGCCGCGGTCGAGATCGGCGACGGCGTAGGCGACGTGCTCCGGGGTATGGCCCGGCGTGTCCCGGGCGGTGAACCGGAGCGAACCGACGTCGAACGTCTCGCCATCGCGGACCGGGCCGTGCTCGTGGCGGAGCTCTGCTCCCGCTCCGATGACGTGGCGCGAGCCGGTCAGCGCCGTGAGATCGCGTCCGCCCGAGACGTAGTCGTTGTGGAGATGGGTCTCGACGACGTGCGTGATCCGGACATCCAGCTCGCGGGCCGCCGCGAGGTAGACGTCGACGTCGCGCCGCGGATCGACGACCGCGGCGACGCCGGCCGTTTCGTCGGCAACGAGGGTCGACAGGTGGCCCAGCCCCTCGACCCGGAACTGGCGGATCTGCATCGGCCCGAGCGTAGCACCGGACCCGATGCCGGAGTTCGCGCCCGCGGACCTCGAGCCCCAGGCGACGTCAGTCGAGCCGGTCGTAGCTCATTGCTACATCATCACCAGGCCGCCGTCGACCGCGAGCACCTGCCCGGTGATGAACGCGGCATCGTCGCTGGCGAGGAAGGCAACCGCGCTGGCGACCTCCTCGGTGGTCCCGAACCGGCCGAGCGGCGTCGCGGCGGTGATCTGCGCCTGGAGCGCCTCGGGCAGATCCTTCGTGAGCTCGGTGAGCACGAACCCGGGCGCCACGGCGTTGCACGTGATCGACCGCGAGGCCAGTTCCCGGGCCGTCGCCTTCGTGAGCCCGATCAGGCCGGCCTTCGCTGACGAGTAGTTCGCCTGGCCGGTCTGGCCGGCCTGGCCGCTGACCGACGTGATGTTGACGATCCGCCCGCCCTTGGCCTTGAGCATCGGCCGGGTCACCGCTTTCGTCATGTAGAACGCGCCGAACAGGTTCGTCTCGAGGACCTCGCGGAAGGCCTCGACGCTCATCCGCATGATCAGGTCGTCGCGGGTGATCCCGGCGTTGTTGACGAGGATGTCGACCTTGCCGAAGGCCTCGAGGACGGCCTTCACGAGGCTGTCGGCCGCGTCCGGCTCGGTGACGTCGGCCTGGACCGCCAGGGCCTTGCGGCCGAGGGCCTCGATCTCGCCGGTCGTCGCGTCGGCGGCCGCTGCGTTGCCGCGATAGCTGAAGGCGACGTCGGCGCCCTGGGTCGCGAGTCGCAGGGCGATCGCCTTGCCGATCCCGCGCGAGCCACCGGTCACGAGGGCCGTCTTCCCGGACAGATCGATCATCTGGTCCCTCCGCGTTGGGCTGCGCTCGTGGCACATCGTAATCGGCGGGCGCGACCGGCGACGCCCCGCCCGCGACCGTCGACCCGGCCGTATTGCCCGAGCGCCCGTCCGGCGTTCCCGACGCGGTTCCCCTGCAGATACCCGCCCGGCGGGTAACGAGGCGGGCGACCCGGGCGACGGGCAACTGGCCCGGCGGGTCGCCGAGCCGTCAGTGCCCGACCGGCTGGGCCTCCGGGTGGGCATGTTCGGGCTCGCCCGGCGCGACGTCGTCCAGCGGAACGTCGAGGGAGCCGGGCCGGCCCATGATCTCCGCGAGCGCATCGGGGATCGGGTCGACCGAATCCCAGTCGACCGGCAGCCGAACCGAGACATCCTCGGGACGAACGGCCGCGTCGCCGATCAGGCCGCGCTTCGGATCGGCCGTCCACTCGATCGTGACCGCGCCGCTGGTGAAGCCCGCGCCGAACGCGACGATCGTGACGTTGTCGCCAATCTCGACCCGGCCCTCGTTGACCGCCTCGGCGAGCGCGATCGGCACCGAGGCGGCCGAGGTGTTCCCGTACTTGTCGAGGTTGATGAACATCTTGTCCATCGGCAGGTCGAGGCCCTTGGCGACCGCCTCGATGATCCGGACGTTCGCCTGGTGCGGGATGAACAGGTCGATGTCGCCCGGTTGGAGCCCGGACCGCCGGATCGACTCGAGGGCGGTCGTGGCCATCGTCTTCGTCGCGAACCGATAGGTCTGGTTGCCTTCCATCCGGACGTAGTGCTCGCCGCGCGCGATGGTCCCGGCCGACGGCGGCGCCTTCGAGCCGCCGGCCGGCAGCCAGATCATGTACGCGCCCTGGGGCTCGGTCGTCATCTCGACCCCGAGCGCGCCGCCCGGCTCGTCCGACGCCGACAGGACGACCGCCCCGGCGCCATCGCCGAACAGGATGCAGGTGCTCCGGTCGGTGTAGTCGAGGAACCGCGTGAGCAGCTCCGCGCCGATCACCAGGACGTGCTTCGCGAGCCCCGCCTGGATGTACGCCTGGGCCGTCGCGAAGCCGTAGACGAAGCCGCTGCACGCGGCCATGACGTCGAACGCGGTCGCCCTGGTATTGCCGATTGCCTCCTTGACCAGGGCCGCGGTCGACGGCATCCAGTAGTCCGGCGTCAGGGTGGCAAGCAGGATCAGGTCGATGTCGTCGGGCTCGATCCCGGCTGTGTGGATCGCGCGCAGGCCGGCGACCGCGGCCATCGACGCCGTCGTCTCGTGCGCCGCCGCCACGCGT
>DATNBW010000060.1:0-5355 GCA_035607275.1 Verrucomicrobiia bacterium | reverse complement strand
CTGCGCCAGCCAACTCATCGGTCGCGATCGACGCCGCCAGCTCCGCGGCGGGCTCGTCGGTCGCGGTCGCGGGCTCGTCGGTCGCGGTCGCGGGCTCGTCGGTCGCGGTCGGCGCCTCAGGCTCCGCCACAGTCGCGCCGGTCGCGGTGGCGCGCTCGTCGGTCAGCTCGGCCGGGTCATCGGCCGGGCCCGTCCCATCGAGCGGTTCCCTCTCGTCCTCGGGCGCCTCGATCCCTGTCCGCTGGTCCGTCATCAGGGCAGGCCCGGCGTGGCGGCCATGCCGACGACCAACCCGATCGCGACCACGATCGCGACGATGATCATCAGGATTCGGGCATAGCGCGCGCCAGGCATCATCGGCGGCCTACCGGTAGTTCTCGAACTGGAGCGGGACGGGGAGCTCCTCGAGCTCGCGCAGCCGGCCGATCACCTTCTGGAGCTCGTCGCGGCTCTTGCCGGACACCCGGACGGCGTCGCCCTGGATCTGCGGCTTGACCTTTGGGAACTCCTCGCGAATCAGCTTGCTGATCTTCTTGGCCAGCTCGTCATTCAGGCCGCGGCGGAGCGTGATCGACTGGCGGACCTTGTTGCCGCCGGATGGCTCGATCCGCCCCCAATCGAAGATCTTGAGTGACAGGTTGCGCCGGACGGCCTTCGACTCGATCAGGTCCTTGATGGCGGCGGCTCGATGCTCGTCGTCGGTCACGAGGGTCAGCTCGTCCTTCGACTGCTCGAGGTCCACCGTCACGCCCTTGAAGTCGAAGCGCTGGCCGACCTCGCGGCGGACCTGATCGAGCGCGTTGCGCAGCTCCTGCTCGTCGAAGTCGCTCACGACATCGAAGGAAACGTCTCCGGCCATGGGCCTCCCCTGCGGTTCGGCGATCGGCGGCGCGCCGGATGCGGCGCCGCGATCCGGGATGAACCGGGCAAGTATGCCCTGAACCACCGATCAGCGGTCGGCAAGCCGCTCCAGCAGGAGCTCCCCGATCCGATAGCTGTGGCCGCCGCCCATGACGAGCACCGCGTCGCCGCTGCGCACCTCGCCTGCCAACCAGGCCGCCGTCGCCTCGACGGATCCGGGCGCGGCGACCGGAATCGCGGGATTGCGGCGGGCCACGGCCTCGGCCAGCCCGGATGCCGAGGCGATCGTCGTGTCGGGGTCGCGACCGGCCCAGATGTCGGCGATCGCCACTGCGTCCGCCTCGGCGAGGACGGTTGCGAAGTCGTCGAGGAGGGCCGCGGTCCGGTGGTAGGTCAGCGGCTCGTAGACGGCCCACACGCGACGGCCGGGTGCGCGCTGGCGGACCGCGCCGAGCGTCTCGCGGATCGCCGTCGGATGGTGCCCGTAATCGTCGAAGACCACGACCCCGGCGACTTCGCCCTTGCGCTCGAGACGGCGGCCGACGCCGCCGAACGAGGCCAGACCCGCGACGATGCCCTCGGCCGGGATCCCGGCGACGAGCGCCGCGCCAGCCACGCCGAGAGCGTTCGCCGCGTTGTGGCGACCCGCGGTCGACAGGCGAACGCGAAGGGCGCCGCGGAGCGCGTCGAGCCCGTGAATCTCGATCATGGTCGAGTCCGGCTCCTGGGCCACGATCCGGCCGAGCACGCTCGTCGCGGGGCCTCCGACCGTCGCGTACTGCTCGGCAATCCCGCGGCCGAAGCTGGCGAGGCGCGCCGTGTCGGTCTCGACGAGGGCGGTGGCGACGATCGTCCCGGGCCAGTCGCGAAGGCCCGCCGCGAGCTCCGCTGCGCCGGCGTCGGCGACATTGATCACCGCGATCGGCGAACGGCGCGCGCCGGGCGGATCGGCGCTTCCGGCGGCTCCCTGGCCGGAGGCGGCGCCAGCCCCAGACGCGGCGCCCCGCCCGGACGCGGCCCCTGGCGTGGACGCCCGCAGCCAGCGATCGAACGCCGCGATGACCGCGTTCCGATCGGCGAACACGTCCGGGTGATCCCACTCGGCGGAGGTCACGAGCGCGATGGCCGGCCGGTAGGAATCGAAGTTGCCCGCGTACTCGTCGGCCTCGACGACGAACGCCGGACCCGCCCCGCGGCGGGCCGTGGCCGGCGGTCCGCCCGTCAGCTCGGGCGGCAGGAGCGCTCCCACGAACGCCGACGGGTCGCCGCCCGCGGCCTGGAGGACGTGGACCAGCCACCCGGCCGAGGTGCTCTTGCCGTGGGTCCCGGCGACACCGACCAGCGTCCGCCCGACCGCCGCGTCGGCGATGACCTGCTGCCACGGCTCGATCGGGATGCCGGCCCGCCGGGCGGCGACGAGCTCGGGATGGTCCGCATCGACGGCCGTCAGCGCCTTCGTGACTGCGAGCCGATCCGGCGCGGGCACCCGGGTCACGTGCGCGGCGCTGTGCTCCCAGGCCAGCGTGATGCCCGCCGCGTCGAGCGCGACCGTGTACGGCGATGGCCCGCCCGGGTCACAGCCGTCCGCGGCGGCGCCCGCCCAGGCGGCGTGGAGGACCGCGGCGCTGGCCCCGGCGCCCGCCGCCCCGACGACGTGAATCCGCTCGCCGGGCGCGATCGGGCGGGCCGGGCGAGCGGGCAGCAGGCCCGTGCCCGGCGAGGCCGTGCTCGTCACCGAGCGTCTGACGATGGCCCGGATGCCGAGGCCGCCGGTTCGAGCGGCCGGCTCTCGACGCCCGCCACGCGACCGATGAGCATCTCCAGGGCCGCGACGGCGCTGTCCGCCCGGTTCGCCGCCCGGTCGCCGGGCCAGACGACCCGCCGGACCTCGACCCCGTCTTCGTCGGCGACGGCGATGTAGGTCAGGCCGACCGGCTTCGCGTCGGATCCGCCGTCCGGTCCGGCGATCCCCGTGACCGACGCCGCGATCGTGGCCGCGAACCGCTCGCGAGCCCCGAGCGCCATCGCCCGAGCGACCTGTGCGCTGACCGCGCCGTGGGCCTCGAGGACCGCCGGGTCGACGCCGAGCAGGTCGCGTTTCGCCTCGTCCGAGTAGGACACGACGCCCCCGACGAAGTAGCCGCTCGAGCCGGGGACGGCCGTCATCGCCGTCGCGACCATGCCGCCGGTGCACGATTCGGCGAGCGCGACCGTCGATCCCGCCGCGAGGCAGGCAGCCTGGAGCCGCTCGGCGAGTTCGACGAGCGGATCGCCGCCCATCGTCAGGAGCGCTGGGTCAGCGTCGGGGCGGCCGGCGGCTGGAAGAGCCAGGTCTCCGGGATTCCGCGCTTGCCGAGCGCGCCGAGCGACCGTCCGTTGAGGGTGAAGTAGGTGGCGCCGGATGATCCGGTGCGGATCTCGACCGAGGTCGCACCGGTGAACGTGAGGACCTGGCCGTCGCGATACGTCCGGCCTGCGCGGCCGACCGTCGGATCGATCTTGCCGTCGACCCAGACCTTGATCCAGGCCGCGCCGCCCTTGATCGTGACGACGAGGTTCACGCCCTTGTAGGCGATCGAGACGTGGCGCGTCTGGGACGACGACTTCGTCGGGTTCGACGCCATCACCGTGATCGTCCAGCGGCCCGTCGTCAGCTGGAGGGGATTGGCGCCGGTGTCCCAGCTGCCGTCCGACCCGACCGGGACCGTGATCGGCGCGGGAGCAGGGCCGCCGCTCGAACCCGTGGACGGCTTGGCGCTCGAGGCCGGCGCGCTGCCGACCGGGCCGTCGTAGACGGCGGAGACCGTGACCGTGGTCGCGTTGACGGCCGTCCCGCGGACCGGGATCGCGCCGTTCTCGAAGGTCGTGCCCTCCGCCGGCTGGTCGATCGTGAACGTCGGCGCCTCGATCTCGCTGACCGGGACGGTGATCACGACCTGGGCCGGCTGTTCGGCGTGCTTGCCGGTGTCCGGGTCCGTCGCGTCGATCCGGAACTCGTTGCGACCCCGGCGCAGGTCGACCGTGAGCGACCAGGCGCCCGTCGAATCGGCCGAGGCCTGGCGCGACCCGCCGGCCATCTCGATCGTGATCGTCGCGCCCGGAATCGACGTGCCCTCGAACGTGAAGGACGTCGCGGTCTGGTCCAGCTCGATCGTGGCCTCGCGGGGCGCCGTCAGGGCCAGGGTCGGTGGTTTCGCGAAGCGCATGACCTGGAGACCGAGCCAGATGCCGACGCCGACGATCAGGATCGTGAGCAGGGCGGCGACGACGATGCCCGGCGAGAACTGGAGGCCCGGCCGGGGCTGCGCGATCGGACGCGGCGTCTTGATGACCGGCTTGGCGGAGGCGCTCGCCCCGCGCTCCCGCCGCCACTGCCCGACGACCTCCTCCGGGTCGAGCCCGAGGTAGAGCGCGTAGTTCCGCAGGAAGCCCTTCGTGTAGACGTCGCCGGGAAGCTCCCCGTACTCGCCGCGCTCGAGGGCACCGAGGTACCGGGCCCGGATCTTGGTGTCGCGCTCCGCGCGGTACAGGTCGACGCCCTTCCGCTCGCGGGCGGCGTACAGGCGCTCGGCCAGCGGCGTCGGCTGGCCGGGAGCGGGACGGTCCGGATCGCGACCCGGCCCGCGATCCCCGGTGGATCGCCGGTCCTGGTCGAGCTCGTCCGGCTCCGGACGGGGTGGAACGAGGCGCAGGCCTTCCGGCCGCGGGTCACTCGTCGCCCGTCGCGCGTCGTCCCTGGTGGTCATCGGGTCCCGTCCTCATCGGCCGCACCGCGCGCGCGCCAGCGGCTCGACCTCGACGCAGAGGATACCGCGTCGGCGTCGCTGGTCCACAGGGCGGAACTGGGACGATCGTTCATTCGTCGGCCCCGTCGCCGTCGTCGATGGTCCGGAGCCAGTTGTCCGGCCCGTAGATCTGGCGCGGCGAGGCCGGGTTCCGCGGATCCTGCGGCCCGATGATGCCGTACCGCTCGAGCTCGTCCATGACCCGGCTCGCCCGGGCGAACCCGAGCTTCAGCTTCGTCTGGAGCATCGACGTGCTCGCCCGCTGGGACGTCGCCACGAGCTCCGCCGCGGGCACGGTCATCTCGTCGACGCCGTACTTGCGGAGCCAGCCGAACTGGCCGCCGTCGCCGCCGTTGCCATCCTCGGCGTCGCCGAAGGCGAGGATGTCCTCGTCGTAGAACGTCCGGCCGCCGGTCTGGTCGAGCCAGTGCCTGGTGATCTCGCCGACCTCGCGATCGCCGACGAAGACGCCCTGCATCCGGACGGGGCGGGGCAGGTCGACCGGCTGGTAGAGCATGTCGCCGCGACCGATCAGGTCCTCCGCCCCGGGCGCGTCGAGGACGGTCCGCGAGTCGATCATCGAGGCCATCGCGAACGCGATCCGCGACGGGACGTTCGCCTTGATCAGCCCCGTCACGACGTTGACCGACGGGCGCTGCGTCGCGAGGACCAGGTGGATCCCGACGGCCCGCGCCTTCTGGGCGATCTT
>DATNBW010000036.1:0-12016 GCA_035607275.1 Verrucomicrobiia bacterium | reverse complement strand
TCCCCGTGCCGTCGTACCCGGCTGTCCACGCCTCGTCGCCGTTGACCAACGGGACGCTCTCGGCGAGCATCGGAAAATGCAGTCGATCCTCCGCGACGCCAGCGACGACGCCCCGCAGAGCCTCGAGCGCCCGGAGCCCATCGGCATCGACCTCGATCGCCATGACCGGCAGCCCCTGGAACTGCCGGATCACGCGGTGCGGGAAGGCCCGCAGGCCCGCGCTCACGATCGACTGGGCGCGCGCGATCGTCTGGCGTTGCTGGGCGACATGGGCCGTCGTCGGAAGCGCCGCTTCGGGCACGAAGGCGGTGTCGAGGCGGACGATCACGCGGACGCGGCTGCGGTCCCACGCGCGCTGTTTCAGCTCGTCCGGCACCAGCGGCGGCTCGACGCCGGCGCCGCGGCCGACGATCGTCAACATCGCCGCCACGAGGAACAACGCAACCGATGCCAGACGGATTCTCATCAGACCTTCACCTCAGGGGACGATGTACGCGGTCTTCTTCGATGCGAAGAACGTGAGGCGAAGCGCTCAGCGCGCGGAGCGCATCCTCGGACGCTTCCAGCGCCATGACGGGCAGGCCACGCAACTCCCGCACGACTCGGTGCCGTGTCCCGGCGAGCTCGGCCAGGACCGTGCGCTTTACAGCTTGGATCTCGATGTCCTCCGCCCCTTCCGGCGCCCGGAACTGTACGAGCACGCGAACCGTACCGACGTCGCGGGCTTTCGCTAGCAGTTCAGGCGTGAGCTCAGGCACCGGGGATGCCGCGGCCGCGCAGCCGGCCACGCCCAGTACGAGCGCAACGGCTCCGAGAAACCGTCGCAAACCCGGACGAGCGACGCGATCGACGCGATCACGGATAGACAGCGTCAGCGGAAACAGGGATACACCGCGTAACGGCTCGCCCAAGCCGGGTGCGCGGCCGGAGGGCTCGGCTCGATCGGAGTCAGCGGGAGCCTGCCGTTGAACTCGCGCATCATCAGGTGAAGTACGCCGCGCAGGTGACACGCACGGTCCTGCGTCGTGGGGACGGGCGAGTTCGCGGACGACCCGGTTGCGCATCGACGCGATCTCGTCGATGACGGACTCCCTGACTGACAGCGTGACGAGGATGACGCCGGGGGTCTGCGCCTTCCCCAGCAACTCCGGCGTGTCTCCCGAGGCCTGCGCGGAGCAGCTGGTCATGGTGAGCACGAGGGCCTCTGCGCTCAGAAGCGACCGCCAGCCTCGCCGCGCGACGCGGTCAGAGACGGTGCAGCGTCAGCTGAGGCGACTGAGTATGTCCACCGGAGAGGCGACCGCTCGCGCCGGGTGGAGGGCGAGAGCACGAACGAAGGCGGCGATAGCCGCAGATAACGCGTCAACGACCCTTGGATTCAAGGTCGAGCGCTCTTCAGTTCTAACAAAACGACGACGACCGTTGCAACGCTTGCAACTGCCTCGCCATGCGAGGGGTTCGTCCCTTCCTGATGCATGTCGTTGGAACTTAAAGAGAAGCCGCGGCTCACTGGGTGTGCGGAGCCGACGGAGCGGACGCTTTGGAGCGAACACGGCCCTCGCCATCGGATGCGATCTGACCGATGGTGGCCGCTTCACGGTCCGGGATCCACGGCGACCGTATCGTTGAACTGGTAGATCTCTCCGGCCGACGTGCCCGACCCGTGAAGGGGCCCATCAGGTTCACCGGTGATGCCGTTCAGGGTAAGTCGCTGCACCGCTGAGCGTTCTGCCGGCCGTAGCCGTCTTCAGCTTTGTGACGTACGGCAGGACTAGCATCCGGGTAGCGGAGGACAGGGTGTTGTTGCCAACGTTCGGACCGCACAGGTACAGCGCCCCGTCGACGATCCTGATCGACGCGTCGGGCGCGCTGGTAGCCCTGCCATGGATGGTCGGCGGCGGCGGGGTCAGCGACATGATCCGCCGGTCCGGCAGCACCACGCTGAAGCGCTTGAAGAGGACGTTGTTCGCCTCGTCGGCCTCAGCGACCTGCCGGTCGCCGTCAGCCTGGGCTAGGAGGAACCTGGCGCCGGCCGAGGTGTTGCCGGGGACGGTGATCCGAGTGGTCGTCGTGACGGAAGCGCCAGCGGCGAGGGCGGCCGTACTCGTGACCCCGACGGGGATCTCGGTGCCGTCGAGGACGCCGGACGACGATAGGAAGAACCGCACGACGGAGGCGTTGGCCGTCTGGCCGCCCTGGTTCTTCACGGTGGTGACCACCGGCATCGCGACGTTGGGCGAGGCCAGCGACGGCACCGTCAGCGCCGTCAGCGTCAGATCCGGACCGACGACGATCGGTGCCGCCGTACGCTGTAGATTGTTGATCTGCTCGGGCGGCCCTGACTCAGCGATCGGGTTCACGGCGTTCGCCTGCGCATAGATCCAGTACTTGCCTGGTGTCGTGCCGGGCGGCAGCGAGAGCGACCTAGTCACCGACACCAGGGCGCCGCCGGCGATCGGTGGCACCGCCACGTCGCCCAGCACCGGCTTACTCGTCGGCTGGACCGGCGAGGGCTCGTCCGACAGGTACAGGCGTGACGTCGTGGCCCGGGCGCCAGCGACCGGGGGGGAGATGTTCTTGACCGTCTGCGTCACGCTGACGTTGCCGCCGACCGCCATCACCGCCGGCGTCGCCGCCACGGTCTGCGTCGACAGGTCCGGCTGCACGACCTGGATCGGCGCCGTCGCCCGCGCATTGTTCGCCTCGTTCGCCTCCGCGACCTCCTGGGGCGCGCCGCCCGTGATATCCGCCCTCACGATCACGAAGTACGTCCCGGCCGAGTAGTTGCTCGGGATGGTCACGGCCGTGGTCGCCATCGAGACCGCGGCCGGCGCCAACCCGGCCACTCGCCGGGTCGCCCGCCAGACATCCGTCCCGGGCTCGAACGTGGTGTTCGTCGACAGATAGAAGCCGATGTCGAAGGCCCCGGCCATGGCACCGCCCTGGTTCGTCACGGTGCTCGTCACACTGACGTTCCTCCCCGGCGCTGTCGTCAGTGGTGCCGCCGTCGCCGTGGTGACGAGAAGATCCGGGCCCACGAGAATCGGCGTGGCCGTCGCCTTCACATTGTTCACCTGGCCGGGCGAGTCCACCTCCGGCACCGTGTTCGTGGCATTCGTCCGCGCGATCACCCAGTAGAGCCCGGGCGCTGTCCCCAGCGGAATCTGGACGGTTTTCACCACCGTCGCGCTGGTGCCACCGGCCAGCGCGCCGACCGTCGCCTCGCCCACCACCGCGTCGGGCAGCAGGTCCAGCGTGGGATCGCTCGACAGGTAGAGCCGTGAGATCGATCCGGTCGCCGCGCCGGCGGTCGAGGCGAGATTCCTCACCACGTGGCTGACACTGATGTTCATACCGGCGGCCGTCGCCGCCGGCGCCGTGACCGACACGACCGTCAGGTCGGGCCACACGACCTGGACGGCGGCCGTCGCGAGCACGTTGTTTCCCTCGTTCGCCTCGGCCACTTCCTGCGGCACGCTGCCGGTGATATCCGCTCGCACGATGAGGAAATAGGTCCCAGCCGAGACGTTGCTCGGAATGGTCACCGGCGTCGCCGCGGTCGACACTGCTCCGGGGGTCAGCCCGAGGACCCGCCGTGTCGTCAGTCGAATGTCCGCTCCGGCCTCGAACGTGTCGTTCGCGGAGAGATAGATACCGACGTCGAATGGCCCCGCTGGCACTCCCCCCTGGTTCTTGATCGTGTTCGTCAGGGAGACACCGAAGCCGGGCGCGACGGCCAATGGTGTCGCCATGGCGGCCGTCACCAGGAAATCCGGTCCGACGATCATCGGTGTCGCCGTCGGCTTGACATTGTTCGCCTGCGTCGGGCTATCCGCTTCGGGGACGACTCCGGTGACATTGGCCTTCGCGATCACCCAGTAGAGTCCTGGCCGCGTCGAAGGCGGAATCTGGACGGTCCTGGTCACCGTGGCCATCGCACCACCCGGCAGGGGTCCCACGGCCACGTCGCCCAGGACCACGTCGCCCGGATCGTCCAGCGTGGGATCGCTCGAGAGGTACAACCGCGAGGTCGACGCCACTGCCCCGCCCGCCACCAGCGCCAGGTTCTTGACCACGTGGCTGACGCTCACGTTCATCCCGGGCCCCGCCACCGCCGGCGCCGTCATCGACTGCACGCTCAGGTCGGGCTGCACGACCTGGATCGCCGCCGTGGCCAGGGCGTTGTTCGTCTCGCTCGCCTCGACGACTTCCTGCGGAGCCCCGCCGCTGATATCCGCGCGCACGATCAGGAAGTAGGTCCCGCCCGAGGCATTGGTGGGAATCGTCACCGGTGTCGCGGCCGTCGACACCGCCGACGGAGCCAGCCCGGTCACCCGCCTGGTCGCCAGCCGCGTGTCAGCGTCGGCTTCGAACGTCGCGTTCGTCGACAGGTAGAGCCCGACGTCGAAGGCGCCGGCTGCGGCCCCCCCCTGGTTCTTCACCGTGTTCGTCACCGATAGAGTGATCCCGGGCGCGACGGCCAACGGCGTCACGGTCGCCGCCATCACGATCAGATCAGGGCCGATGACGATGGGCATCGCCGTCGCCTTCACGTTGTTGGCCTGGATCGGCGAGTCGGCCTCCGGCACGGCATTGGTCGCGTTCGCCTGCGCGATGACCCAGTACAGGCCCGGAGCCGTCCCCCCGGCGATGAGCAGCGTCTTCGTCACCGTGGCCATCGCCCCACCCGCCAGCGGGGCGACCGCGACGTCACCCAGCACCGTGTCGCCGGGCACGTCGAGCGCCGGGTCCGGCGAGAGGAACAGCCGCGACGTCGACGCCGCGGCGCCACCCATCGCCGGGGCGAGGTTCTTCACGACGTGGCTGACGCTGATGTTCATTCCGGCCGCCGCTACCGCCGGCGCCGTCACCGATTGCACGGTCAAGTCCGGTCGCACGACCTGGATGGCGGCCGTCGCCAGCACGTTGTTCGTCTCGCTCGCCTCGAGGACTTCTCCGCCGCTGTCGGCGCGGACGAGCAGGAAATACGTACCCGCCGACGTGTTCGACGGAATCACGATCGGTGTCACGATCGGGCCGGACACCGCGCCGGCACCCAGGGCGGCCAGGCGGCGCGACGCGAGCGGACGATTCACGCCCGCCGCGTAGGTCGTGTTGCTGGACAGATAGACGCTCACGTCGAAGGCCCCGGTCGCCTGCCCGCCCCGATTCCGCACGGTGTTGCTGACATTCACGGTCGCCCCCGGCGCCGTCATCAGCGGTGTCGCGGAGGCCGCCGTCACGATCAGGTCGGGACCCACGATGACGATGGGGGCCGCCGTCGCCTTGACGTTGTTGAGTTGCTCAGGCGAGTCGGCCTCCAGCACCGCATGGGTCGCGTTCGCCTGCGCGATCACGAAGTACGAGCCGGGCTGGGTGCCGCCGGGGATCGTCACCACCTTCGTCACCGTCGCCGTGGCACCACCGGCCAGCGGCGCCACGTCCACACTGCCGAGTTCCAAGTCGCTTCCGTCCAGCGTGGCGTCAGACGACAGGTAGAGCTTCGCGGTCGTCACCGGTGCCACGCCGGCGGCCGCCGCCAGGTTCTTCACCACATGAGTGACACTGAGGTTCATGCCGGCCGCCGCACCGCCCGGCGCCGTGACCGACTGTACCGAGAGGACCGCCAGGTCAGGCCTGACGACCTGGACCGCCGCCGTCGCCCGGACGTTGTTCGTCTCATCGCCCTCGAGCACTTCGCCGTTGGGCTGGGCCCCGCTCGCGTCCGCCCGCACGATCAGGAAATAGGCTCCGGCCGACGTGTTCGACGGAATCACGACCGGCGTCACGATCGGGCCCGAGAGCGCCCCGGCGGCCAGGCCGCCACTCACTCGCCGCGTCGCCAGCAGAACGTCGGCGCCGGCCCCGAATGTCGTGTTCGTCGACAGGTAGATGCCGACGTCGAAGCTCGCCGTCGTCGGCCCACCCTGGTTCTTCACCGTGTTGGTGACGTTCACCGTCATACCGGGCGCCGTCGAGGTCGGCGCGGCGGTGGCCGTCGTGATCAGCAGGTCGGCGCCGACGATGATCGGCTGCGCGGTGCGCGCCGTGTTGTTGGCGCCGGTGGCCTCCGGGATGGCGTCACCGGCGTTGGCGCGCGCGAAGATCCAATACGACCCCGGGGCGGTACCGCCCGGAATCTGAACGGTCTTGACGACCGTGGCCTGGACTCCGGCACCCAGCGCGGCGACCGGCACGGGGCCGAGGTCGACGTCGTCGGCATCACCGAAGGTGGTGTTGTTCGACAAGAACAGGCGTGACGTCGAAGCCGGCGCGCTGGCGGGAGCGGCCGCCGCGTTGCGGACGACGTGCGACACACTGACGTTCATCCCCGGCGCGGTCAACGTCGGCGTCGCCGTGACCGATGCCGCTGTCAGGTCGGCGCGGCTGACGACGATCGCCGTCGCGGTGGCGCGTGTGTTGTTGGTCTCGTCGGACTCCGCCACGACGTGGAGGTCGTCGGCAACGGCGATCAGGAAGTACGTACCGGCCGCCATGTTGGCGGGGATGGTCACGCTCGTCGAGCCGACCGAGGTCGCGTCTTTGGTCAGAGCCGCGATCGCCCGCGTCTCGGTGAGCCGGACGTCACCGCCCAGCACGGCATCGGTGGACAGATAGAAGGCCAGCGTGGACGGTTGGGCCGCGACGGCCGCCGCCGCCTGGTTCTTGACGGTGCTGCTGACCACGATCTGACGGCCGGCCCCCGCCGTGGCCGGCGCGGTCAGCGCCGTGACGACCAGGTCCGGCTTGGCGATCACCACCGGGGTCGAGGCGGCGTTGTTGCCCTCGCCGACGACCTCATCCACTTCGTTGTCGATATCGGCGATGGCGCCGAGGAAGTAGTTGCCGGGCGGGACGTCGGCCGGGATGAGCACGCTGGTGGCGTCGGCCGAGACCGCATTCGTCGCCAGTCCGCTGGTGACCCGCCGAGTGGTGAGCTGCCGGTCCAGCGTGGTCACCGCTGAGGAGTTCGAGAGATAGAGGCCGACGTTGAACGCCCCGGCGGCCAGCCCGACGTTCCGCACCGTGTTGTTCAGGATGATCGTCGTGCCCGAAGCGGCCACCGCCGGTCCCGAGATCGCGCTGACCACGAGGTCGGGATCCGTCGTGAACTGGACGGTACAGGTGCGATTCGTGCTCATCACGACCGTGGTGCCGCACCCCACCTCGACAAAGCCAGCGAAGGTCGATCCGGGGCCCGGCGTCACCGTCAGCGTGACGGAGCTGTCCGGCGCAAAGCCGGCGACGCACTCGCTGCCGCAGCTGATGCCGTCGGTGCCGCTGGTGATCGTCCCGCTGCCGGCGCCGGTCTTCTGGATCGTCAGGGTCCGGCCCGGATAGATGAATGTCAGGCCGGCCTTGTCATCGGCGTGCAGCACCGCGGCCCGGCCGTCGAAATGCGCGATGGCCTCCATCGTCGCGCCGTCGTCGCCGCTGACCGGATCGACCGTGCTGACCTCCGAGTGCCCGAGGCCGAGGACGTGCCCCAACTCGTGCGTGATCACCTCGGTGAAGTTCTCGATATCCTGATAGAAGATGCCGAAGCAGGCCTCCCAGCCGTTGTTGACGACGAGGTCACCCTGCAGTGCCCGGTTGAATATCCGGTCGTTGACCGTCGTCGTCTGGCCGCTGATCAGGCTGACACCGGCGACGGCGAGGATACCGCTGCAGTTGACCGGATCGGCGATCTCCCCGAGCGGGTCGCGGAACGAGATGGCGCTGATGCCGTCTCCACTCTGAAAGCCCACTGTGGTCGTCATCGGCCCTTCGGCGAACCGGAAGGACGACGTCGGCACCCGGCTCCAGCTCTTCATGGCGGCGCGAACCTGCGAGAACCCCAGCGTCGGGGCCGCCGGCTCGCCCGTGGAGTTGATCCGCAGCGTGACCGGCTGATTGACATCCGCCTCGATCCAGCGCACCAGCGTCAAGGCGGGATTGACCGGGGATGGGGGATCAGGATCACCGATGAACCGGAACTCTCCCCGGAGCTCGCTCGTCCCCGTCGTGGGCACGGCCGCCGACACCAGCGGCAAGACCGGTCGGGGCCGCAGCGTTTGCGGCCGCGCGTCGCCTGCCCGCTGGTAGATGTGGAGCTTGAAGTCGTCCAGCCGTCGGGCGACGTCTCCGGCCGGCACCGCCACGGTCGATGGTCGCGGCAGCGTGGTCACGCGCCGCGGCACGCCGCGGACGGCTGTCAGATCGCCCGTCGCCGGATCCGACACGATCGAGAACTTGCCGAGATAGAAGTGGTAGGTCCGCAGCGTGCCGTCCGCGCGCTGGTCCATGAACAGGAGCACGCGCTCTCCGACGACGAACTCCGGATTGGCGAACACCCAGTACGTACGGTCGCCGACGGTGCCTCCGATCTCCAGGATCGTCACCTCGCGCCCTGGAATATCGCCCTTGAAGACCTCGTCGAGACTGACCGTTATGTACGTATGGAGCGCGCCGAGCACGTCCCGATGACTCTCGATCTGCGTGATGCGGCCCAGCACGATGGCGTCGGCGCCCCGGATGAGGTCCTCGTCGTCCATCGGAATCACGATGCCGGCGCCCGCCGGCGCTGCCAGGAGCAGAAGCAAGAGCAGCAGAACGGACCCGGGAACGGCCAAGGCGGGTTGAATCCGTGCGCGCATGTGCTCGCCCTGTTTACCGAGGGCGCGTCGCACGCCCGCGCGCACCTGGTTCCGTGCGAGGCGGTCGGCGGCGAGCCACGCCGGAGCCAGGGCAACGGCGCGGAGCGGCGCGCGGATGATGGCGGCCGGTCCTACTTGAAGAACACGATGTCGAGCTGCGCCGGCGCCGTGAACCCGTTGTTCGCGAGACTGTCTTCGATGGCGACGCCATTGAAGTTGGCGACGGCGGACAAGAAGTACTGGCCCACCGGGACACCTGCGGGGACGTTCACCGTCGCCACGGCCGAGAAGCTCGCGCCACTGCCCAGCGCCGGAATCGGCACCAGGCCGACTTGCGTCCCGTCCCCCGGCGTGTTCGACGACGCCGAGATGAAGATCCCGAGGGTGGTGGCCGGCGCCGGGCCGCCCGCCTGGTTGCGGACGGTCGCCATCACCGTCATGGGCGAGCCTGTGGCGGCCTGGGCGGGCCCGGTCAGGGCGCCGACGATCAAGTCGGCCCGGTCATTGTCGAGCAACGCGATCTGGGTCGTGGTCGGTGCAATCAACACGGCGCCGCTCGGACTCGACAGCTGCAGGCTGATCGATTTCGGCCCCTCGATGGTCGCGTTGTTCAGCGTCTTCACGGTGATCGTCAGCGTCGCCACGCCGGGGGCGAAGGTCAGCGTTCCCGTCCCCGGGGTCAGGGTGAAGTCGGTGAACTGCGTGGCCGTGCCGCCCAGGAGCTGATAGTTCACCGTGACGGTGCCCGCGGGGACACCGCTCCGCGTGACGCTCACCACGACGCTGCCGCCCTCGATCACGGAATAGGCGGCCGCGCCGAACTGGATCGACTGCTCCTCGTCGAGGATCCACAAGGTCGCGGTGCTCTGACTCCCGAGCGCCAGACCGTTGGTCGGGTTGGACAGCGTCAGGCTCACCGACTCGCTCCCCTCGGTCAGGGAGTCGGACGCGGTCGTCACCGTGAACGTCTTCGTCGTCTCGCCGGCCTGGAAGGTGAGCGTGCCCGACGTGTCGCTGTAGTCGTCCGTAGCGGTGGCCGAGCCGGCCGCGGTCGCGAAGTCCACGGTCACCGGCCCGGCGGTGCCGGTCCGGGTGACCGTGATCGTGGCCGTGCGGCCCTCGACCGCGGCGAAGCTGTTCTGGCTGAACTGCACCGCGCCGGCGGGGTCGTTGTCGGTGATGGTCACCGTGGCCACGCTCGGCGTGCCCAGGATGGCGCCATTGGTCGGGTTCGAGAGCGTCACCTTGAAGGTCTCGGACGGCTCGTTGATCGTGTCGTTCGTGATCGGGACGACGATGCTCCGACTGGCGATGCCGGGCGTGAAGGTCAGGACCCCGCCCGTGCCGACGAAGTCGGCGCCGCCGCCGGTCGCCGTCACGCCGGCCAGCGCGTACTGGACGGTGTTCTGCACGGTCGTCGGACCCACGCGCTGAACGGTGAGGGTGACGGCGCCGGCGGCTTCGGCGACTGTATAGGCGCCCGTGGCGAACTGCAAGCGCGGGGTCTCGTCGTCCACGATCGTCACGACCGCCGACGCCGGCGAGCCCAGCGTCGCCCCGCCCGTCGGGTTGGAGAGCGTGACGGTGAAGGTCTCGGGGCCTTCCAGCAGTGTGTCGGCCGTGGTCGGCACGGTGATCGTCTGGCTGATCACCCCGTTGGCGAACGTGAGGACGCCGGCCTTGCTCGTGTAGTCGCCCGCGTGCGCCGCATTGCCGCCGCCCCCGCCATCGCTCGTCACGTACTGGACCGTGACGGTGCCGGCGCTCCCGCCGGTCCGGCTGACCACCAGCGCGGCCGAGCCGCCCTCGGTCACCGAGTAGGCCGAGCTCGCGAGCCGCAAGGAGCCGAACGCGTCGTTGTCGGAGATCGTCACCGTCGCCGTGCTCGGCGCCCCGAGCTTGATGGAGGCCGCCGGGCTTGGATTCGACAGGGTGACCGTGAAGGTCTCGTTCCCTTCTACCAGGACGTCGGCGATAGTCGCCACCGTGATTGTCTGGCTGGTCACGCCGGGAGCGAAGACCAGCGTTCCCGTCTTGCTCGTATAGTCGACGCCGGCCGTCGCCTGACCGGGCGCCGACCCGGAGTTCGTGGTGTAACCCACCGTCGCCGCCCCGACAGTCCCCCCGGTGCGGGTCACGGTGAGCGTGGCCGTTCCCCCCTCGGTCACCGTGTAGGTCCCGCTCGAGAACCGGACGGTCGCGTCGTCCTCGAGGATGGTCAGGACCGCCGCCCGCGGCACCCCCAGGCTCAGACCACCCGTCGGGTTCGTGAGAGCCAGGTTCACGGTCCGGCTTCCCACGATGTTCGTGTTGTCGATGATCGTGATCGGCACCGTCACGCTGGCCTGCGTACCAGTAAACGTCACGAGCTGGTTGCTCACCGCCATGAAATCGGTGCCCTTCACCGCGGTACCCCCGACCGTCGTGCTGAACCGGACGGTCTGATCGGGGGTCGTGCTGGCGGTGCGCGTGATCGTGACGGTGGCCACGCCGCCGGCGACGTTCTCCGCGACCGAGTAGGCGGCTGCGCTGAACTGAACCGTCGCTCCGACTTCGTTATCCGTGATCGTCAGCACCGCGTGAGGGTAGGCCCCGAGCGCCGCGCCGCCGGTCGGGTTCGACAGGATCAGGCGGAGCGTCTCGTTGCCCTCGCGGATGCCGTCGTCGACGATCGGAATCGCGATGGTCTTGCTCGTCTCCCCGGCGGCGAAGCTCAGCGTCTGCGAGACGGCCGTATAGTCGGACGGGGCGATGGCGCTGCCGTCGGCGGTCGTGAAGTCGACCGTCACGCCGGCGGCTCCGCCCGTCCGGTTCACCTTGATCAGCGCGACGCCAACGTTCTCGGCCACCGTATAGGTCGGCGCGCTGAACGTGATCGGGCCGGGCACGTCCTCGTCCACGATGGTGAGCACCGCGGTGCTGGGCGTCCCGAGCGTCGCCCCGCCCGTCGGATTCGACAGCGCCAGATTCACCGTCTCATTCGGCTCGTCGAAGGCGTCGTTGAGGATCCGAACCGTGAACGTCTTGCTCGTCTCGTTGGCGTTGAACGTGAGCGTCCCCGCGGTCACGAGGTAGTCGACGGCCACCGTCGCGGTGCCGCCCGGCACCGTGGCGTAGTCCACGGTGACCGCGCCGGCGGTGCCGCCGTTGATGCGTTGTACGGTGATCGTGGCCACCCCGGCCTCGGAGACGCTGTAGGCCGGAGCACTGAACCGGATGGCGCCGGGAGGGTCGTTGTCCACGACCGTGATCGTGGCGGTGCTCAGCTGACCCAGGAGGGCGCTGCCCGTCGGATTGGTCAGCAGCAGGGCCACCGACTCGCTCCGCTCGAACAGCGGGTCGTTGACGATCGGCACCGTGAAGGCGCGGCTTGCGACGCC
>DATNBW010000031.1:0-2161 GCA_035607275.1 Verrucomicrobiia bacterium | reverse complement strand
GGGGTGCCCAGCTGGGCCTTCAGGGAGCCGTCCACGAAGCGGACCGCTGAGTGGACGACGCTCTGCGGGTGGATGACGACCTCGATCGCGTCATCGGCGACATCGTACAGCCAGCGTGCCTCGACGACCTCCAGGCCCTTGTTGGCGAGGGTCGCGGAGTCGATCGTGATCTTCGCCCCCATCGACCAGGTCGGGTGGCGGAGCGCCTGGTCCGGCGTGATCGCGGACAGATCCGCGGGGCCGTCGAGGAACGGCCCTCCGGACGCGGTCAGGATGAGCGAGGCGACGCGGGCCAGGGATTCGCCGACGAGGCACTGCCAGATCGCCGAATGCTCGGAATCGATCGGACGGAGCCAGGCCAGCGGGCTCGCGAACGGGTCGCCGGCGTCCACGGCCGCCCGTTCCGCCGCGCGTGCCCGGGCGAGGGCCATCACGAGGTGGCCGCCCGCGACAAGGGTCTCCTTGTTGGCGGTTGCGACGACCTTGCCCGCCGCGAGTGCGGCCAGGACGGGCCGGAGGCTGACGATCCCCCCGGTCGCGACGACCACGAGGTCGACGTCCGGGCGAGACGCGACCTCGGCCAGGTCCTCTGGTGCGGCTCCGACGACCGACACCGCACCCGGGAACCGGTCGGCCTGCTCCGCGAGCAGCTCGCGATTGGAGCCCGCCGCCAGCGCGACGACCTCGAACGCGTCCGGATGTGCGGCGAGGACGTCGAGCGTCTGTGTCCCGATCGAGCCCGTCGAGCCGAGGACCGCGACCCTGCGCCGCTCGCCCGGCTCAGCGGAACGCGGCGAGGACATAGAGCGCCAGCACGGGAGCCGCGAACAGGAACGAATCGACGCGATCGAGGACGCCGCCATGACCGGGGATCAGCGTCCCGGAGTCCTTCGCCCCCGCCGCGCGCTTGAGCATCGACTCGGCGAGGTCGCCGGCCTGGGCGGCAAGAGACAGGAGCGGTCCGACGATCAGGGCCGTGACCGGCGGCTGGCCCAGCCCGAACAGGACGACGGCACCGACGGCAGTCGCGGCGACGACCCCGCCGATCAGCCCGGCGTACGTCTTCGAGGGCGAGATGTGCGTCAGGAACTTCCGCTGTCCGAACCGCTTGCCAATGAAGTACGCCCCGGTGTCGAACGACCAGACGCCGAGGACAAGGAGCACGATCCAGCCGCGCTCGGCGCCGATCCCCGCGAGGGGCGCCGACGGGGACAGGGCCGGCGCCTCATGGCCGAGCCGGAGGACGAACCCGAGGAGCGACGCGTAGAACGCCCCGAAGACCGTCGCGAACCACGTCGGCAGGCCGTCCCGCGGATCGGTCTTCGTGAACGCGCCGACGGCGGCGAGGATCGTGCCCGTCGCGACGAGCAGCAGCCCGCTCGCGTCGATCGAGGGGACGATCGCCGCATCGAGCGCCAGCGCCCCGGCGAACACGATCCCGAGCCACGCCAGCGACGGGTAGCCCGCCGCCGTCAGGAGCTGGAAGACCTCGCGAGCGGCAAGGACCGTGGCGACGACGACGACCGCCACGATCCACGGCCCGCCGAGCAGGAGGGCGATGACGAGCGGCGGGACGAGGACAGCGGCGCTCGCGGCACGCTGGCCGAGCAGACCCTCGCGAAGCGGCGACGTGCCGTTCAGCGTCCGAACCGGCGGGTCCGGCTGGCGAATTCGAGGAGCGCCGCGTCGAAGGCGTCGGCGCCGAAGTCGGGCCAGAGGACCTCGGTCGTGTAGAGCTCGGCGTAGGCGGCCTGCCAGATGAGGAAGTTCGACAGCCGCTGCTCGCCGCCGGTCCGGATGACGAGGTCCGGGTCCGGCAGGCCGGCCGTGTACAGGGCATCGGCGATGGCCGTCTCGTCGATCGATTCGGCCGGGCGCCCGCTCTCGACGATCCGCCGGACCGCGTCGACGAGTTCCGTCCGGCCCGCGTAGTTGAACGCGACGTTGAGGAGCAGCCGGTCGCCGCCGGCCGTCTCGGCCAAGGCCTCGCCGATCGAGGTCCGCGTGTCGGCGGGCAGCTCGTCGAGTCGGCCGAGCAGCCGGATCCGGACGCCCTGGCTCTTGAGCTCGGCGGTCTCGCTCCGGATCGCCTGCTCGAGGAGGCCGAACAGGCCGGTGACCTCTTCATCCGATCGGGCCCAGTTCTCGCGGCTGAACGCGT
>DATNBW010000029.1:0-16238 GCA_035607275.1 Verrucomicrobiia bacterium | reverse complement strand
ACCTTCCTCGGCTGCATGGAGGAGACGTCGATCGTGATCGCCGCATCGGCGGCCGTCGCCTCGCTCGCCGACTGGGTCGACCTCGACGGCAATCTCCTCCTCGCCGCCGATCCCTTCTCGGGTCTGGTCCTCGACGATGCCTGCCGCTGGCGACTCGCGGAGACGCCGGGGCTGGGGATCGAGCGCCGCCCGGCCTGACGGTCCGGGGCGCGGCGTTCGGCGGTCACCGCCAAGCCCTGGTCGATTCTGCGCAGAACGTCCGTTTCATGTGGACAAGTTGGTGGACGAGTTCGTGGACAAACCCCCTTCTAGCGGGCGGCCCGGCAGCCTACGATAGGTGCCCATCGCGAACCGAGGGCGCCTCCGGGAGGGTCGGAGCCTCGATCGATGGGTCCCCGCGGAACGTCCGGGCCGACCGCATCCGTCGGCGTGTCGGCCGGTGGCCGTGGGTTGCCATGCGCTGGAGAGGACTGGAGGACCGGCCATCGATGGACCGAACGAACGTTGGCGAACGTGCGTTTGCCGCCACGCCTGCCGCCGAGCCTGAGGCCATCGACTTCGTCCGCTTCTGCCATCGCCGGCGTCGGGTCGGCTGGCCGGAGCTGTACGACGAGATGTGCGCGGTGGCGGGTCGTGGCCTGTACCGAGGCTACGGAGCCGAGGAGCTGTCCTCGATCGGAATCGGGTTCGGGCTCTTCCAGATGCCGGCCCTCGCCGGACTCGTCGCCCAGGTCGTCGCCGAGGACGTCGAGCGGCGGCGGCGGAGTGCCGCGGCGCTGCAGGCCAGCCTCGCGGCGCAGGAACCCGAGCGCGTGATGATCGACGGCGCCGATGCCGCCGCAGGCCCGACCCCGACGCAGACCCGGAGGATCGAGCCGGAGCCGGTCGACGCCGGCCTCCCGGACCATGGACCGCTCAGGATCGCGGTGGCCGCCGGAGCCTGAACGACAGCAGGATTGATTGTCGCGTCGTTATCGACGCCGAAGAGCCCCCACCGGTCAGGGTGGGGGCTCTTCCTTGTGTAGCTGTCGCGCCTTCGCGGCCGATCGCGGCGTTGGCGACTGCGCTCCTCACTCACGCACCTGCGGGTGCGCTCGTTCCGGTGCTTGCCGCCGCCTTGCGCTCGACCACGCATGCGCGACGAACGCAGTCACGGGTCACCGAGAGCGCTGTGGCGTTGGTTCGGTCACGCGGCGCAAAAGGACGGCCGTCAGGCGCGGATCTGGCGCCTCGCCATCTCGCCCTCGATCTGGCGCTCCGCCTCGACGTAGCGATCGATCTCCTCGCGGATCTGATTCGCCTCGGGCGTGTACAGGTGCACCTGCTGCTGGAGGATGTACGAGAGGCGGCGGCTCGTCATCCGGACGTGATCGAGGTTCTTCATCAGCACGAGGGGGTCCATCGCGGCGAGGTCCGTCGGGTGGTACATCTGCTGCATGCGCGCATTCTAGCCGTGGCGGGCTGGCGCACGGCGGCCGAGCGGCAGGCTCCAGATCCGCTTCCAGCCGGACCCGTCGTCGGCGATGACGTCGAGCCGCACGGCCCGGCCAGCTGCCGGCAGGGAGGTCCAGGCGCCATCGGTCGTCACCCGGACTCCGTCGATCGCCGGTCCCTCGGCGACGGTGATGTGGGGTTCGAACCGGAAGCCGGCCGGCCCGCCGTAGATCGGGAAGGCCGGAAAGGCCGCGGCCAGGTCGGCCTGCAGGCGGATGAAGGGATCGGCGGGCTCGACCCCCGCGTAGATCACGTTCGGCCAGCTCCGCGGTCCGCGCACCTCGTAGTCGATCGGCTCATGATGAGTCGCGACGGCCGCGATCGCCGACCGGATCTCCGGGCGAAGGCCGTCGGGCTCGACGAACGGATAGAGCATCGTCAGGTGCGCCGGGAGACCCCGCCCGGCCTCGTCGACCCAGGTTCGCCGGAGGGCCTCGAGGCCTGCCGGCAGCCGTGCGCGAACGATCACGGCGGACGCCATCCGGCCGCGGCTCAGATGGCGCGCAGCCCGCGCGGCGGCCAGTCCCAGTCGATCGGCGTTCGGGCGGCGGACAGGGCGCGCCGCCGACCGGCCTCCGTGGCGCCGATCACGAGGATCCGGTCGGTCTTCGTGGCCTGTCCCGCCTCCGGGCCCCACAGCTTCGTCATCTTCCGGCCGGCGGCGACGTCGTCGAGGGCGATCCCGGCGAGGCGATAGCCCTCCGGCTCGGCGGCCCGTTCCCAGACCCGCTCCGCGAGCCCGACGGCCCCGCGGATCGGCCGGCCGCGGTCGGTTTCGACGTCGCCGATGACGAGGACGACGACCGCGTCATCGGCCAGGATCGAGCGCAGATCGGCGAGCACCTCGCGCATGAACACGAGGTACGGCTCGCGGTGATGGGCGTCGTCGAGCGCGGCGTCGATCGCCCGCGCGTCTTCGCCGAGGAGCCACGTCCGGAGCCAGTTGTAGTAGCCGTACTTCACGACCCGCAGGTACGGCGGCGACGTGACCACGAGCCGGACGCGCTCCGGCAGACCTCGCTCACGGAGGGCCGCTCGGGCCCGGCCGGTGCTGTCGCGAGCGTCGCCGAGCAGGGCGATCCCCGGCGTCCTCGGCAGGGCCTCGCGATGGAGCCGCCCGAGCTTCTTCTCGAGCCCGCCGAACACGTCGCGATCGGGCGACGAGAACGCCGTCCGGGCGGCGAAGTCCAGGACGTAGCGCGGGGCCATGCTGAACGTGTTCGGCATGAGCTCCGACAGGTAGGAAGCGCTCTTGCCGTGGAGGATCCCGGTCAGCGCGGCGGCCAGGAATCGATCGGTCCGGTCGTCCCGGCGGAGGACCGTCCGGACGAACAGGAGCTGGCCGAGCGTCCGCGGATGGAAGGCCACCGCGACCTCCCTGGGGACCGTTTCGACACGATCCTCCGGCCGGCGGCTGCCGGCGGCGGGGACGGCGACCGTCGGCCGATCGCCGGCGTCGCCGAGGACGTCGGCCGCGAGCGCCAGCCAGTCGGCCGATGACGCCGCCCAGCCGAGGCGCAGCGCCGCAAGCCGGGTCGCGGCCTCGGCCGGGGTTGCGGGCTCGACCTTCGCGGCCGTCAGGAGGTGGGCGAGGGGGTTCAGGTCGTTGCCGATCCCGATCCGACCCTCGGCGCAGGCCTGGAGCGGCGTCGTCCCGCGCCCGGAGAACGGATCCAGCACGACGTCGCCACGCCGCGAGTAGCGAGCGATGAAGGCATGGGCGAGGGCCGCCGGAAAGCTCGCCAGGTACGAGCACATCGGGTGGAGCGACGGGCCCCACAGCCGCGCCTGGTCCTTCCACTCGGGCGCGATCGGGAGCACCGGCAGCGCGGCCGGGACGTCGAGATCGAGCGCGAGCTGGGCGGACGTCCGCGGGTCGATCGTCATCCTGGGCTGATGCTCCTGCTGGCCGACGGGCCGCGCAGCATACCAGAGCGGATTCGGGGCTTCGGTCCTCCGCCGAGGCCTGCGGCGCCGGATGGAGCCGGGCGGTCCGGGCGGTCCGGCCGCTCCGGGCGATCGTCAGGCGGCGACGACGCGGTTGCGACCGGAACGCTTGGCCAGCACGAGCCCGACGTCGGCGCGCGTGACGATCTCCTCGAATCGCTCCTCGCCCATCGTCATCGCCGCGCAGCCGGCCGACACGGTCGCCGAGATCGGCGAGCCATCGGGTCCGTCGACCCTGACCCGGGCGAAGGATGTCCGGATCTCCTCCGCGACGGCCTGTGCCTGCTCGAGCGTCGCACCGTCGAGGATCGCGAGGAACTCCTCTCCGCCATAGCGGGCGACGACATCGGTGCCCCGGAATCGTGCCCGCAGGACGTCGGCAAAGGCGCGCAGGATCGCATCGCCGGCCTGGTGACCGTGCCGCTTGTTGATCTCACCGAAATGGTCGAGATCGAAGATCGCCACGGCCGCACGGTCGCGCGCTTCAGGCGCCCGGCGCGTCCGGATCGCCTCGAGCCGGGCCATCGTGGCATCGAGGTAGCGGCGGTTGAACAGGCCGGTCAGCGCGTCCCGGACGGACAGCTCGATGACCTCCGCATGGAGGAAGGTGTTCGTGATCGCGAGGGCGACGACGCCGGCCACGATCGGCAGGGCTTCCAGCTGATCCGGGGTGAAGGGTCGCTCGAGATCGTGGCGGACGAGGGCCAGGGCGCCGACGACGACGTCATCGCGAACGAGCGGGACGCCGACGCCCGCCGACGGCTCGGTCGGAGCGCCGGCGGCGATGGCTTCGGGGTTGGCGGTCGGGTCGAACCGGGGATCGATGACGAGCGCCCGGTCGCGAATCGCCCGCCCGGCAAGGCCGATGCCGGGTTGGATCGGCAGCCCGAGGTACTCCTGCTGGCGGCCGGCCACCGCCCGCATGACGTAGCCGCCGGTCGGCCGGTCGAGCACGGTCAGCCCGACAGTGTCGGCACCCATGAGGTCGGCGAGCTCGTCGACGATCGCCTGCTGAACGCGATCCGGATCGAGGGTGGCGTTGACTGCGGTGGCGAACGAGGTCAGCCGGCGGAAGAGCTCCGCGCGGGCGGCCAGACGCTCGCGCTCGCCGGCCAGGGCGAGGGCCGACGCCATGCGCTCGGCCACGAGACGCATCGTCTCGACGTCGCTGGCGTCGAGATCGGCGGTGCCTCGGGCCTCGACGTTGACGACGCCGACGAGATCGTCGCCGATGAGGAGGGGTGCGCTGATCTCGGCTCTGACCGCGCCGGCAGCGCTGCGATAGTCGGTATCGGCCCCGACATCGGGGACGAAGGCCAGCTCCCTGCTGCGCATGACCCGGCCGACGACGCCACTCGAGCCGTCGAACTCCTCGATCACCGTGTCGTAGCCCGCCTGGACGGCGATCCGGAGACGGGTCGCCGATCCGAAATAGACGGAGACGAAGTCGTAGCCGAGATCGTCTTGGAGCAGGCCGACGATCCGCTCCAGGGTCTCGGGAGCCGGTCCGGTCGAGGCGAGCAGTCGTCCGACGCTCTCGACCGCCGCCAGCTGCCGGGAGCGCCGGCGATCGCGGGCGAGAGAGGCGCCGAGCCGGCGAACGGTCTCGGTCAGGGCGGAGATCGACCGTCGCGTTCCGATCGAGAGGAGGATCGCCGTCCCGCCGAGGGCGATCGCCCGCTGGGCGTCGATCGACAGGTTGTCCGGCGATGCCGACACGACCGGCACGAGATACAGCGCGATCGCGGCCGATCCGACGAGCAGCGCCTGGAGGGTGCCCTGCGCCGCCGCGAGCGCGACGATCGGGATGTACAGGGCAGCCACCGGCCGGAACTCGCCCGAGCGGAGGAGGGCCGTCGCGACGGTGACGTAGAGGATGGCGAGGGCGAACCGCCCGAAAGAGATCATCGCCCGCTGCCTGGCCGTCGGGCGGAGGAACGGGGCGGCGACCGAAGCGATCGCCTGGGCGGCCAGGAACTCGATGCTGATCGCGACGAGGCGCCGGGCGTCGAGCCCGCCCCGGCCCATCGCGGCGACGGCCATGGTCGTCGCGACCACGCCGACCGCGAGCAGCGTCTGCGGGTCGGAGGACAGCCGTCGAAGGGTCCGGCTGCCGGCCCACGGACGTCGTCGCTTGCGGGTCACGGACGCCGACAGGCGAAGGGTGGTCATCGCGCGAACGGTATCGTTGCGCCCGCGCCCCGGTCCCCGTGACGGTGGTCCGGTCGGGTCTGGTCCGATCGACGTAGAACCGGGCCTCGGCCGGGCGATGCGATGCGCCACCGACGGCGGCCATTTCCCGGCCGACGGCCAGCCCCTCCGAACGACCTCAGCCGACGTTGCCGGGGTTCACGACCGTCGCGCTCGGCGTCTCATCGAGATGGAAGCTGTCATCGACGTCGAAGACCACCCGCTTCCTCGTCTCGTCCTTCTCGACGAAGCGAACCGGGATCGTGTGCTTGCCCTTGTCCCGGAATTCCGTCGACAGGGTCGACGAGCTGTCCATCAACGGCCCGAGGGAGCTTTCGAGGCGGCCGCCGCTGCGCAGCCCGCCCTTGATCTTCTCGCCGACCGGACCGAGCTTGGCCGCGACCTTCGCCACTGCGGCGTCCTTGGCGGCAGGTTTGCTCGGGCGAACCTCGGGCTCTTCCACCGACGCCTCGTTGATCGCCGTCGCCGTCGCCGCCCCGGTGATCGCCCAGCCCTGGTCGAGGTCGTTCACATGCTGCTCTTCGGCCCGCTTGATGATCGCCGCGGCGGCCGAGCTGACCTTGATGTAGTACTCGTAGCCGGGATAGGCGGGCAGCTCGTCGGGCATCTTGTAGCCCTCTTCATTGGCCGGCGTGGCGATCGCCCACCACGTCGCCGATTGGGCGGTCGTGGGTTTCGGCGTGGCCGTGTCGCTGAACCAGTGGTTCCACGGCGTCTTGTACGTGACGCCGAACGACGGCCAGACGCCGATGTCGTTGTGGACGTACATCGTCTGACCCATCTTGGCCGGAAATTCCGCGTGCTTCTGCGCGGCGACGCTGCCAGCCCGCAGGATCGCGTGCGCCGATTCCGACCCGAACACGGGCGGCGCAGAACCGCCGCCGGGAGGACCCGCGCGCTGCACGGAGCCGAACAGGCCCCGTCGCTCCCGGATCGCGGCAGCCGCCCGCTGGAGCGCCGGATGGGCGACACCCGAGGCGCGGACGAGATGCACGGCTTCCGGTCCCGCGTCGGCCGGGTCGCCGCCGGTCGCCAGGAGGTCGACCACGGCCTGGTTTCCCGCCAGGCGCTGCAGCCCCAGGACCGCGTCCTCGGCCGTCGCCGGCGAATCGCCGGCGCGGTCATCCCAGGGCGACGCATCCGGCTCGCGAAGGCTCGCCTGCTCGGTCGGGGCCGAGCCGTGCTGCGCTTGGGCCACGGGTCCTCCACGTCGGTGATCCATCGAGCATCCCTCCCGCGATGCGCCGCGCGACCACGCACCGGGGTCGATCCACGGGCAGGACCGGCTGCCCGATCGGGCAGGCGGCGGGCCATTCGCCGATGGCGGCGAGCCGAGGAGGGTAGATTCGGGCCCACGCCCCCGTAGCTCAGTGGACAGAGCGGCGAGCTTCTAACTCGCGGGTCGCAGGTTCGAACCCTGCCGGGGGCGCCACAGCGACGCCCGGGAATCCACCGACCCGGAGGACCTCAGCTGAGGTCGGCGCCCTCCATCTCGAGCTCATCCGGGTCGTCGAGGACTTCGTCCGCATAGCACCAGCGCCAGGCCTCGCCCGGCTGGATCGAGCGGGCGACCGGATGGCGGGACGCCTCGAAGTGGGCGGATGCGTGCTTGTTCACGCTCTGGTCGCAGCAGCCGACGTTGCCGCACGTCAGGCAGAGCCGGAGGTGGACCCAGGTGTCACCCAGGGCGATGCACTCGGCGCAGCCCTCGGAAGCGCGCGGCGCCTCGCGCGACTCCCAGAGGTGGGGGCAGGTGCTCATCGGGCGGGAGCGTACACCGCTCTCGACGCCTCCGCCGATCTCGATGTCGGCGCCGTCGACGCCGACGCCGACCGGGGTCGTCAGCCGGGCGGGCGGGGCGGTCCGGCCTCGATCCGGCGCCGGATCGTCTCGGTCGTTCCCGACTCCCAGTTGGATTCGATCCACCACGTGGCACCGGCGGCAGCATGATCGGCGACGACGGCGATCGCCGCTGCCGGATCGCCGGCCGGTGTGTTGCCCTCGGCGACGACGTCCCATCGCCGGTCGCGGGTCGCCGCCGGCCACGCGCGCTCGGCCCAGTCCACGACCTGACGAAGCTCGTCCGGACCCTCGATCTGGGCGTAGATCCCGTCCCAGGCCAGCGTCCGCCGCAGCGAGCGCTCGTGCGGCCACGCACCGACCGGCCAGATCGGGATCCGAGGCTGCTGGACGGGCGTGGGCCGGAAGGTCATCGGTTCGAAGCGGTAGTGGCGGCCGGCAAAGCCGAACGGCTCGCCGGTCCACAGCCCGGCCAGGATCGCGAGGCTCTCGTCGAGGCGTTCGGCCCGGGCGCGCGCCCCGGTCGGCTCACCGACATTCCCGAACGCAGCATCGTCGGTGGTCCCCAGCCCGACGGGCAGGATGAGCCGTCCGTTCGACAGGCGATCGAGGGTCATCGTCTCGCGGGCGAGCTTCCAGGGCCGGCGACGGGCCGGCGGCGTCACGATCGCGCCGAGCCGGACGCGCTCGGTGCGCATGGCCATCGCGGCCATGACGACCCACGGATCGTAGGTGTCCATCGTCCCGATCGCCACGCCGTCCCACGTGAACACGCCATCCCAGCCGTGCTCCTCGGCGAGCGCGGCGAGATCCGCGGCGGTCCTCGGGTCGCCGGCGCTGATGATGATTCCGAGGCTGATGCCCACGACCCGATGGTAGGCGAGGCCGGGGAGCGCGGCTGCCGGCGAGCGATCAGGCTCCGGCGGCGACCTGCTGGAAGTCGATCGTGTCGATCGACCGACTCCCGTCGAACTTCAGGCTGATCCGGCGAACGACGTCCGGCGCGGCCGGGTCACAGGTGCCGGCCGCCAGCCGCCATCGGCTCCCCGTCGCATCGATCGACAGCCGTGGCGGCGTCGCGCAGCCGGGCCCGATCCAGACGAGCTCGATGACCGCCTGACCTGCCTGATCGAGGCGGAACCGATCGCTCGGACCCGCGACGGCGCTGCTGTCGAGCGCCGCGACGTTGATGACCGATGCGCTGGCGTCGTCGATCCCGAGATCGTATCGCCCGCCGACCGAATCCCGGCCGGTCAGGGACCATGTCGGCATCCCCGATCCCGGACGGCCGCTGAAGAGCGCCGTGTCGAGGGCGTTCGCGTCGACCGCGCGGTCGAAGGTCAGGATCACCGAGCGTTCCCTGGCATCCAGGCCGAGCTGGCAGTTCGGCCGGTCGACCGTCAGCCCGAAGTCCGCCGCGATCGTCAGCCGATGGACGGTGTCGCAGATCGAGCCGGGCCAGACGAGCCGGACCGTCGTCGGGTCGACGTTGCTCGCGCTGACGAACTCCACCGACGGACTCGCCGTGGCCGGACCCGACACCGCTCCCGCCAGGTGCCCGGACTGGTCGACGATATCGATCGACACCGTGCTGTCCGCGGTCGACGCGAGCTCGAGATGGGTCGTGTCCGGGACGAGCGAGGAGTCCGCGGGGGAGCTCGCGCCCGGCTGACCCACGACGCGGACGGTGCCGGACCACGCCGCCGCGCTGACCTCCGACCGGAACGTCAGGCGCACGATCCGATCCAGCGGAAACGTGTCGCCCGCGCACGCCTGACTCTCGACCGTCATCGTGGAGGTTCGCTCGTCGACACGCAGTGCGCCGGACGACTCGCAGGGGACCCCGCCCCACATCACGATCAGGGCGGACCGATCGGCGGGATCGGACGTGATGTGAACCCCGTCGCCGACCGACCTTCCCTCACCGGGCTGGGTCGAGACCGCGTTCACGAGGTCGCCGGTCGTGTCGGTGACGTCGATCGGGTACGGCTGTCCGGCAGTCACGAGCATCGTGATCTGCCGGGCGAACGGAGCGTTCGTCGGTGCGATCGAGGGGAGCGTCGTCGGGCTCGGGCCGGGTGGCACGACGGTCGGCTGGCGCGAGCCGATCACGGCAACCCCCAACGAGGCCACGACCAGGGCGATCCCGGCCAGGACGAGGCTCGGCCGCAGGCCGAAGACCCGCCAGCTGGGCGGCGCCATGACGTCCGGTCGCAGCCAGCCGATCAGGTCGGGCCGGCGCGGGGACGTCCGGGCGTGGGCCAGGGCGGCGACGACGGGCGCCTCGGGCGCGGTGTTCGGACCGTCCTCGAGGAAGTCGGCGAGCGCGCGATCGAGATCGATGAGGTTGGTCATGCCATGGACTCCCGTCCGGTCCCCAGTCGGGCATCGGCTTCGATCGCGGCCCGCAGGGCGCGGACGGCGTAGTGGATTCGCGAGCCGGCCGTCCCGAGGGGAACGCCGAGCACGTCGGCGATCTCGGCCTGGCTCAGCCCGGCGTAGTGCTGGAGGACGAGGACCGCGCGCTGCTCGGCGGAGATCCGGCTGAAGCCGCGCTCCAGCTGATCACGGTCCGCGACCGCGCCGTAGTCGTCCGGGGCGCGGGATGCGTCGGCATCGGCGGGCAACAGCGGGGTGGTCGGCGTCGCGCCGGCGCGGCGGGCCTCGGCGGTCGCCGCTCGGACGATCACCCGGTACGTCCAGGCATCGAATCGATCCGGGTCGCGCAGCCTGGGCAGCTCGTTCCAGATGTTGATCAGCGCCTGCTGGAGCGCATCCTCGGCCCGGTACTGGTCACGGAGGATCCGATAGGCGATCCCGTACAGGCGGTTGGAGGCAAGCCGCACGAGCGCATCGAATGCCTCGTGCTCGCCCTTCGCCGCCCGCCTGACGAGCTCTCGTTGATCCATCCGTGGCCCTCGGTCGGTGTCGCGCCCATCGGGCGTCAGCGAGTATGAGGGGACGGGATCGCGAGTTCTTCAATCCCCGTGCCGGCGGGTTCGCCGGCCCGGATCGGACCGCCCGGTCAGGCCGCGGTGCAGAGCTCGATGACCGGGCGCTGGGTGTGGAGGGTGGCGAAGTCGAGGCGGATCAGGGACTGCAACCGGCTCCGACGGTGGGCGAGGCTCGTGCACTGGAGCCACAGGGACTGATCGCGCTCGGCGATCGCCGTGGGCTCGCCGCACTGCTCGCAGAACGGAGTCCGGGTCTGGGCGTCTTCGATACGCTCGATGATCTGCTGGTCGGTGAACATCGGGATGGCTCCTTGCCATGAAACGGTACGGACCGTATCGTAACACTGCGATGGTTGCGAAGCAAGGTCGGATGACCCGGACCATTGGTCCGAAATCGGCGCCGGATGGTGGCGCCGGCCATGCCATTCGGCTTCCCGGACGGCCCCGCAGCGAGAAGGCCAACCGGGCGATCCTCGACGCCGCCCGCGACCTGCTCGTCGAGGAGGGGTTCACCCGTCTGCGGCTCGAGCAGGTCGCCGCCCGGGCCGGGGTGGGGAAGGGGACGATCTATCGGCGCTGGCGGTCGAAGGAGGCCCTGACGCTCGATCTCGTGCTCGCCCTCGCGGATCCGCACCTCGACATCGCCGACGTCGGAGACACGCGCGCCGAGCTCCGGGCGGCGGCCCGCAATCCGCTCGACGCGATCACGCGCACGCCGTGGGGCCCGGTCATCCGGGCGATGATGTCGCAGATCGCGGGCAATCCGACGATCGGCGATCCGTTCCGGGCGTCCGTGGTCGCCCGGCGCCGGGCCGAGGTGGCCAGGGTGATCGAACGGGGCGTCGTCCGGGGCGACCTTCGGCCGGACGCCGACGCATCGATCGCGACGGAGCTGCTCGTCGGGCCGGTCTATTTCCGCCTGGTCTTCGGGGGCGAGCTGACCGATGCGTTCGCCGATCGGATCGGCGACGCGGTGTTCCGGGCGTTCGCGGCCGACTGAGGCGCCCGGCATGCGCCCCCCGGCGGACCGGCCGGTCCGGCGAGGAAGCCGTCCCGGGCCGGGCGGCTCCGGCGATGGGGCGGTTCGGACCATCGACCGACCCGGGCCGGGTCGGCGACACTGGATCGATGAAGATCGTCAGTCCAGCCGAGGCCGTCGCCGGCATCCGCAGCGGTGATCAGGTCTATGTCCACTGCGCCGCCGCGACCCCAGAGGTCCTGCTCGACGCGCTCGTGGAGCGCGCCCCCGACCTGCACGACGTCGGCGTCGTCCACCTTCACTGCGAGGGTCCGGGTCCCCATCTCGCGCCGGCCATGGCGGGCCACTTCCGCCACCGGGCCCTGTTCATCGGCCCGAACGCCCGGGCGGCGGTGAACGAAGGCCGGGCCGACTACGTCCCGGTCTTCCTCTCGGATGTGCCGCGTCTCTTCCGTTCCGGGGCGATGCCTCTCGACGCGGTCTTCGTCAACGCGACCCCGCCCGACGCGCACGGCTTCTGCTCGCTCGGCGTGTCCGTCGAGGCGATGCACGCCGCGATCGCCGCGGCCCGAACCGTCATCGTCCAGGTCAACCGAGCGATGCCCCGGACGCTCGGGGAGAGCTTCATCCATGTCAGCCAGATCGACTACGCCGTCGAGGTGGACCAGCCGCCGTTCCCGATCCAGCCGCCGGTCGTCGGCGAGATCGAACGTCGGATCGGCGAGTTCGTCGCCGAGCTGGTTCCGGACGGGGCGACCCTCCAGCTCGGGATCGGGGCGATCCCGACCGCCGCGGCGCTCTTCCTGCGCGATCGGCGCGACCTGGGCGTCCACACCGAGATGTTCAGCGATGCCGTCGTCGATCTCGTCGAGTCGGGCGCGATCACCGGAGCCCGCAAGGAGCGGAACCGGGGGAAGATCGTGACCGCGTTCCTGATGGGCTCGCAGCGGCTCTACGACTTCGTCGACGACAACCCGATGGTCGAGATGCGCTCGGTCGATTTCACGAACGACACCCACATCATCCGGTCGTTCGCCACGATGACGGCGATCAACTCGGCGATCGAGGTCGATCTGACCGGCCAGGTCGTCGCCGACTCGATCGGCGATCGTCTGTACAGCGGTGTCGGCGGCCAGATGGACTTCATCCGCGGCGCGGCGCTGGCCGACGAGGGACGGGCGATCATCGCGCTGCCGTCGACGGCCGCCGGTGCCACGGTGTCGCGGATCGTGTCCCATCTCCGGCCCGGCGCCGGCGTCGTGACGACCCGTGCCCATGTCCGGACCGTCGTGACCGAGTACGGCGTCGCCGAGCTGTTCGGCCGCTCGATCCGGGAGCGGGTCGCGGCGCTGATCGCGATCGCCCATCCGGACCATCGGGATGCCCTGCGCCACGAGGCACGCCGACGGTTCGAGGCCTGACGGCGACCCCCGACCGGTGGCCCGACGGTCTCGTGAACAGGCGGCCCACATCGGGCCGCCTGTCGCTTTCCCAATGGTCGATGCCGGTCGGCCGGGGTTACGTGCGCCGCCTGCTCAGTGCGTGACGATCACCGTCGCCGCGCTATGGGTGACCACGTGCTCGCTGACGCTGCCGCCGAAGAAGCGCGCCAGCGAGCCCTGGCCGCGCGATCCCATCACGATCGTGTCGTAGGACCGCTCGGCGGCGATCTTCTCGATCGTCCCGGCCGGGTCGCCGTACGGCTCGATGAGCTCGGCCTCGATGCCCCGCTCGCGAAGGCGGGCCTGGGCGTCGCGGAGCTGCTCCGCGTGGACCTGGCGATCGTCCCAGGGATTCACGCCGATCGTCGTGGACTGGATCGGGACGACGCTCACCACCCCGACGATTGCCCCGAAACGCGTGGCGAGATCGACGGTCGTCTCGAGTGCCCGGATCGCGGGCTCGCCGCCGTCGTAGGCCAACAGAATCCGCTTCATCGGCTGTCCTCCGTTTCCGGATCGACGGGTCGCGGGACGGCGACCGGGTGTCCGATCCGGGTCCAGCATCGTCCGGCGGCGACGAACGGACGACGGCCCGAGGTCATCGCGGGGCGGGCCGAACGGCCCGATCGTCGATTGCACGGGCTTGCCCGGGAGCCGGTCAGGCCGCGGCGGTCTCCCGCCCCGAGGTCGATCCGGATCTCCACGACGCCGGCTCCGATCGGCCGTGCGGTCGATGGCAATCCCAGGCCGGAGAGCAGCCGCTGGATGGCCGGATTGCCGGCCAGCATCGTCGCGGTCAGCGTTCCGATCCCGTCCTCGCGCGCCCAGCTCACGGCCGCCTCGACGAGGGTCCGACCGATCCCGCGACCCTGGGCGTCGTCGGCCACGGCGACGGCGATCTCGGCGGCGTCCGCCCCGTCGGGCTCGACGCAGACGTGGCCGATGAGCCGCTCCTGGAACGGTCCCGCGACGGCGACGAACCCTTCCCGATGGGCGTGATCCGGCGTGCAGAAGTACTCGGACTGGTCAGCCTCGATCCCGGACGCCGGGCCGAGAAAACGGGTTCGCCGGCTCTCATCGGAGAGACGCGCGTAGAACACACGAAGAGCGTCGTGATCCTCGGGTCGGATCCGCCGAACCAGAACCGGGGTCGCGTCGTGCACGACAGGCGTGTCCATGCAACGGAGCATGGGCCCGGCGTCCCTCGCCGGCGAGGGGCCCAACGGCCCGACCCGAGGGTCCGATCGGACCGAACCCGGCCATCCGGGTCAATGGTGGCGTCGGCCCCGGGCCATTCGGCCCGTGCGCCGGCGCCTCGACCCGGATAGCGTCGTCCCGGACAGGGGTCGGCTCGCCGCCGCGAGTGCGGCGTCAAGCGGGGGAGGAGGACGACGGAACGTGGCCATGCAGAGGGTCCGGCGGCGCCGGGCGGTCGAGGTCCGGTTGGCGACCGATCACGCCCGCGATCGGCTGGCCCACGCCGCGTTCGACATCGTCGCCGGCGGGCTCGACCTCGGGCCGGTCGCGGTCCGCTCGGCGGCCGATCGGGCATGGGTCAATGCGGCGCTCGCCGGACCGATCCGACGGACGGCGGACCGGGCCCTGGCCCAGCTCGTCGGCGAACTCGTCGATGCCCTGGCGAGCGGCCCGGACGACCTCGTCGCGCGTCTCGTGGCGGACGCACGGCCCGAGCCGCGCGACGCCGCGCCCGCCGGCTCGCCGCTCCGAGCACGCCAGACCGTCCTTCGCTAGGCTGGTCCGGTCGGTCGCGAGCGCCCCTGCCTCCCGTCCTCGCGCCCGGATCGGAAGGACCCTCCCATGTCGAGCGATGCCCCTGCCGCGAGTGATCCCCGGCTGGATCCGAGCGAGCTTGCCCGCCTCGATGCCTGGTGGCGAGCGGCGAACTACCTGTCGGTCGGTCAGATCTACCTCCTCGCCAACCCGCTGCTCCGCGAGCCGCTCCGGCCCGAGCACGTCAAGGTCCGCCTCCTCGGCCACTGGGGGACGACCCCGGGCCTGAACTTCATCAATGCCCACGTGAATCGGGTGATCGCCGCTCGCGACCTCGACGCCATCTGGATCGTCGGTCCCGGTCACGGCGGGCCGGCGGCGGTGGCCAACGCGTGGCTCGAGGGCACCTATACCGAGCAGTACCCGCAGGTCACGATGGACGAGCCCGGGATGGCCCGCCTCTTCCGCCAGTTCTCGTTCCCGGGCGGCATCGGCTCGCACGTCACGCCCGAGACGCCCGGCAGCATCCACGAGGGCGGCGAGCTCGGGTACGCCCTGTCGCACGCATACGGCGCGGCCTTCGACTCGCCCGATCTGGTCGTCTTCTGCGTGGTCGGCGACGGCGAGGCCGAGACCGGGCCCCTGGCGGCCGGCTGGCACGGCAACAAGTTCCTCAGCCCGCGGACGGACGGGGCGGTCGTCCCGATACTCCACCTCAACGGCTACAAGATCGCCAATCCGACGATCCTTGCCCGGATCCCGGAGGACGAGCTCGTCTCCTTCTTCCGCGGTCACGGCTACGACCCGATCATCGTCGCCGGCGACGACCCGGCGGATGTCCACCCGGCGATGGCCGCCGCGCTCGACCGGGCCCTGGACGCCGTCGCGACGATCCAGCGCCGGGCCCGCGTCGACGGCGTCGACGAGCGGCCGATCTGGCCCGTCATCGTGTTCCGGACACCGAAGGGCTGGACCGGGCCGAAGGAGGTCGACGGCCTGCCGACCGAGGGCAGCTGGCGGTCGCACCAGGTCCCGTTCGGCAACGTCCGCGAAAATGCCGAGCATCGAGCGCTGCTCGAGGCGTGGCTCCGGAGCTATCGGCCCGAAGAGCTGTTCGACGAGGCGGGCGCGCCGCGGCCGGAGATCCTCGCCCTGTCGCCGCGCGGGGATCGCCGGATCAGCGCGAATCCGGTCACGAACGCCGGCGGACCCGCGGCCACCGACCTCGTCCTGCCGGACTTCCGTGACCATGCCGTCGACGTCCCGTCGCCCGGTGCGTCGACGGCCGAGGCGACGCGGGTCGTCGGCGGCTGGCTGCGCGACGTCATCCGGGCGAATCCGTCGACGTTCCGGATCTTCGGGCCGGACGAGACGGCGTCGAACCGGCTGTCGGCGGTGTTCGAGGCGACCGATCGCGCCTGGCAGGAGGAGATCTACCCGACTGACGAGGATCTTGCCCCGACCGGCCGGGTCATCGAGATGCTGTCGGAGCACAACTGCCAGGGCTGGCTCGAGGGCTACACGCTGACCGGCCGGCACGGCCTCTTCGACTGCTACGAGGCGTTCATCCACATCGTCGACTCGATGGTCAACCAGCACGCGAAGTGGCTGAAGATGACCCGCGAGATCGCCTGGCGGCGGCCGATCCCGTCCCTCAACTACCTCCTGACGAGCCACGTC
>DATNBW010000247.1:0-4443 GCA_035607275.1 Verrucomicrobiia bacterium | reverse complement strand
CCGCTAGTCCCGCCCGGCCCACCCGCACCTGCGCAGGTCTGCCCGCCCAAATCCACCAGGCGCAGGGAGCCCGGCCCGGATCGACGCCTCGTCGAACCGTGTCGCTGGCAGCAGATCGACCGGCAGATCGTCGGCGGCCGGCAGCGGTTCGACGATCCCCTCGGCGAGGATCCGGACCTGGGCACGGGAGATGAGCGGGACCGTCATCGGCGTTTCGGCGCCCGCAGTGTCATGGTGTCCATGGCCGCGTCCTTCCGTGCTACTCTCACATAGCAAGTTATGACGCAAGAACTAGCTACTGTCAAGGCGCACGTTTCCGTTGGCGGTGACGGCGTGCCCCGCGATGCTGTCGGACCGGCCGAGGAGCTCCGGCTCCAGTTCGCCGAGGCCTGGGGCGAGATGAGCGCCTCATGGGGCGTCGCGCCGGCGATCGGCCGGGTCCACGCCTACCTCATGGTTCGCAACGTCCCCCTGACCGAACGCGAGATCCGCGAGGCGCTCGGCCTGTCGCACCGAGCGGCCAGCCTCGCCCTCACCGACGCCGAGGTGTGGGGCATCGTCGAGCGCGTTCCGGAGCCGCGTCGCGTCGGGCGGCGCGGTCCGGCCGGGACCGCGTACGTGGCCGTGGGCGATCACTGGCAGTGGTTCACCCGGGTCATCGCCGAGCGCAAGATCCGCGAAGGCGATCCGATCGTCGAGGTGATCGCCCGCACGGCCGAGCAGGCCGGCGGCCTCGCGGCGGCCCATCCGGACGACGCCGAGCTCGTCGCCCTTCACGACTGGCTCGTCGCCTTCAACGGCTTCGTTCGTCTCTTCGATCGGTCCGTCGGCCTGATCCCGAAGCTGGCGCCCCGCGAGCTGGAGCGAGGGATGCGCCTCCTCGGCGAAGTGTCCGACGAGACGGTCCTTCGGCTCGTCCATCTCCTCGGCTCGCTACCGGACGACGACGTGCTCGACCTGATCGAGGCGCTCAGCCGCCTGTCACCGACCGCGGCCCGCCGGGCGACGAAGTTGATGTCGGGGGTCGTCCGGACCGTCTCGCGGTAGGCGCGGTCGCCCGGCCGCGACCGGCCCGGCGCGCTCGAACGGACCGCCGCTGGGGGATCACGGGACGGCATGCCATAATCCTGAACGCGCGAGGCGGCCCGACCGACTCGAACGGGCGACGACCCCGCGGCCAGCCCGGCCGGCAGACCCGCGCAGTGACACCGGAGCCACACTGCACATGACCGTCGAGACGTCCACCTGGGCGACGAAGAAGGGGCTCGCCCAGATGCTGAAGGGCGGCGTCATCATGGACGTCGTCACCCCCGACCAGGCGAAGATCGCCGAGGATGCCGGCGCGGTCGCCGTCATGGCCCTCGAGCGGGTACCCGCCGACATCCGCGCCGCGGGCGGCGTCGCCCGGATGAGCGACCCGTCGATGATCGAAGGGATCATGGCCGCGGTCACGATTCCGGTGATGGCCAAGGCCCGGATCGGCCACTTCGTCGAAGCCCAGGTGCTCGAGGCGCTCGGCGTCGACTACATCGACGAGTCGGAGGTCCTGACCCCGGCCGACGAGGTCAACCACATCGACAAGCACGCCTTCAAGGTCCCGTTCGTGTGCGGCTGCCGGAACCTCGGCGAGGCACTCCGCCGGATCAACGAGGGCGCTGCGATGATCCGCACGAAGGGCGAGGCCGGGACCGGCAACGTCGTCGAGGCGGTTCGCCAGTTGCGCGACGTGCTCAGCGCGATGCGCAAGCTCGAAGGCATGCGCGAGGACGAGCTGTTCGTTGCCGCCAAGGAGCTCCAGGCGCCGTACGAGCTCGTCAAGCAGGTCGCCGCCGACGGCAAGCTCCCGGTCGTGAACTTCGTCGCCGGCGGGATCTCGACGCCGGCCGATGCCGCGCTCGTGATGCAGCTCGGGTCCGAGGGCGTCTTCGTCGGGTCCGGGATCTTCAAGAGCGAGGATCCGGCCCGGATGGCGAACGCGATCGTCCAGGCGACGACGCACTTCGACAACCCCAAGATCATCGCCGAGGTCTCCAAGGGCCTCGGCGCACCGATGCGGGGCATCGCCATGGAAGCCATCCCGGAGCAGGAACGCCTCGCGGTCCGCGGCTGGTAGGGCGCGTCGTGAGCCGCGACCGACCGGTGACACCGTGAAGATCGGCGTCCTTGCCCTGCAGGGGGCATTCCGCGAGCATCTTCAAACACTCGACGCCATCGGGGTCGAGGGCGTCCCGGTTCGCCTGCCCGAGGACTTCGACGGCGTCTCGGGATTGATCCTGCCCGGCGGCGAGAGCACGACGATGCGCCACCTGATCCAGCGCTGGGACCTTGCCGGGCCGATCCGCGATCTGGCCGCGAGCGGCGCACCCCTGTTCGGGACGTGCGCCGGGATGATCGTCCTGTCGAGCCAGATCGTCGGCGGCGAGCGGCCGGTCCTGCCGCTCCTCGACGTGACGGTCGAGCGGAACGCGTTCGGTCGCCAGCTCGATTCGTTCGAGGCCGAGCTGGCGGTCCCGATCCTCGGCGACACCCCGGTCTATGCCGTGTTCATCCGGGCGCCCGTGATCGAGGCGGTCGGGCCGGACGTCGACGTCCTCGCCCGCCTCGACGACGGCCGGATCGTCGCCGTCCGCGAACGCAACGTGCTCGCGACCTCGTTCCACCCGGAGCTGGCCGGGGAGACGCGCTTCCACCGGCTCGTCGCCGCGATGGCGAGCGAGCACGACGATCCCGGCGAGGGCTCGGGGCGTCGTCCCCACCCGACCCGGCGCGCCCGGAACGCCTCATGACGAACGCCCGCTCGCCGCGGTCCACGAAGGGCGGCAAGGTCCGCGTTGCGCGCCTGACGGACCTCGCAGCGCTCGGCGAGCTGTCGCGGCTGTGCCAGGACGAGTCGGCCGCGACCCGCTCGCTCGGGCTGCCGGTGAGCGGCCGCCCGATCGGCGTCTTCAGCCTCTTCCGCCTCCCGCTCGGTGCGTTCCAGCCGCACGACCTGATGTACGTCTACGACGAGGGCGGCCGGCTGTCAGGCCTGATCCGGGTGGAACGCGATTCGGTCCGCGACGAGTGGACGATCGTCGAGCTCGATGGGATCGGGTCCGGCCAGGCCGGCGACATCCGCTTCCGGCTCGTCAACCAGGTCATCCGCGATGCCGCGAAGCGCGGCCCATGGCGGCTTCACGTCGCGTGCACTGACCAGGATGGCAACGTCGAGCTGTTCATGCAGGCCGGGTTCGCGCGCTACGGCGATGAGTGGATCCTCCACCGGCCCGGCGACCAGACCCTGCCGGAGACCTGGACGGAGCAGCAGATGAAGGACTGCCGGATCCGCTCGGCGACTCCGCTCGATGCCCTGCCGCTGGCCCGTCTGTATGCCGCGGCGACGCCCCAGCCGGTCCAGCGCCTCGAAGGGATCCGCCTCCCTGATTGGGAGCGCCAGGGCACGAACTGGCGGGTGCCCCGCTCGAGCCTCGCTCCCATCCTCCGCTTCGCCGATGTCGAGGCATTCGTCCAGGACAGCGTCGACGGCGGCCGCGAGGGCAACGCCATCGACGGCTTCGCCCAGATCGGGGTCGCCAAGGAGGATCAGCCCCATTACCTCAAGCTCCTCGGCCGGCCCGATGCCGACCTGTCCTCGCTCGCCTCGTTCGCCCTCGGGATCATCCGGGCCCGGACCGAGAAGGACGCGGCGTCCCGGCGCGAGCACGGGGTGATCGCCCCGGTCCGGACGTACGAGTCGCCGATCGATCGACGGCTCGAAGACGCCGGCTTCGGTACGATCGCCACCGTGACCCTGTTGATGAAGGACACGCTCGTTCGTGTCGCCGAGCCGGCGCTCGTGCCGGCCGGGGTCCGTTGACCCCCAAGGAGGGATCGGTTGTCCGCTGACCGGCGCCGCGAATCGATCGACGACCTCGACGCGCTCCTCGCGGCCCTGCCGCAGGAGATCGTCGACGCCGTTCACGCGTTGCCCGAGAAGGAGGCGCTGATCGAGGTCGTCCTCGACCTGGGCCGGCGTCCGGAGGCGCGCTTTCCGGACAGCGAGGTCGGGCTCCTCGAGCGCGAGATCAGCGAGGCCGACATCGCCCACGTCGTCGATCACATCGGCACGTTCGGCGACGACAACCGGGCGGGGATCGAGCGGACCCTCCACCGGATCAGCGCGATCCGCAACCGGAGCGGCAAGATCGTCGGGCTGACCTGCCGGATCGGGCGCGCGGTCTACGGAACGATCGACATCATCGGCGACTTCGTCGACAGCGGGAAGTCGATCCTGATCATGGGCCGGCCGGGCATCGGCAAGACGACGATGCTCCGCGAGGCCGCCCGCGTCCTCGCCGACGACCTCGGCAAGCGGGTCGTCGTCGTCGACACGAGCAACGAGATCGCCGGCGACGGCGACATCCCCCATCCGGCGATCGGCAAGGCCCGCCGGATGCAGGTCCG
>DATNBW010000236.1:0-7166 GCA_035607275.1 Verrucomicrobiia bacterium | reverse complement strand
CGCTCGGGCCGGGTCCGGATCGGCGGGCTGGTCGTCACCCGGCAGCACCCGATGACGGCCAAGGGCACGGTCTTCCTCGCGCTGGAGGACGAGACCGGGATGGTCAACGTCACGCTCTGGCCGGGCACCTGGGCGCGATTGCGGAGCGTCGTCCGGCGGCACGCCCTGCTGCTCGTCGACGGGGAGCTCCAGCGCGAGTCGTCGGTCGTCAACGTCATCGCCCACGAGGTTCGCCCGCTCGTCGAGGTCGCCGCGACCGCCGGCGCCCCGGAGCAGCCGACCGGCGTCAAGCAGCTCGGAATGGCCGGCATGCGCCGAATGGGCTGACCGAAACCTTTCCGAACCCGACCGCGTTCGTCGCGGAGGGGCGGAGCGCGGAGACGACCCGACCGCGTTCGTCGCAGATGCGTGCGTCAGCGCAAGGCGCGCCCGAGCACCGGAGCGAGCGGGCTCGGATGCCCCGTGAGCGAGGAGCGCAGGGCGCAACGCCGCGATGGCGTGCGCAGATGCGACAGCCCTCGTCAGCGCCTCCGCGCAAGCATGGGGCGCTGCTGAGGCTTCTTGGGGACCTTGCCGTCGGGACGGCGGCTCGTCGGGGTCGTGCGACGGGCACGGTTCGGGTTCGCCCGGTTCAGGAACCGGCGGTACCACGCCCCTGCGGCGGCGACGAGCGCGGCGAGCGGAACGCCGGTGAACAGCGCCTCCGTCAGCAGGATCGACTTCGCCGATGCCTCCGACAACGGCGCACCGGTCGTCACGTCCTTCATCCCGTCGAGGGCGCCACCGAACGGTCCCACGGCGAACGCGAGCGCCATGAACCCGACGGACGCGAGCGCCGCGAGCATTCCGACGAGGTAGCTCGCTCGGGGGGCGAACAGACCGGCGATGAACGCGGTGCCGAACGGTGCCGGGCCCGAGAAGTAGCCGAACAGCGTGCCCGCGAGCGGCGACGACATGAAGAAGGGCACCGACGCCACCGCGATTCCGGCCAGGATGACCGGTACGTACAACGACCAGTGCGTGACGATCTGGGGCAGGGCGCGCAAATCGCCGCGGAGGTCGAGCGGGCGGAATGACGACCGGAACGCCGCTCCGACGCCGGGTCGCGGCGTGGCGGCGGCCGGCTGGGCGCTCGCCGCGGCTCGCGTTCGGGCAACCGCACCGCCGCGCGTGGCCGGGGCTGCGCCGGTGGCCCCGCCTTCGGCGTCGGCCTCGAGGTCGCCCTCCTCGATCGGGTCGGCGAAGGTCGCGCGGTAACGTCGCCGAGCCTCGGCTCGGTCGGTTCGCTTGGCTCGGGCCACGGTGCCTCCAGGAAGGGTGGGCGCCCGCTGCGGGGACGGGCGCGGGTTCCGGATGGGGGTGTCGGTCGGACGCGACGGGTCCGGGCATCGTACGCGTTCGGGGCGTCGGCCGCGATCGGGCGGGCCGGGGCGGCGGCGGAAGACCCGGTGCAGGTGCAGTGCATTCGCGATGAAGGCGTCGTGCAGGCGCCGTGCATGGCGTGATGTGTCGGGCGACAGCTGACGTGCATCCCGGATGCAGCCGCGATGGAGTCGCGGTGCGGCGGTCGTCAACGGCCCGTCGAGCGGTCCCTGCTACAACCGTGGCTCCGCCTCATCCGGGCCGTCGCATGGCGCGGCCCGCGGTTCGACAACCCCGCCGGGAGGTCGTTGATGTCGCGCGCCCGACGGGCTGGGCCTGCTGCCCTGCCGTTTGCCCTCGCACTCGTCCTGGTCGTTTCCGCCCTCGCGTCGGCGGCTCACCGTCCGTTCACGGGCGCATCGATCGAGGCGCGGCCACGAATCGGGACGGCGGCCGTCAGCTGGCCGACCTCGACCCTCGTGGTCTCCGAGATCCAGACGGGCGGCGCCTCGGCGTCGGACGAGTTCGCGGAGATCGCGAACGCGGGGCCGGGCGCGGTCGATCTGATCGGCCTGGAGCTCGTCTACGTGACATCGAGCGGGTCGACCGTGACCCGCAAGGCGACGTGGGCCGCAAGCCAGGTCCTCGACCCGGGCCGGCACCTGCTCGTCGCGAACGCCGCCGGGATCGTCGCCGGGTCGGCCGATCTGACCTACTCCGGCGGCTTTGCCGCGACCGGCGGAGCGATCGTCCTGCGCCCGATCGGTGGAACCCCGATCGACGCCGTCGCGTGGGGCGACGCAACGAACGCATTCGTCGAGGGGACGGCCGCGCCGGCGCCTGCCGCCGGCTCGAGCATCGAACGTCTGCCCGGCGGAGCCGCCGGCAACGGGCTCGACACCAATGCCAATGCCGCCGACTTCCACGTCGCGACGCCATCTCCGCAGAACCTCGCAGCGGCCCCGACGCCGGATCCGGGCGCCTCGCCGAGCCCGTCCCCGACCGTGGCACCGACGCCGACGCCGACGCCGAGCCCGAGCCCGACACCCACACCAATGCCGAGCCCGACTCCAACGCCGAGCCCGACACCAAGTCCGAGCCCGACGCCGATCTCGACGCCAACCCCGAGCCCGACGCCGACCTCGACGCCAACCCCGAGCCCGACGCCGAGCCCGACGCCGGGCCCGACCGCCACCTCGACGATCGCGATCATCGACGCCCGGTCCCTGCCCGATGGATCCGCGGTTCGGCTCGCGGGGACGCTGACGACGGACCTCGGCGCCATCGACTCGGGGCGGATCGGCTTCCTCCAGGACGCCACCGACGGGATCGCCATCCGGCTCGACGTATCGCTCGCCAGCCCGATCCCCGCCGGTGCCTCGGTTGTCGTCGACGGCGTCATCGGCTCGTATTTCAGCCTGCGCGTCGTCAATGTCCCGGCCGCGACCGTCCAGATCGTCGGCGACGGGACGATGCCCGAGCCCGTCGGGAGCACCACCGGCGGGGCCGGCGAGCTTCTCGAGGGCATCCGGATCTCGGTCGAGGGCACGGTGACGGAGGCTCCGACGGCCCTGAGTGACGGGCTCGGCGTGACGGTCGACGACGGCACGGGCCCGCTTCGCCTCGTCGTCGCGAACCTGGCTCAGGCAGGACAGACCATCGCGACCGGCGACGACGTGATTGCCCTCGGTCCGCTCGGCCAGCGTGACAGCAGCGGGACGGGAATGGCCGGATATCGACTCCACGCCACGCTCGCCGGCGAGCTCGTCGTCGTCGCGCCGCCGACCCCGAGCCCGACCCCCACACCGACCCCGACGTCGTCGCCCACCCCAACGCCAACCCAGGCCCCGACGCCGGCTCCGAGTGCGCTGCCGACCGGTACGCCGGTGCCGACATCCTCAGAGTCGCCGGTGCCGAGTCCGACGCCCGCCCCGACTGCCACTCCGGCGCCGACGCTCACGCCCTCCGCGACGCCCCAGCCCTCGAGCGCGCCGATGCTCTCGATCGCCGACGCGCGAGCCATCGCCGTCGGTGGCCGGGTCACGGTCGGCGGCGTCGTCACCGCCGAGGCCGGCCGGCTGGGAACGCCCGCTCTGATCGCGATCCAGGACGCGACCGCCGGGATCGTCGTCCGGCTCCCGGACACCGCGCCGCGGCCGACGGTCGGCACATGGCTCGAGCTGACCGGGACCCTGGCAGATCCGTACGGCCAGCTCGAGGTGCGGGCGATCTCGAGCATCCAGAACCTGGGATCGCGCGCGCTGCCGACCGCAGCCGCCGTCGACGGGCTGACGCTCGGCGAGGGCGTCGAGGCTCGCCTGGTCAGGGTCGACGGCGTCGCGCTGGGCCGCCCGGTCAAGTCCACGAGCGGTGACCTCACGTTCATCGTGACGACCGCGCACGGCACGGTCCGGATGGTCGCCGACGCTTCCGCCGGGCTGTCGACCGAGGCCGTCGCCGGCGGCGATCACCTCGCGATGACCGGCATCGCGGGCCAGCGGGCGAGTCGCAAGGACGCCGAGGACGGCTATCGCGTCTGGATCCGCGGCCTGGCGGACGTCGTTCGGCTCGGCGGCAGCGCGCCGTCGGCCAGCCCGTCCCCATCGCCGTCGGCGAGCGCCGGGTCCGGCAGCGACACGATCCACTCGATCGCAACGGCCATCCTGGCGGGCGGCGGCAGGCAGACGATCGAGGGATCCGTCACGGCACCGGCATCCCTGCTCGACGCCACGAGCCGGCGCGTGATCGTGCAGGACGGGACCGCCGCGATCGAGGTCCTCCTGCCTGCGGGATCGACCGCGCCACCGATCGGCGCCAGGGTCCGGGTCAGCGGCGAGGTCGGCCGGGCGTACGGCGCGCCGCGGCTCCGGGCAACGACCGTCCGGCGTCTGGGATCGGCGACCGTCGCCGCGCTGGAGCTCCGCGTCGCGCCGGGCGCGGCGCACGAATGGCGTCTCGTGCGCGTCCGGGGCGACCTGCTCGAGGTCCACCGATCGGGCGATCGCTGGACGGCGGAGCTGCTCGTCGGCGGGACGCGGGTTCCGATCGTCGGACTGGCCGGAGCGGCGATTCCCGCGGCCGCGGTCGTCACCGGTCGAACGGCCACGGTCGTCGGGATCGTTCGGCGGCCGTATCCCTCGGCGAGCGACCGGCGGTTCGCGATCCTGCCGCGGTCGTCGCGTGACCTCACGATCGGCGGCGTGGCGGGCGATCCAGCCGCCTCGCCGGGCTCGAGTGGGCAGGGCTCATCGGCCGGCGCTGGATCGGTACCGGCCGGGTCGCCATCCGGCGCGGGCTCGGCGCTCGGCAATCCACCCGAGCTCGACCTTGCGGCTCTGGGCTCCCACGTCGGAGAGACCGTTCGGGTCGGCGGCCTGGTCCAGACAGTGACCGCGGACGGCTTCCAGCTCGACGACGGAACTGGGGTCACGGCCGTTCGACTCCGCGCGGCCGCCGCCGACGTGGCCGGCTCGATCGTCGTCGGGGACGCCCTGAGCGCGACCGGCCGGGTCCAGCTCGACGCGTCGAGCGGGGCGGTCATCATCGTGGTCGATGACCCGGCCGGCATCGTCCTCGTCGGCGACCTCGGAGTGGACGATCCTTCCGCCGGCCCGAGCGATGACCTCGGATCGGGTCCGTCGGACTCCGCGTCGGGCGCCGGCCCGGGTGTCGTGTCGGGGCCGTCGTCTCGCGTCGCGGCGGGACTCGGCGATCCGGCGATCCCGGAGATCGGGATCGCGGGCATCGTCCTCGTCTCCCTGGCCTCGCTCGCGGTCACGATGCTCCGGCGCCAGCGGATGCGCCGGCGGTTCGCGGCCCGGATCGCGGATCGCCTGGCGGCACTCGTCGCCAGCCCGGGGTCGGCGGCCGCGATGGCGGCTGCGGTCGGTCCGGGAGGGATTCCGGGCCAGGTCGCGACCATCGGGGCGATGGTCCCGGCGGCCTCGTCGCGGCCCGGTCCGGGGGCCTCCGCGCGGCCCGATCCGGCGGCACCGGCCAACCTGCCCGGCAGGGAACCGACGACGGAAGGCCGGTGAGCACGGGCCGAGCGACCGTCAGCGGGCCGTCCGCCGTGCGTGACTCGTGCGTGGCCGTGCTTGACGCTCGCGAGAACGCGGGACTATCCTCGGCCGAGTTTCGCGCCTGCGAAGCACGCCAGAGTGAGGGAAGAGGTCTTGCCGAACGCGGATCCCCGCGTAGCCCTCCCCATCGGAGAACGGCAATACCACATCGGACTCGGACGGGGTGACCTGGCCGAGTACATCCTCCTCCCCGGTGACCCCGACCGGACGACCAGGATCGCCGCGCGCCTCGACAACATCGAGTTCGAGCGACGGCACCGGGAGTTCGCCTCGGTCACCGGAACGTATCGCGACACCCGGGTCTCGGTCGTCTCGACCGGGATCGGTACGGACAATGTCGAGATCACGGTGGCGGAAATCCTGGCGATCACGGAACGGCCGACCTTCGTCCGGGTCGGATCCTGCGGGACCCTCCAGCCGGAGGTCGCCCTCGGGGACCTGATCGTCTCGACCGGCGCGGTCCGGCTCGAGTCGACGACGAGCTTCTTCGTCCACGATGGCTATCCTGCGGTCGCCGATTACGAGGCGGTCCTGGCGCTCATCGAGGCTGCGGAGCGGCTCGGTCACCGGACTCATGTCGGGGTGACGGCCACGGCACCGGGGTTCTTCGGGGCGCAAGGGCGCCCCATCCCGCAACTGCCCATCCGTTACCCTGATCTGGCGGAGGACATGGCGCGCCAGCGCGTGATGAACTTCGAGATGGAGGCGTCGGCGCTTCTGGTCCTCGCAACCCTCGCTCGTTGTCGGGCCGGTGTGGTCTGTGCGGTCTACGCGCAGCGCACGACCGGTGCGTTCATCGAGGGAGAGGCGAAGGACGCGGCAGAGGCGGCGTGCGTGGAGACGGGGCTCGAAGCGCTCCTGATCCTGGCCGACATGGATCGTCAGAAGCGAGCAGCAGGGACGGATCGCTGGCGACCGTCGCTCTGGAACCGAACGTGAGATGCGGACACGGGACGAGGGTTCCCGTGACGCCACGCTGAACCGAGGAGGAGCCCGCTCCATGGCCGAAGCCTATTGCGTCAAGGACAAGATGAAAGTCGAAGTCGTGAATCCCCAGAAGATCACGATGAAGAACGGCAAGCCGGCGCTTCAGGGCACCTGCCCGAAGTGCGGTGGCAAGGTCTTCAAGATCGGCGGCTGACGCCGTCCCGAGTTCGAACGTCGAACGCGACCCCTGCCGGCAACGGCGGGGGTCGTTCGATTCTCGGGCCGGGAGGCACTGGCGAGGCCGGGCATCAGGCCCCGACCGCCGACCGCGACCAATCGGCAACCGGCCCGAAACCTCCGGGCCGGACGGCTCTGGTGCCGCGACGGCGTACGATGACACCGTACGGGTGAGGCCTCGCGCGCGCTGAGCACAGCGCCCGACCTCGCGGACCGGATGACGAACAACAACCGGGCGCCATCTGGCGCTCGCGCTCGCGGAGGACACGAACGATGACTGTGCGCGTCGGCATCAACGGCTTCGGGCGGATCGGCCGTCAGTCGCTCAAGGCCCTGATCGAGCGGACCCCGGACGTCGAGGTCGTGGCCGTGAACGACCTCGTCGACACGTCGCTGAACGCGCTCCTCTTCAAGCACGACTCGACGTACGGCGCCTATCCGGGAACCGTCGACCACACCGAGGACGCGCTGATCATCGACGGTCGCGAGATCAGGGTCCTCAAGGAGAAGGACCCGGCGGCGCTGCCGTGGGGTGCGATGGGCGTCGACATCGTCCTC
>DATNBW010000235.1:0-11386 GCA_035607275.1 Verrucomicrobiia bacterium | reverse complement strand
GCACCGAACGGCTTCAGCTACCACACGACGGGGCTGCGCTTCACGGCCGACCCGAAGCTGATCAAGGGCCTTGCCGACGCCGGGATCGACTGGGTCGGGCTCGCCAACAACCACATCCGGGATGCCGGCGGCGATGGGATCCTCCAGACGATCGCGAATCTCAAGAAGTACGGGATCCGCTCGAGCGGCGCCGGGAAGAACCTCGCGGCGGCGCGCAAGCCGGCGATCCTCGAGGCGGGCGGCATCAAGGTCGCGTTCCTCGCCTACGACACGATCCGGCGCGACTACGGCGCGGGCGCCAGCCGCGCCGGCAGCGCCCAGATGACGCCCGCGGCCCTGAAGGCCGACGTGGCGGCCGCCCGCAAGCGAGGCGCCCAGGTCGTGATCGTCTTCCCGCACTGGGGCAGCGAGTACGACCCGACCCCGTTCGCCGGCCAGCAGAACCTCGCCCGGGCGGCGATCGATGCCGGCGCCGACATGGTCATCGGCAACCACGCCCATTGGGCCGGCGCGGTCGAGGTCTACGAGGGCAAGCCGATCTGGTACGCCCTCGGCAACTTCGTCTTCGACCAGACGTGGTCGATCCCGACGATGGAGGGGATCACCCTCGAGCTGACCTTCCACGGCCCGACCCTTGTCCAGGCCCGGATGCGGCCGCACATCATCCTCGACAAGGCCCAGCCCAACTTCCTCGACCCGGCCGGCGACGGGAGGATGGTGATGGGCCAGGTCTTTGACGCCTCCAGGGGGATGCTGCCCTGGTAACGGCTTCCGCCCTGGAACGACGATGGCGGCGTTGCCGCCTGCGGGCCTCGCTCACAGGCGTCCGAGCCTGCTCGCTGCGGTCCTCGGCGGCGCCTTGCCATCCTCGCCCCAGCGCGACGAACGCAGTCGCAGCGGTCGAAGTCAGGTCAGCCCGGCGAAGAGGTCGTCCTCGGGTTTCGTCGTCGCGACGGTCGACTCGCGGAGAACGAACGCCTCCTTGGCCCAGTGCTCCTTCCAGCCCTCCTCGCCGAAGACCATGAAGCCGCTGTCCATCGCGATCTGGGTGACGTGGCGCTGGATCGCCCGCCACTTGCGGTCGATCGGGTCGCCGGCGATGTCGACCCAGGTCGTGATCTTCTCGTCGGGGACGAGCATCTTCGCCATGAGCTCCTCGCGCTCGGCGAGCTGCTCCGGCGTGGCGTCCTCCGGCGGATCCCAGAAGCTGGGCTTGCCGGCCCGCTTCATCGCCTCGCTCATCGCGTCCCGGACCGAGGCCGGGATCGCGGTCTCGTAGAGCTTCGACGGCGTCCATGGCTGCAGCCCGTTCTCGAGCTGCTTCGGATACCACGCCGGGTCGCCGGCCCGGGCGAAGGCGAGGACGGACACGTCGTGGACCCGGATGTGATCCGGGTGGCCGTACCCGCCGAAGCTGTTGTAGGTGGTGATCACGTCCGGCTGGTAGCGCCGGATGAGCCACGTCAAGCGACCGGCCGCCTCGTCGACGTCGGCCTGCCAGAAGGTCCGGGGATCGTCGTTCCCCTCGCGGCCCATCATGTCCGAGTCGCGGTAGCCGAGGCTCTCCCACTCGGTCACGCCGAGCTCGCCCATCGCCGCCTCGAGCTCGGCCGCGCGCAGCTCGCCGAGCCGCCGGTGGTTGTCGGGCGTGTCGATCGCCGGCACGACGATCTCGCCCTGCTCGCCGCGGGTGCACGTGACGAGGACGACACGCCGGCCGGCGGCCACGGACTTGGCCATGACGCCGCCCGTCCCGATCGTCTCGTCGTCGGGATGGGCATGGACGGTCATCAGGGTCGGGCGGTGGGGCTCGGGTGCCGGAGCGTCCGCCGTGGCGGAGGCGAGGTGGCTGTCGGAGGCGGTCGGTTCGTCGGTCATGGCCGCATCATCGCACCGGAGCGCCGTTCGCCGCCCGCCACCGGCCTACCATCCGCGCATGGCACGCCCCCACACCCCGGCCGAGCCCGGACCGCTGACCGGGATCCGGATCGTCGACTGCTCGACCGTCCTCGCCGGGCCCTACGCGACGATGCTTCTCGCCGATCTCGGGGCGGACGTGATCAAGGTCGAGCCGCCCGACGGGGACGCGACGCGCGGCTGGGGCCCGCCGTGGGTCGGGTCGCTCGAGGACGGCACCCGAACGGCCGCCTACGCATTGGCGGTGAACCGGAACAAGCGCTCGATCCGGCTCGACCTCCGCCAGCCCGAGGGCGGCCTCGTCCTCCGCCGGCTGCTCGCCGGCGCGGACGTGCTCGTCGAGAACCACCGGCCCGGCGGCCTCGCCCGGCTCGGGTTCGGCGACGACGTCCTCGACGAGGTCAACCCGGCGCTCGTCCACCTCTCGATCACCGGTTACGGGCCGGCCGCCCCGGATCCGGCCCGGCCGGGTTACGACTTCGTGATCCAGGCCGAATCCGGGCTGATGTCGATCACCGGCGACGCGGACGCGGACGGCGGGCGGCCGACGAAGGTCGGGGTCGCGATCAGCGACGTCGTCACCGGCATGAACGCGGCCGTTGCCGTGCTGGCCGCGCTGCTCGGGCGCGACCGCGACCGCGATCGCGATCGCAGCGAAGGCGCGCCGGGCCGCCCGCCGCGCGGCCAGCGGATCGACCTGTCCCTGCTCGGCTCGACCCTGGCGGCGCTCGTCAACCAGGCCCAGAACGCCTTCGCCGGCGACACCCCGGGCCGGCTCGGCAACGCCCACCCGAACATCGTCCCGTACCAGGCCTTCGACACCCTCGACGGCTCGATTGCGGTGGCCGTCGGCAGCGAGCGCCAGTGGCCGAGGTTCTGCCGGGCGCTCGGCCTGCCGGCCCTTGCCGACGACCCCGAGTACGCGACGAACGGCGACCGGGTCACGAACCGCGCCGGCCTGATCCCGACCCTCGCCGCGCGCTTCGCGGAACGGACGACCGCCGACTGGCTCGCGGCCCTCGAGACGGCCGACGTTCCGGCCGGCCCGATCAACGACGTGGCCGCCGCCTTCGCCTCGCCGTGGGCGGTGGACGCGACGGTCGATGTGATCCATCCGCGCCTCGGGCCGATCCGCCAGGTCGCGCCCCCGTTCGCGCTGGCCCGCACGCCGGCGACGGTCCGGACGCCGCCGCCGCTCCTCGGCGAGCAGACGGATGAGATCCTCGCGGAGCTCGGCTACGCTCCGGACGAGATCGCCCAGTTGCGCGCGGCAGGTATCGTCTGAGCCAGCCGTCGCGCGGGGACGCCCGGGACACACGAGCCGTGGTGGCATCCGGAGGGGGACATGAAGGTCGGAGCCGGCGGGATCACGAGCCACGTCAGGCGCGCACGGTGGCTGGCGTTCGGGCTCGCGTGCGCCTTGGCGCTCGCCGCATGCGGCAACGGTGACGCCTCCCCGCGACCGACCGATCCGCGCCAGATCCTCGTCACGGCCATCGCATCGACGGCCGCAGTGCCGTCGCTCCGTCTGCACATCGAGGTTGCCTCCGACCTGGGTGGCGGGGCGCTCGGCGGGATCGGCCAGCCGCGGGGCGTGATGACGATGGGGGTCGACGCCGACGTCGACCTCGCGACCCGCCAGTTCGCCGGACGGGCGACGACCACGATGCCGGCGGCGATCGTCGGCAACGGGGCTCCGGCGCAGCAGGTCCAGGACGTGATCGTGACGACGACCGCGACCTTCACCCGGAACAGCTCGACCGGGCGCTGGTCGAAGATCCCGGCCGGGATTGGCGGTGGATTCGGCGGCGGCCCGACGAACGAGCAGATCGCGACGATGCTGTCGAACCTCCTGTCCAACCCCTCGGTCACCTACGAGCTGAGCGAGGCATCGTCGTGCACGCTCGGGACGTGCGACCACGTCGTCGCCCACATCGACGGCCAGAGCCTCGGGGCCGCGCTCGGTCCGTTGCTCGGGGCGCCGATCGACGCGGCGAGCCGGGCGATGATCCCGAGCTTCGACGTCGACGTCCTCGTCGACCAGGCGACGTCGGTGATCAGCGAGCTGCGGACGACGCTGTCCATGCAGGGCGTCTCGGCCCGGATCCTGATCTCGACGAGCAACCCGGGCCAGCCCGTCCAGATCGTCCCGCCACCGCCGGCGCTGACCGACGACATCGGGCAGAACTTCGGCGGCGGAGGGTTCGGTCCGGACGCGACGATCCTCGAGGAGGTCGGCAACGAGCTGTCGAGCGCCGAGCCGGGGTTCCCCGCGCCGTCCGCCGCGGTTCCCTGACCGGGGACCGGGCCCGGGACGATTCCCGGGATGGCCATTGAAGCGGCGGATCAGAGCTCCTGGCGACGGAACGCGAGCCAGGCGACGAGCCCGGTCGCGCCGATCAGGACGATCGTCGCGACCGTCGGCACGATCGGATCGGGCCCGGGAACGCCGAGCGCGAGCGCGCGCCCCGGACCGCCGAGCCCGGTCGGCAGGAAGGTGCCGACGTTCGGAAGCACGCCGAGGATCCCGACGACGATGAAGGCGACGATCCCGAGGCCGGCCGCGGCGAGGCTCGAGCGGGTCAGCGTGCTCCCGACGAACGTGATCGACGCCCAGGCCATCAAGGTCAGCCACTGGAGCACGCCGCCGGCGGCCACCCCGGGCAGGGCCAGCGGCTCGAACAGGACCAAGGTGTAGAACCACGCACCGGCGGTGGCGATCGCGACGGACACCCCGAGCGTCAGCCCGATCGCCAGGAGCTTCGCAGTGAGGAACGCCGCGCGGCTCAGCGGCTTCGTCAGGAACAGGGCCGCGGTCCCACGTTCCTTCTCGGTCGCGACGGAGCCCATCGCCAGGAGAACGGCGATCAGCCCACCGAACTGGCCGAGGTTCTTCGCGAGCTGATCGACGGCGTCGGCCGCGGTGGGGGTCGGCAGCACGACCTGGAACTGATCGCCCGCCACGGCCTCGAGGATGTCCGGGGTGAACCGGGCGAGCAGCGGCGAGCTCAGACCGACGAGCAGGAAGATCATCGCCACCACCGGCAGGCGAAGCGTCCGCCACTGCTCGAGAAGCTCCTTGCGAAGGAAGGTCCCAAGACCGGCCATCATCGCTCGGCCTCGCGCGGCCGGACGTAGCCGCGCCCGTCGAGCTCGTCGGCGCTCGGCGTTCCGACGAGCTCGAGGAACACGTCCTCGAGCGTCGGACGGACTCGCTCGAACGCGGCGAGTCGGAGATCTTGGTCGACGACCATCGCCAGCAGCGCGGCACCGGCGACGGCCGGGTCGCGGACGGTGACCCGCACGTCGCCGTCGGACGCCGTCACGATGTCGGTCACCCACGGCGAGCCCCGAACGCGCTCGACGAACCCGGCCACCGCCTCGCGCTGGCCCGGCTCCGGTACCAGCCGGTAGAGCGGGCGGAGGTGCTCGGCCAGCAGCCGATCGAGCGGCGCCTCCGCGACGAGCTGGCCGCGGTCGAGGATCGCGACGCGGTCGCAGACGCGCTCGACGTCGGACAGGACGTGGGTCGATACGACGACGGTCGTCTCGCCGCGCAGGCCCTCGATCAGCTCGAGGACGTCGCGCCGGCCCTCGGGATCGAGCGAGCTGACCGGCTCGTCGAGGAACACGACGGCCGGCCGGTCCAGGAGCGCCTGGGCGATGCCGAGGCGTTGGCGCATGCCGCCCGAATAGCCGCCGATCCGACGGCCTGCGACGTCCGCGAGCCCGGTCCGCTCGAGCATCGAGCTCACCCGCTCGCGCAGGTCCGCGCCCTCGAGGCCGACGAGCCGGCCGACCAGCTCGAGGAGCTCCCGACCCCGCATCCACGGGTAGAACCGCGGATCCTGGTCGAGGTACCCGAGGCGACGGCGCAGCTCCGGTCGGTCAAGCCCGACCTCGACGCCCGCGACGGTCGCCGTGCCCGCCGACGGCCGGGCAAGCCCGGTCAGGATCCGGATCGTCGTGGTCTTGCCGGCGCCGTTCGGGCCGAGCAGGCCGAAGATCGAGCCGGCCGGCACGTCCAGATCGAGGCCGTCCAGGGCGACGATCGGCCCGAAGCGCTTCGCCAGTCCGCGGGCGCGAATCGCGACCTCTTCATGGACGACCGCCTCGGCTGGCGTCGCGCTCGGAGCGGACACGGCCGCGGTCACGCCTCCTCCCGCCCGGCGATGAGGTAGACGAGCGGACCGACGACGTTGACGAACACGATGACGAGCGCCCACACGAGCTTGCTTCCGCCCCGGACCCGACGCTCCTCCTTCTCGAGGTCGTACAGGGCCGCGATCATCAACCCGATCTGGATGATCACGATCGGGGCGAGCAGGGCGACGATCTGTTCGGTCTTCAACTCGGCCACGGCGGACACAGCGTACCTGCCGATCGGTCCCGATCGATCGGTCCGGTGGACTCCCGGGTGACAGGCCGTTGCGCCTGAAGGGCCGCCTGGATCCGTCGCCTTCGGACGCGCGAGTCACTCCGGCGGGGGCGCTCCCGCGACCTCGCGACGCCCGCGGCGCCTGCACGACTGCACCGAACCCGCCCAGTCGCGACCCGGGCCGCTGCTAGACTCGGCGGGCCGCTCGCGAGCGACCTCGGCGAGCCGTCCCGACCGTTGACCGGGCCGGCGATCCTGTCAGCGCCAACCCGCGCCGTTCGCGGCCGGCACACCCGGAGGACTCCGATGACGGACGATCGCGAGCGCTGGGCGCTCATCCTCGGCGCATCGAGCGGCATGGGCGAGGCGACCTCCCTGGCCCTCGCCGCAGCCGGCTACAGGATCGCCGGCATCCATCTCGACTTCCGCGCCGCGCTGGCCCATGTCGAGGAGGTCAAGGCCGGGATCGCCGCTGCCGGAAGCGAGGCCCTGTTCGTCAACATGAACGCGGCCGACGACGAGAAGCGCGCCGGCGCGCTCGCCCAGCTCCGGTCCCGCTTCGACGAGAGCGAGGCGGCCGGCCGGAAGCCGTATGTCCGGGTCGTCATGCACTCGCTCGCGTTCGGGTCGCTCGTGCCCTTCCTCGCGGACGACCCGAAGGACGCGGTCGACCGCAAGAAGATGGAGATGACCCAGGACGTGATGGCCAACAGCCTCGTCTACTGGGTCCAGGACCTGTACCGCGGCGGCTTCCTGGATCGTGGCTCGAAGATCTACGCGATGACGTCCGAGGGAACGAGCCGGGTCGTTCCGTCGTACGGCGTGGTGTCCGGCGCGAAAGCCGCGATGGAGTCGCACATCCGCCAGCTGGCGATGGAGTTCGCCCGTCTCGGAACGGGGATCGCGGCCAACTCGATCCGGGCCGGCGTCACCGACACCCCGGCCCTCCGGAAGATCCCGGAGAACCAGCGGATGATCGACGTCACGCTCGCCCGCAACCCGCACGGCCGGATGACGACGACCCAGGACGTGGCCGACGCGATCGTGACCCTGAGCGCGACGGATTCGGACTGGATCAGCGGCAACATCATCTCGGTCGATGGCGGCGAGTTCGTCACCGGCTGACGGCCGCGAGCCGCGCACAGCTCCGACCGACGAGACGGCCGACTGGCGGCTCCTGTCGCTCGCGCCGGTCCCGCCCGAGCGGGTCGAGGCGTGGTTCGACGGGATCCCCGGGCTTCGCGTCTCCTTCCCGGCCGAGCGAACGCCGGAAGCCGTCCGGTCCGCGATCGGTGAGGCCGACATCGTCGTCTCCGACTGGTCGGGCGCGCTCCGGGTCGATGCGGTCGAGGTCGCCGTCGCCGAGCGGCTGGCGTTCCTGATGTCGCCGAGCGTCGGTCTCGACAACGTCGATCTCGAGGCGCTGACGGCCGCCGGCGTCGTGGTCGCCAACACCGCCGGCCTCAACGCCCCGTCCGTCGCGGAGTGGTGCCTCGGTGCGGCCCTCGCGGTGGCGCGCTCGCTCGCCTGGGTCGACGGCCGCGTCCGGGCCGGCGACTGGCCGCAATTCGAGCTGCCGGAGCGCGGGGCGACCGAGATCGCCGGCCTTCGGGTCGGCGTCGTCGGGTTCGGGGCGGTCGGCAGCCGGGTCGCGGCGCTGTTCGGGGCGATCGGCTGCGACGTCGGCTACTGGACGCGCCACCGGCGCTCGGCCGAGGACGAGGGCGGGGCGACCTGGATGCGCCTGCCGGAGCTGGCGGCTCGCTCGGACGTGCTCGTCGTCAACGTGTCGCTGGTCCCCGAGACCCGCGGGCTCATCGATTCGGCGATCCTCGAGGAGCTTCCGCGCGGCGCGATCGTCATCGATGCATCGCGAGGCGGGGTCGTCGACCATCTCGCGCTGCTCGGCGCCGTCGAGACGGGCCGGTTGCGCGGCGCGGCGGTCGACGTCTTCGAGCGTGAACCGCTGCCGGACGACTCGCCGCTCCGCCGATCGGACCGGATCCTCCTGTCCAGTCATGCCGCCGCAACGACCAGCCAGGCCATGAGCCGGATCTTCTCCCTCGTCAGCGACAACGTCCGCCGGGCGGTGGCGGGCGAGCCGGTCCGGAGCGTGGTGAACGGGCTCGGGCCCGTTGTCGTTCGACGCGAACCCGGGTAAGCGTTGGTCAGGGCGCCGCAGAGCCTCCGGTCGTCGCATGGGAGACGGCCCGAACAGCCGTGCGAACCGAGCGGACGACGGGCGGGAGTGCGACGGACGCAGGGAGGGCCTTCGACGCACCGTCCACCGCCTTGACGGAGGCAGCGAGCGAGGCAAGCCCGTCATCGACGTCGGAGAGGCGGTCAGCCATCGACTGGTAGCTGGCAGCTGCGGCCGCGTAGGCATCAGACGCGCCGCGAAGGCTGCCCTCGAGCCGATCATGGCGCGCGGCGATCGCCTCGATCGTCCCCGCCAGCGGCGTGCGATCCGCGTTGATCGCGGCTTCACTCGCCGCCTGGAGCCCGGTGACCACGGCCAGGGCGAGACCGTACCCGGCAATCGACAGGCCGAACATCGTCCCGACGTGCGGTGGCAGGCTCGGCAGGACAGCGAGCCCGACGGATCGGCGGACGATCGCAGGCGCGCTGCTCGGTGGCCGGATTGCTTCAGCCATCGGTCTCGCCCCCGTCGTCGACCTCATGCGTCGGCGCCTGGGTCGGCGCCCGCGTGGAGCCGCCTGCGTTGCGCGACCCCGCGGCGGCGGCCCGGGCCCTGGCCAGCGACTTCTCGAGGGTTGCGAGGCGGGTCGTTGCCGTCGCAAGGCGGGTGCGCAGGGCGGCCGCCGTGGCTGCATCGGTCGAGATCCTCGTCCGGGCGACATCGAGCGCCCCGGTCAGGTCGGCTGCGCCGGCCCGAAGCTCGTCGAGTTGCGCCTGGAGCGCCGCTGAGCGAGCCTCCTCGTCCGCCAGGCGCGCGGACAGGCTCTCGGCCGAAGCGGGGGAGATGGCGAGTGGCGCGGACGCCGCCGTCCAGGCTGCTGCGGCCCGGATCGACGCGGCGCCGACGAGCAGGCTGCCGACCACTCCGACCACGACGAGACCGCGCCGAACGCGCTGACCGACGTTCATCATGAACCCTCCGGGAGCGAGGTCGCGAACGAAGGGCGACCCTGTCGGACGACCCAGTAGCGATAGACCGCAGCCCCGCCGACGGCACAGCCGAGCAGCGTGTATAGCCCGATGAGCGCCATCGAATCGGTGCCGGCGAGGAGCCCGTGCATCCAGCCGAGGACGAACACGACGATCCCGACCCGATGGATCGTCAACCAGGCGCCGGCCGGCAGGAGCTTCGTGTAGCGCGCGGTGAGTCCGGTCACGAGCAGCCCGTAGAGAGCGAGTGTCCCGACCGCGACGGGCGCGCTGCGATAGCTCGACAGGCCTGGAATGAACGCCCCGCCGATCCCGACTCCCGCGTACGGGTCGATGACGATGCTGACGATGTGGGCGCCGAGGAAGACGAGGACGAACAGCCAGACATTCTCGTGCCACGGGAACAGGCGCTTCGAGAGCTTCCAGGTCGTCTTGTTGACGGGATGGCTCAGGATCAGGCCGACGACGATCTGGACAGCAAGCAGGATGAGACTGAGCAGGCCCGCCGCCCGCGAGGCGAGCCAGACCCGGAGCTGGGCCTGATGGTCGGAACTGGCCGGCACGATCTGGTCCGTCGCGACGACGAGCACGAGACCGACGACGCCGATGGCCATCAGGAACATGCCGCCGCCGATCCGCCCGGACCGCCCGCCTCGGCGAGGCGGCAAGGGGTCTGGGCCCGATCCTGCACCGCGACGCAGGGTGTCGGACCGGGGATCCGTCGTGGGTCGTGCGCTCATCGATGTCTCCGTTGAGCCTGACGAAAGGTGGGCGGTACCAGATTGAGACAGCGAGCGCGCCGAAGGTTTCACGACTCCGGCCGCCGAACGTACGGACCGCGCCGGGACCTTCGGTGGACGCCCCGCCGCACCCACGTCCACGACACTCCACCCGACGGCACCTTGCCGCCGAACATCGCGGTCGTCACGCCTGCGAGGGAGGCCGGACCCGAATGACAGTCGATGCCGCTCGCCGGCCGCGCCGGCGATCGCCTGGCAGGAGCGCCGATTCGGAGCCGATGCCTGCGCCGCCGACTTCGATCGCGATCGGCGAGATCGGCCAGACGATCTTCTCGTGCCCGTCCTGCTCCCGCCCGCTCGCCCTCGGCGCCCATCGCTGTCCCGGGTGCGGGTTGCGCCTCGTGCGCGGCGTCGCGCTCGGCAAGGCGTCGGCGTTCGTCGTGCTCGGACTGGCGGTCGGTCTCCTCGCCGGCGCCGGCGGCGGGCTTGCGTTCGGCCTCACGCGTGCCGGGCCGGCGACAGCTGCGGTTGGCGCAGTGCCGAGCGCCGGGCCGCTGACCGGCTCGAATGGCACCGGCACCGCGACCGGCACGCCGAAGCCGAGCGCGACCACGACCGCCGCTCCGACCGCCACGGCCCCGACCGATCCGGGTGGGATCCCGCCGATCGCCCGCTCGGCGCTCATCCAGGTCGTCGGCACGAACGCGCGGCTCACCGACGCCGCGGCCGGCCTGCGCGCGGCCGTCGGTGCGCGGGTCATCGATTCGTCCGCGATCGCCCAGATCCTGCGGTCCCTCTCGGCGGACTCGGTGTTCGGCCAGCAGCTCGCCGTCCAGGTCGCCGCGTGGCCGGGGACGAGCGCCCTCGGTGGCCGCCTGTCGACGTTCTACGGCAAGGTCCACGAGACCGCCGCGGCGGGCCTCGTCGCATCGATCCAGAACCGGTCGGCATATCGGGCCGCCGCGACCTCGATGCTCAAGCTCCTCGACGGCCTGCCGACGCTCGATGCCGCGGTCCGGACCGCCGCCGGCTCGGCCGGAGTGGAGCTGCCCGCCGCGTCACCGAGCGCGCCCTGAACCGCGCCTGATCGATCGCGCCTCGCCAGACGATCGCGCCTCGCCGACGATCGCGCCTCCCCTGACAGTCGCGCCCGCCGACGTCAGCGGACGGCGGCCGCGTATCCCGTCAGCTCGACATACGCCTCGCCGCCGAGCGGCTGGCC
>DATNBW010000216.1:0-6077 GCA_035607275.1 Verrucomicrobiia bacterium | reverse complement strand
GTGCGCGCGGCGTCCACGCCGCACGGCCTGACGATTCCGGCTGCGCTGCCAGTTCGAATAGCCGCATATCGCCCTGAGCCGCCCCTCGGCCGCGAGCTGCCGGATATTCGGCTATTCGCAGTGGCTGCGGCAGGTGATTCCTCGGCGTGTTCGCTGCGGGCCGCAACGGCGCCCGGCTGGCCGCGGCGCTGCGTCCGCACGGCGCCGCAGTCGCGGCCCCGTGCACGAGACTCCGCCCGCCGTCCGCTAGACTTCGGCCGTTCCACCGCAACGCCGGCCCCCGCGATCGACCGGATGCCGTGGGCCGCTGGAGGATCGGCATGGGTCACGACGCGCGCGTCGCCATCATCGGGCTCGGCTACGTGGGCCTGCCCCTCGCGATCGCGTTCGAGGAGGCCGGTCTGGAGGTCGTGGGGATCGATGCGAGTGACGCCCGGGTCGCCGAGCTGCAGGCCGGTACCTCGCCGATCGACGACATCAGCGACGAGCGCCTCCAGACCGCCCTCGCCAAGGGCCTGCGCGTCGCCGCCCCGTCCGATGCCCTTCTCGACGACGCCGACGCCATCTTCGTGTGCGTTCCGACACCGATCACCGACTCGAAGGATCCCGATCTCGGCCCCGTCCTGAGCGCCGCCGAGATGATCGCGGCAGGCCTCCGCTCCGGCCAGCTCATCGTTCTCCAGTCGACGACGTTCCCGGGCACCACGACCGGACCGTTCCGCGAGGTCCTCGAGCGCCGCGGGCTCGTCGCCGGCCGCGATTTCGACCTCGCCTTTGCGCCGGAGCGGGTGAACCCCGGCGATCCGGCCAGCGCCTCGCGCGACGTGCCGCGGCTCGTCGGGGCGACGACGCCGCAGGCCACGAAACGCGCCGCCGCGCTGCTTCGCCACATCAACGCCAACGTCGTCGAGCTCAGCTCGCCCGACGCGGCCGAGATGGCCAAGCTCCTCGAGAACGTGTTCCGCAACGTGAACATCGCCTTCGTCAACCAGCTGGCGCTGCTCTGCGAGCGGATGGGCCTCGACGTCTGGGAGGTCATCGACGCCGCGGCCACGAAGCCGTTCGGGTTCATGCGCTTCACGCCCGGCCCCGGTGTCGGCGGCCACTGCATACCGGTCGACCCGTACTACCTGTCCTGGCGCGCCCGCCAGTTCGACTTCGTCGATCGCTTCGTCGAGCTCGCCGGCGATATCAACCTCGCGATGCCGCGCCACGTCATCGACCTCGTCGCGGAGGCGCTCAACGAGCGCGGCCGGGCCGTCCGCGGGGCGAAGGTCGGGATCATCGGGGTCGCGTTCAAGCCCAACGTCCGCGACGCGCGGAACTCCCCGGCGTCGGAGGTCCTCGCCGGTCTGGTCGGGCGCGGCGCCGAGATCGCCTACCACGACCCGCACGTCCCGACCTTCGCGGCCGCCGACGGCTCGCGGTTCGAGTCGACCTTGCTCGACACGCTGCTCGCGACGTCCGACGTGATCGTCGTCCTCGCCGCGCACCGGGCGGTCGACTGGGACCAGGTCTACGGGACCGCCGACCTGATCGTCGACACCGTGAACAACGTTCGCGGCCGGACCGTCCGACCGCGGCAGGTCCTGCGGCTGGGCGCCGGCTGGGCGGTGGCCCGCGACGACACGGCCGGGGAGGACGAGGACCCGGCCGTCTCGACCGAGCCCAAGGCAGCCGCGGCGTCGCCCGCGTGACCGACCGGGTCGTCCACGTCGTCGGCGCGCGGCCGAACTTCATGAAGGCCGGTCCCGTCGTCAAGGCCCTCGCGGGGCGCACCGTCGAGCAGCTCGTCATCCACACCGGCCAGCACTACGACCGGACGATGTCGGACATCTTCTTCAGCGAGCTCGGCCTGCCAGAGCCCGACATCAACCTCGGTGTCGGATCGGGCAGCCAGGCCGTCCAGACCGCGGCGCTCCTGACCGCGCTCGAGCCGGCGTTGCTCGAGCTCGACCCGGCGCTGACGGTCGTCTACGGCGACATCAACTCGACGCTCGCGACCTCGCTCGTCGCGAGCAAGCTCCACCTGTCGACCGCCCACGTCGAGGCGGGTCTCCGGAGCTTCGACATGACGATGCCCGAGGAGATCAACCGGCGCGTCACCGACATCCTCGCCGAGCTGTGCTTCGTGACCAGCCCGGAAGCGATCCAGAACCTCCAGCACGAGGGCGTGGCGATCGAGCGGATCCACTTCGTCGGAAACCCGATGATCGACACGCTCCTCGCCAACCTCGATCGGTTCGACGACGCGGCGGCCCGAGCCGAGTACGGCCTCGACGGTCCGTACGCGGTCGCGACGCTCCACCGGCCGGCCAATGTGGACACGCCCGAGGCGGCGGCGCGGCTCGTCGCGATGCTCGACGCGGTGATGGCCCAGCTGCCGGTCGTCCTGCCGCTCCACCCGCGCGGCCGGGCGATGCTCGCCGCGGCGGGCCTCGTCGACGGTCCGCGGCTGCGATTGATCGAGCCGCTCGGCTACATCGCGTTCCTGTCGCTCGTGCGGGGTGCGGCCGTCGTCGTCACCGATTCCGGCGGGATCCAGGAGGAGACGACGATCCTCGGCGTGCCCTGCCTGACCGTCCGCCCGAACACCGAGCGCCCGATCACGATCACCCACGGCACGAACCGCCTGGTCGAGCCGGACGCCGTCGGAGCGTGGGTTGCGCGCATCCTGGCCGAGCCGCGCGGGGAGGTCCTCGCGGCGCCGCCGCTCTGGGACGGCCATGCCGGCGAGCGGATCGCCGAGATCGTCTGCGGCTGGCTGGCCGATCGGAGGGCGGCGTCGTGATCCGGCGCTGGGTTCGCCGTTATCCGCGGCTGGTCAGCATGCTCCGCCGCATTCGTGCCGGATGGTGGGCGGTTCGGGCCGCGTCCGGGCCACGGAGCGCCGCACGACCCCGCTATCCGACCTCGTACCGCGTCTCGCCGCCGCCGGCGCCGATCACCGGGGAATGGCTCCAGCCGCCGGAGCTCGCGTCGCCGATGTCGCGGGTGGACACGGTCGAGTTCGCGCCGCCGATGGTCTTCGATGTCGCCCTGTTCGAGGCGCTGAACGCCGAGTACGCCTCGAACCCGCTCGTCACGGACCCGCCGAAATACGATCAGGCGTCGATCGCCGAGCGATCGCGCCGCCGCGTCTCGGGCATCCACGACCAGCTGGACCTGCGCGGCAAGACCGTCCTCGAGATCGGCTGTGGCTCCGGCTACGAGGTCTGGAATCTCGCCGGGCAGCTCGCCTGTGACGCCTGGGGGATCGACATCACGCCGCGCAAGGCGTGGCCGGGGCTGGTCGGCGACCGGGTGCACCTCGTCGCGGGCGACATCGCGTCGGGCGGCGGCCTGCCATCGGACACGTTCGAGCGGGTCCTCTCGTTCACGGTCTGGGAGCACATCACCCGCCCGCTCGAGGCGATCGTCGAGCTGGCACGGGTGATGAAGCCCGGCGGCCTCGCCTGGATCCGCGCGAACCTGTATCGCGGACCCGCGGCGTCGCATCGCTACCGCGACATCTCGTTTCCGTTCCCGCACCTCCTGTTCAGCGACGCGGTCATCGACGAGGCGATGCGCCGAGCCGGGCGTGCTCGCGGCGGCTCGGCGTGGGTCAACCGCCTCACCTGGGAGCAGTACGAGGCCGCGTTCCTCGAAGCCGGTCTCGCGATCCGGGCGCTGAACTTCACGCTCCACCCGCTCGACGAGGCGTTCTACGAGCGGTTCGAGGATGTGCTCGGGCGCTATCCGAAGGCCGACCTCGAGCGCGACTTCTTCCAGGTGGTCCTCGAGAAGCCCGCGGGCGGTCGGTAGGCGCGCCACCCCGATCGCGCCGGCCGACCCGCGCGGCGGGTAGGTCGAGCCGTTCGGGCCGTTCGGGCCGTTCGGGCCGTTCGGGCCGTTCGGACGTGCGGCGGTCAGCGCGACCCGCGAGCGAGCTCGCCGACCCGCCGGCGGAGGCTGCGCGCCGCGCGTCGCGGCAGCGAGACGGGCGGACGGGGAGCGGCCGCGCGCGGGCGGGCCTCCGGCGTCGGCACCGGCTCGGTCTTCGAGATCGGGGTGATCCACGACGTGTCGACGTCCGGGAGCTGGAGCCCGGGATCCGCGAACAGCCCGAGGAACCGCGACACGATGTAGCGGACGGCGTGTCGATGGACGTGCCGTCCGTCGTCGCGGAAGTAATCGCTCTGGCGCTCGGCGGTCACGACCATCTCGTACGAGTGGAAGTACCGGACGTCGGGATGGCGGTCGACGAACTCCGAGGTCGCGGCCCGGATCCGGCTCTTCGACTCGACGTTGGCGACCCGCACGTCGAGCGGGGTGAAGGTCGTGTGCAGCGGGACCGGCGAGGTCGTGATCACGAGCTCCGCCCCGAGGCGGTCGCGGACGACCGTCCGGATGCGCTCGAGATCGTCGAGCATCTCGGCGACCGTCAGGCGATGGAAGATCGCGCCGAGCGTGGGGAACACCGCCGGATGCGGGATCTGGCGGTACGTGTTGCCGGTCGTCGGGCTGCGCCACGTCTCGATGAGCCCGAGCGTGACGACGACGACCTTCGCATCGCGGAAGAGCGCGTCGGCCGCGGCGTCCTTCGCGGCGCGGGCAGCCTCGAGCGCAGCCACGTCCGGATAGCGCGTGTCGTAGTCGCGGAACGGATCGACGAACCCGCCATCGACCTGCCAGGGCGGGTCGGCCGCCCGCTCGGGCCAGCCGCCGGCGATCCGCTCGAGCTCCTGGCGGATCGTCGCGGTCGAGTAGAACAGGCCGCCCGGGTGCATCCCGCCGTCGATCGCGACCGTGCCCATGACCTTCGCCAGCTCCTGGGCGAAGCAGCTCCCGATCGTCGCGACCTTCGTCGAGGTGTCGATGAGCTGGACCGCTTCGGCACGGATCCGCTCCTCCCGGTCGGACCAGGCGTGGAGATGGTCGAGCTCCCAGTCGCCGAGACGACTCTTGAGGGTCGGCATGTCCAGAGGATACCGCCGCCCCGATTTCCGCCTCACCGGCCCGGATCCGCGGGCACGCCGCCCGGGATCTCGCGGCACGCCGCGCAGGCGACTCGATATGCTTCCTCGATGCCGACCGTGATCGCGCGCCATCGAGATGGTCCATCCACCTGACGGCGGGTCCCGCCCGGCCGTCCTGATGCCCGTTACGGCGTCGGGCGTGGCGATCCGATTCACCGATGATCCGGCCGATCCGGCCGTCGCCGACATCTCGATCGTCCTCGACACGACGTGGACCGCACCGTCTGACGACGCCCCCGGCGGGCCCGGCGGACCCGGCGCGCCCGGCGCGGCCCGATCCGTCATCGGGGTCCGGGATCTTGCCGAGCGCGTCCTCTCCCGCCACGACCTGATCTCGGAAACCTCCGCCCGGCTCGATCGCTGGGCCGCGATCTCCGGGGTGATCGAGCAGCTGACGATCCGCGACACGTCGTTCTGGTTCTATGTCCGTCTCCGCCACTGGCTGTGGCTCCAGGAGCGGATCCTGTGGGCCGGCATCGCCGACGCGGTCGTGCGCGAGCACCGCCCGGCACGGATCGTCTGCGCGCTCGGGACCGATGAGGCCCTGCGCGACGTCCTGCGCCTGATCGTGGCCCGCGACGGGATCGAGCTGAGTGAGGAGGAGCCCGAGCCGGAGCCCGTCGAGGAGGTCGCGCCGGAGCCGCCGATCCCTGCCCGGAGTGCCGACCTGCGCTCGTCCGCGGCCGCGGGGCTCCTTCGGCGGGTCCGGAACCGCTTCCGGGGACCGCCGCCTCCTCCGGCCTGGGTCGTCCGGCGCCAGGCGATGGAGGCGCGGGTCGCGCGGGTCCGCGCCCTCGTCGATGCGCTCGCGGCCGAACCGGAGTCGCGGCTCCTCGTCGTCCACGAGCACGCCCGGCAACAGGTCGAGACGCCGGACGGCCCGCGCTCGATGAACCCGTACCTCGACCCGATCGTGGATCGCCTGCGCGGCACCCGGCTCGAGCCGATCGTCCTCGACATCCGCGCCCGGGCCGGTCAGGACGCGGCATGGGAGCGGATCGGGGCGGGCCAGAACGCGCGGCTGCTCCCGTCGGACGCGCTCGCGCCGCGCCCGGAGGC
>DATNBW010000205.1:0-5877 GCA_035607275.1 Verrucomicrobiia bacterium | reverse complement strand
TGACCTTCTCGGTCGCGCCGCGGGTTGCCCAGACCAGGCCGAGGCCGGTCAGGACGATCGTGGCCCCGATGAGGGCGAAGAGGGCGGTGAGGCCGAGGCCCATCTGGAGGGCCGAGGCGGTGACGCTGCCGACACCGAGCTCACCGACCAGGGCGAGAGCGGTCGCGGTCCAGATCTTCTCGCGGGCGGCACCCTCGATCGGGTTCGTCCGGTCGAAGCCGGTCCAGTACTTGCCGGTGTTCTGGAAGTCGTACGTGCCGGCGGCCTGGACGACCTTGCCGTCGACGATCACGTCCTCGGGGAACGTGACGGTCGTCTTGGCATTGAGGGTGTGGTAGCTGATCGTGGCCATCTGGTACATGTACTCGCTGGCGGTGTTGACCAGCGGGTCATTCGGGTTGAGCTCGTTCTGGTCGACGGTGAAGCCCCAGTCGTTCACGAGGAGCGACATGATCGCGGTGGCTTCCGTCGTGTCGCCCTTGCGGTCGGCGAGCTGGCCCTGGTCGTTGTAGGTGAGCCTGACGTTCTGGGCGGCGCTGAAGGCCTGGAGGGCCGACGCGCCCTGCTGGGTCTTGTAGAGCGTGTACCCGCCGGCTGCGAAGAACACGATGCCGATGAAGACCAGGCCGAGGCCCAGTCGCTGCAGTCGCTTGTTCATGGTTCCCTGCCTCTTCAGTGCTGACTGACGTTTGCTGTCAGGTGCAGCGTCGGCCCCGGGGGCATGGAGTCACAGAGGACAGGTGGACCCTTTTCGGGGCCTGCGGCCCGGCCCCGGGGGGCCGAAAGTCACAACGCCGAGCCGGCGAATCAGAGGTCCCGATCCAGCGGAATGCCGCCGGGGATCGCGTCGTACCCGCGGTCCGAGGCGCCGCGGCCGAGGACCTCGTCGAGGACTCCATCGTCCATGCGGACCGTCTGCTCCGGGCCCGGGAACGTGCCCGCGGCCACGTCGTCGGCGTAGGCCCGGGCCGCGGCGAGGATCGTGCCGCGCAGGTCGGCGTAGGGCTTGCTGTGCTTGGGGTGCCACGTCTCGATCCCGAGAAGGTCCGTGATGACCTGGACCTGGCCGCTGCAGCCGGCGCCGGCCCCGATCCCGATCGTCGGGATCCGGAGGCGCTCGGTGATCGCGGCGGCGAGCTGCTCGGGGACGAGCTCGAGCACGATGGCGAACGCGCCGGCCTCCTGGACCGCGAGCGCATCGTGGAGCAGGCCGCGCGCCTGATCGCGGCTCTTGCCGAGCACACGGACCTTGCCCGCGGCATTGGCGGCCTGGGGCGTCCAGCCGATGTGGCCCATCGTCGGGATGCCGGCCTTGACGATCGCCTCGATCGTGCGCTGGCTGCGGACCCCGCCCTCGACCTTGACCGCCTGGGCTCCGGCCTCGGACAGGAAGCGCCCGGCGTTGGCCACGGCGGACTCGGTCGTCGCGTAGGACAGGAACGGCATGTCGCCGATCACGAGCGCCCGCTTCGCCCCGCGGCCGACGGCCGCCGTGTGGTGGAGCATGTCGGCCATCGAGACGGGGATCTCGTTCTCGTAGCCGAGCATCGCCCGCCCGAGCGAATCGCCGACGAGGAGCAGGGGAATGCCCGCCTCGTCGAGGAGCTTCGCGGTCGGGTAGTCGTAGGCGGTCAGCATCGCGATCCGCTGGCCGTCCGCATGGAGCTTGGCGATGTCGCCGACGGTCAGCCGGCGGACGGATTCGGAACTGGCACTCACGCGGTTGTCTCCTGTGTCTGCCGACCAGTCTGCGCGGCGCCGTCGCGCGCGTCCAGCGCCGACGCGACGCGGTCCAGGATCTCCTCGGCGACCGCCCGCTTCGAGCGCAGCGGCAGGTCGACCTGCTCGCCGTCGGCCGACAGGATCCAGACGTGGTTCGTGTCCGTCCCGAACCCGGACCCCTCCTCGGCGACGTCGTTCGCGACGAGAAGATCGACGCCCTTGCGCGTGAGCTTGTCCGCTGCCCGATCGAGGGAGCCGGTCTCGGCGGCAAAACCGACGAGGATCGGCCGGTTCGGATCGCCGGGCGGCGGAACCGTCGCGGCGACCCCGGCCAGGATGTCCTCGGTGGCCTCGAGCTCGAGGGTCAAGCCCTGCTCCCGGCCGAGCTTCGTCGTCGCGGTCTGGCGCGGCCGGAAGTCGGCGACCGCAGCCGCCATGATCAACGCATCGGCCTCGACGATCGCCGCCCGGACGAGCCCGCCCATGTCGGCGGTCGTCTCGGCCCGGAACACGAGCATGTTGTCGCTCGATGGCAGGGCCACGCTGACCTGGCCGACGACGAGGGTCACCCGCGCGCCGCGATCGAGGGCGGCCTGGGCGAGGGCGACGCCCATCTTGCCGGTCGAACGATTGCCGATGAACCGGACCGGGTCGATCGGTTCGATCGTGCCTCCGGCACTGATCACGACGTGGCGTCCCTCGAGGTCGGCGTCATGTGCCTCGGCCACGACCGGCGGCCGATCGGCCGCGTCGGGCGCCCGGATCGCCCGGCCCGCCACGACGTCGACGACGGCGTCGACGATCGACGCCGTTTCCGCCAGCCGGCCCCGGCTGCTCTGTCCGCTCGCGAGCGGGCCGGCCTCGGGCTCCACGATGCGGTATCCGAAGTCGTCACGCAGCCGGGCGACGTTCGCCCGCGTCGCCGGGTGGCCGTACATCTCGCCGTCCATCGCCGGGGCGACGACGACCGGCGCGGCCGTCGCGAGGCAGGCGGCCGTGACCGCATCGCCGGACAGGCCGCTGGCCATCGCCGCGAGCCAGTGGGCGGTCGCCGGGGCGACGACGATCGCGTCGGCGCTGTCGGCGATGACGATGTGGCCGATCCGCTGATCGGGCAGGAGGCCGCCGATGTCGCTCTCGACCGGGTGACGGGTGAGCGCCGCGAACGTCAGCTCGCCGACGAAGCGGGTCGCCGTCGGGGTCATCAGGACGACGACGTCGGCGCCCTCGTCGCGCAGCCGGCGGACGACGTCGGCGGCCTTGTAGGCGGCGATCGAGCCGGTCACGCCGACCGCGATCAGGCGACCGGCGAGGCGCGCGGCGGTCATCCCGGCAGCTCCGTCACGTCGGGAGCCCGAGCTCGAGCGGCTGGCCGCCGCCCACCTCGGCGTGGAGGATGGCGAGGCCCTTGAGGGTCAGGTCCGGGTCGATCGCGTCGACGCCGGCGAGGGCGCGGGCCCACGGCGCGGCGGACAGGCCGCCGGTCAGGATCACCCGCACGCCGCCGGGCTCGATCCCGGCGGCCTCGGCGAGCTCCGTCCGGATCCGGACGATCAGCCCCTCGGCGAGGGCCTGGTAGCCGAGGATCGCGCCGCTCTGGATCGCGCTCACGGTGTCGCGCCCGATCGCCCGATCCGGCGCTCGCAGCTCGACCCGTGGCAGCTTCGCGGTCCGTGCCGCGAGCGCCTCGAGTCCGAGCTCGAGCCCGGGAGCGATCGCGCCGCCGACGAACGCCCCGTCTCCGGCCACGCAGTCGATCGTCGTCGCCGTCCCGAAGTCGGCGACGAGTGCGGGGGCTCCGTGGATCCGTGCCGCCGCCAGGGCGTTCACGAGCCGGTCCGCTCCGACGTCGGCGGGCCGGTCGACCCGGATCGCGATCGGGACGGTGCCGGCGGCCGCGACGAGGAGCGTCCGCTCGCGGCGAGCCGCGACGGTCTCGAGGGCGGCGGTCAGGGCCGGAACGACCGAGCAGCAGGCGATGGCCGAGACGTCGGCGAAGGATGCGTCGTCGAGGCGGAGGAGGGCATCGAGCAGGTGCTCGAGCTCATCGGCCGAGGCCCGGGCGTGGGTCGTGGCCCGGCGCGTCGCGACGAGGGCGCCGTTCCGGAACAGGCCGGTCGTGACGTTCGTGTTGCCGATGTCGACCGCAAGGAGCATGGCGCGATCATACGGGCCGTCACCCGAAAGAACGCGGGCGGCGGCCAGAATCGGCCCTCGATCGGCGAGCGTCTGCGCTACCATCGACGGCGCCCACCGCCGCGTCTTCCCCAGGAGACCCGTTGATGTCGAGCGCCTCGACCGCGAAGTTCTTCGTCAATCAGGGCGTGGTCTCGAGCCGGGTCGACATGCAGAATCTGCTCCGGCCGCTGCTCAAGCAGACCGTCTCGTATCGCTACCAGCGCGGCCGCGAGCTCGTCGCCCACGGCACCGGCTGGGTCGAGCGGATCGTGGTCGACGACCCCGACACGTCGACCTACTTCACCCCGATCTCGATCAGCCTCAACGTCGATTCGTTCGAGCATCTCGAGTTCGACACGCGGCCCGACCAGCTCCTCGTCTACACCCTCGTCCAGGGCGACGAGCGGGTGATCATCGAATACGCGCCGCTGGCGACGGCCGAGGACGGGATGCACGGGGCCCAGCAGCTCACGTTCGACACGAGCGGGTTCGTCCAGATGGAGCTCGCCGGCCTCGGCAGCGAGCCACTGGTCGGCGACGGCGTCATGGACGATCCGAAGCCCGCCCGGCGGATGACGGAGCCCGATCCCGAGGGCTAGGGTCGATCGCGTCCGCGGCCAACCTCAATGCCCGCGCTCGCCCCGGACGTACGGGATGCCGAGCGCAGCCGGCGCGCCGATCCGTCGCCGGACCGCCGAGCGCGAACCGATCGTGACCGCGACGATCACGAACAGGTACGGCAGCATCTCGAGGAAGAACGTCGCAGACCGGCCGGGCAGGAACGGGTTCTCGACTCCGAGGATCGTGTCGACGCCCTGCAGGCCCAGGATCCATGGCGTGATCGCGGCGAAGAGGTACGCGCCGAAGGCTGCCCGGATCGGGTTCCAGCGGGCGAAGATCACGAGCCCGATCGCGATCCAGCCCCGGCCGTTGACCGTCTGATCCCCGAACCACCCCGGGGCGACGGCGAGGGTGAGGGTCGCTCCGGCCAGCCCGGCGAGCACCCCGCCGAACACCACGTAGATCAGGCGCAGCCGCTGAACGCCGATTCCCTGGGCGTCGGCCGCGGCCGGCGACTCGCCGACGGCCCGGAGATGCAGCCCGGGCCGGGTCCGCTGGATCCAGAACCACGCCGCCGGCACGAGGAGGAACCCGACATAGACGAGGATGCTCTGTTCGTGGAAGAGGATCCGACCGACGACCGGCAGGTCCGCCAGGATCGGGATCGTCAGGGTCGGCAGGCGCTCCACGTTCGTGTTCGTCAGCCCCTCGCCGAGGACTCTGGCCAGTCCGGTCCCCAGGAACGTCAACGCCAGGCCCGACACGACCTGGTCGGCCCGCAGGTGGATCGTCACGACCCCGTGGAGCAGCGCCAGAAGCCCCCCGACGATCATCGCCACGACCAGGCCGAGCCATGGATTGCCGGTCGACAGCGCCGTCGAGTACCCGGCAACCGCGCCCATCAGCATCATCCCCTCGACGCCGAGGTTGAGGACGCCCGCCCGCTCCGCGAAGATCTCACCGATCGCGGCGAACAGCAGGACCGTGCCGGTCGCGATTCCCGCGGCCGCGATCAGCCCGAGGTCCATCAGCCACCCGCCCCGGGTGCCGCCGCCGCGACGGCCGCGCCGCCGCCGCGGTCGATCCGGATTCGGTATCGGACGAGGACATCCGCGAGGATCAGGGTGAACAGGATGATCCCCTGGATCATCGCCGGCACGCCGGACGGCTGGATCTCGCGGCCGGCCAGGATGAGCGCCCCGAACAGGATGGCCGCAACCACCACCCGACCGGGCCGGAACTTCGCGAGGTAGGCGACGATCACCGCCGTGAAGCCGTAGCCCGGCGAGATGTGGTCCTGTAGGCGGTGGACGGCGCCGTTGACCTCGGACATGCCGGCGAGGCCGGCAAGGGCGCCCGAGATCGCGAAGACGATGATCAGGCGGCGGCCGATGTCGATGCCGGCATAGCGCGCGG
>DATNBW010000181.1:0-7936 GCA_035607275.1 Verrucomicrobiia bacterium | reverse complement strand
CTCGATGGCCCTCAAGAAGGGCGTCATGGCCTGCACGCCGGGCCTGCTCGAGCCGATCATGGCGGTCGAGGTGAAAGTGCCCGAGGAGTACATGGGCGACGTCAACCGTGACCTCAACACCCGGCGCGGCCGGGTCCTCGGGATGGACACCCTGGGTGACGGCGAACAGGTCGTCCAGGCCCAGGTCCCCCAGTCCGAGCTGTTTTCGTACGCGACGGAGCTCCGTTCGCTGACCCACGGCCGGGGCACGTTCACGGCGAACCTCGACCACTACGAGGAAGTCCCCGGGCACGTGGCCGAGAAGGTGATCGAGGCGCATCGGAAGGACGCCGAGGCGGCCGGCGCCCACGGCGGGCATTGAGCGGCCGTTGACCCGTCGGGGGGCGGCGTGACCGACGACTCGCAGCGCGAACGACCCGAGTGGGCGCGGTACAAGCGGCCGATCCCCGGCAGCGGTGACGCGGAACCCGGGAGCACGCCGGACGAGCCAGCGACGGAGGCCGCGCCGGGCGAGCCGGCGGCCGGCGCCGCCGAACGTTCCACCCCGACCGACGACGCGCCCTCCGCGCTCGACGCCGCCGCGGTCATCGCGCCGCCCGGCCAATCGGCCTGGGATCCGGGCCCGCCGATCCCCGCCGAGCTCGAAGCCCGGATCCGGCGCGACCTCGGCCGCGGCCGGCGCATCGTCTGGCTGACGTGGGTCGCGGCCCTCGCGAGCCTGATCCTCGGTCTCCTGGCGATTCGCCAGGCGGCCCTCCTGGTCGCGATCGATCCGCGCCTCGTCACGACCGAGGAGGTGCAGGAAGCCGGCGCCTCGTTCGATGCGGCCCGGACCGTGCTCCTGGCTGCGCTGGTCCTGGGGATCGTCCTGGCGATCCGCTGGCTGCGCGGCGCATTGCCGGTGCTCGCGGAGCTGCGTGACCGTGGCGTGATCGACGGTCCTCCGCCGCGATCGGCGCGGGCTCGGGATCGCCTCGTCCTCCTGTGGCGCGCGTCGGGCGTGCCGGCCGACCAGGCCGGCTGGGCGGACCTCCATGTCGGGAACGGGCGTCGGATGGCGATCGTTGCCGCGGTCGCCGTCGCCCTCGCGACCGCGGTCGGGCTGATCGCGGCGATCTGGCTCGGCGCGGCGCGCGACGCCGACACCTCCCGGTTGCTGCGGGTCGTCAGCGGCATCGACGGCGGGCTGTGGCTCGTCGCGTCGATCCTCGTCGGCGTCGAGCTCGACGCGATCCTCTGGCGGGAGGCGGCGGCCGCCCGCGCCCTCGGGGTCTTCATCCCGCTCCTCGACGCGCCCGGTCGGGCGATCCTTCGCCTGATCCCGCCGATCCTGATCTTCGGCGCGGGGATCGCGATCGTCTCGCAACGTCCGGACCCGTGGTTCGTGCCGTGCCCCGAGTCCACGTTGATCTGCGACGGCATGCTCGTGCCGGTCGATCACGACGGCGGCTCGCACGCGACGATCTGGATCGTGTACGCGATCCACCGCGCCGCGACGGCACCGCTCGGGACGCTCGCGATCGCGGTCGGGGGGCCCGGCGAGAGCGGCCTGGACAGCGCGCTCACCACGATCGAATCGCTCGACGCGGAGCTCGTCCGGCGCTACGACATCCTGTTCTTCGATCAGCGTGGCGTGGGCGCGTCCGAAGGTCGCGACTGCGCCGACGCCGGGCGCGACTACGCGACGGCCGTGCCCGGACCGGAATCGGCGCGCGTCTTTGCCGCTGCCTGCATCCGTGAAGCCGGCGTCGACCCGGCGACCCTCGCCCGCTACTCCACGCACCAGGCGGCGGAGGACCTCGACTCGATCCGTGCCCGGATCGGCGTCGATCGGATCGCGCTCTACGGCGAGAGCTACGGCACCGAGCTCGCCCAGGCGTATGCGGCCGCCCACCCGGACCGGCTGACCGCGCTGATCCTCGACGGCGCCGTCGACCTGACGAAGACGGCCAACGAGTTCTGGGCCGATGCGGCCAGGGGGTTCGGCCAGGTCCTGACCGACACGCTCGACGCCTGTGCGGCCGACCGCGACTGTCATGGCGACGTCAGCGATCCGGGCACGGCCTACGACACGATGCTGGGCGAGCTCGGCCGGGCCACCGACATCCAGTACGCCGATCCGGACGGTGTCGTCCGCGGCCACCAGGTCGACAAGGCCAAGCTCGAATCCGCCGTCGACGTGCTCCTGTACGAGCCGGTCGGCCGGATGCTCATCGAGCGCGCCGTCGCCGCGGCGGCCGGCGGCGACTCGGTACCGGCCGCGCGGCTGGTCGATGCGCTCGGATCCGGCGAGGGCGTCGCCGGGTCGTCATTCGCCTACCACGCCGTGACCTGCGCCGATTACCGGGTGTCACCGACGGCCGATCCGCACGACATCCAGGCGGTCGAGCGGGCGGGGGTCGCGGCCGGGGTCTCGACCCTCCGGACCGACGAGGTCTATACGAGCCAGTATCCCTGCCTGTTCTGGCCCTATCAGCCCGCCGACGGGACGCGTCCGGCACCCATCACCGCGACCCCGTTTCCGGTCTTCGTGCTCGGCGCCACCGGCGACCCGATCACGCCGGTCGACCAGGCCCGGGCGATCGCCGGCCGGCTGACCGACGGCTACCTGATCGTGACGACCGGCGGTCCACACGTGACCTTCGGGCGCGATGACGCCTGCGTCGACGATCCGGTCGTCGGCTTCCTGCTGGACGGGCGGCGACCGACGAGCCGGTCGATCACGTGCGACGGGGTCGTCGCCGACCAGTACATCCCGCTCACGCCGGACAGCGCCGCGGACTACACCGACGCGCTCGACGCCATGCGCTCGACCGAGGAGGAGCTGTTCGCGGACCCCGACTACCGCCTGTGGGACGGGTCGCAGGATCTCCGGATCGGCTGCCGGCACGGGGGATTCATCGCGATCACCCCGGAAACGACCCAGGACGCGATCCGCTTCGCCGACTGCGAGTTCGTGCCGGGCCTGGCGTTGCGCGGCACGGGCACCTACGTCTTCGCGGATCGGACGACGGCGTGGTCCGTGACGACCGTCGACGGCGACCTCGAGTACCGGGCGACCGACACCACCCAGCACGTGACGGGGACCTGGAAGGGCACGTCGGTCGACACCGGCACCTGAGCGCCCATGCGCCGCCGACGGTCAGCCGGGACCAGGCGCCTCCGAGATCGCCGCGATCGCCGCGCGGAGGTCGAGGCGCCCGTCGTAGATCGCCCGACCGACGATCGCCCCGCTGCACCCGATGTCGCGAACGGCCTGCAGGTCTGCGATCGATCGAATGCCGCCCGAAGCGACGACGGTCGCGGCCGTCGAGCCTGCGCACGACGCGAGGAGTGCGAGGTCCGGGCCGCCGAGGAGCCCGTCCCGCTCGATCGACGTGACGGCGAAGGTCGCGACCCCGACCGCCGCGAGACGGGCGAGGGCATCGGCGACCGGAACACCCGGGGCGCCCGGGACCCAGCCGTCGCCGATCGCCATGCCGTCGCGGACGTCGAGGGCGACCGCGATCCGGTCCGGTCCGTGACGCCCGATCAGTGCGGCGACGAGGTCCGGATCGCGGAGGGCGACCGTGCCCACGACGACGCGCTCGACGCCGGCCCCGAGGACATCCGCAATCGCCTCTGCCGATCGAAGCCCGCCGGCCACCTGGAGGCGCGGTCCGGCCCCGGCGAGCGAAGCGACGATCGCCTCGATCGTCGACACCTGCCGCCGACCTCCGGCCCGCGCGCCATCCAGGTCGACGACGTGGATCCACTCGGCGCCGGCCGCGGCGAACTCTGCGGCGACGGCCAGGGGGTCCTCGGCGTAGACCTGTTCGCGGTCGAAGTCGCCCTGGCGAAGGCGCACGACGCGCCCGCCGCGGAGGTCGATCGCGGGCAGGATCGCAAACGTTGACGACCGGCGTGGTGACACGCTAGCATGGTAGCATGCTAAAACGCGCGGCGACCATGATCGATCGCGGCTGGCCGTCCGGAAGGGCGGGCCGATCCGATGGCTGACTGGCGCTCGCAGGACGTCGAGGAACTCATCGCGGCCATGCTCCGACTCGACGATCCCGACGAGGCCGCGAACTTCCTGCGCGATCTGTGCACGCTCGGCGAGCTCCGCGACCTCGCCCAGCGATGGGCGGTCGTCCGCCGCCTCGACGCCGGCGAGCACTATGCCGCGATCTCGCGGGAGACCGGCGCCAGCACCGCGACGATCACCCGGATCGCCTCCTGGCTGAACCACGGGGAGGGCGGATATCGAGCCGCGCTCGACCGCCTCGCGGCCGCCCGCGAGCAGGGGATCCCCTACCCGACCGGCCCCGAACGATGACCGCCCTCGAAGGACGCGAGCGGCTGCGCCTCGCGATCCCGAACAAGGGCCGCCTCGTCGATCCGACCGTCGAGCTCCTCCGCGACGCCGGCCTCGTGTTCGAGGAGCATGAACGCAGTCTCGTCGCCCGCGTCCGCAACTTCGATCTCGACATCCTGTTCGTCCGGACCAACGATGTCATCGAGTTCGTCGGCGACGGCGTGGCCGATCTCGGGGTCACCGGCGAGGACCTCCTCGCGGAGACCGGCGCCGAGCTGCCGCGCCTCCGCTCGCTCGGCTATGGCCAGTGCCGCCTCGCGGCCGCCGTCCCGGCCGACAGCGCCCTGCGCGCGCTCGAGGACCTGTCCGGCCTGCGCGTCGCGACCGCCCACCCGAACACCGCCCGCCGGTTCTTCGCGACCGCCGGGATCGCGGTCGACGTCATCCCGATCTCGGGCGCCGTCGAGGTCGCCCCGCGCCTCGGCCTCGCCGAAGCCATCGTCGATCTCGTCTCGACGGGCTCGACGCTCGTCATGAACGGACTCCGACCGATCGCCGACGTGCTCGCGTCCGAGGCGGTGCTCGTGGCCAATCCGGACGCCGTCGTCCAGCGCTCGACCCAGATCGACGCGCTCGACACGATGCTCAGTGCCGTCATCGCCGCTCGTGACCGCAAGTACCTGATGATGAACGCGCCGGCCGTCCGGCTGCGCGATCTCGAGGAGCTGCTGCCCGGCCTCGAATCGCCGTCGGTGATCCCGCTGGCCCACGAGGGGATGATCGCGATCCACGCCGTCGTCGGAGCGGACGACGTCTGGAGCCTGCTGCCGCGCCTCAAGGCCGCCGGCGCATCGGGGATCCTCGTCCTGCCGATCGAGAAGATCGTCCCGTGACGGCATCGCCGTCCCTCGCGCCGGTCGTGCGCATGCGCCGGCTGGACCTCGCCTCGGCCGCTCCGGCCGACGTCCTGGAGCGAGGGTCGCTCTGTCGCCGCGGCGCCGTCCCCGACGAGGGCATCCGTTCCGGCGCCCGAGCCATCCTCGACGCCGTCCGGACCGGGGGAATGGCCGCCGTCGTCGATGCCGGTGCCCGGTTCGGCGGGTCCCTCGCCGACGGGCGCCTCGTCATCGATCGCGACGAGCTGCGCGAGGCGCGCGACCGGCTCGAGCGGGACGACCGCCGCGCTCTCGACCAGGCCATCGACCATGTCATGCGCTTCGCCTCGACCCAGCGTCCGGCGACGACCCGGACGACGATCGTCCCCGGGATCGAGATCGAACGGCGCTGGCTGCCCCTCGGCCGGGTCGGCTGCTACGTCCCTGGCGGGTTTGCGCCGTATCCCTCCTCGCTGATCATGACCGTCGCACCCGCCCGGGTCGCGGGCGTGGGCGAGATCGTCGTCGCGTCCCCGGCCGACGCCGCCGGCGTCGTCCACCCCGTTCTCCTCGGTGCGGCCGGTCTCCTCGAGGTCGACGCGCTCCTCGTCGCCGGCGGCGCGCAGGCGATCGGTGCCCTGGCCTTCGGCGTGCCGGACGCCACGCCGCCGCTGCTCCCGGTCGATCGGATCGTCGGCCCCGGGAACGCCTGGGTGACCGCGGCGAAGCTCGAGGCCGCGGGGATCGTCGGGATCGACCTGCCGGCCGGACCATCCGAGGGCATGGTCCTCGCCGACGACAGCGCCGATCCGGTCCTCGTCGCCGCCGATCTCGTCACCCAGGCGGAGCTCGGACCGGACTCGCCGGCGATCCTCGTGACGACGAGCCCCGCCGTCGCCGACGCCGTCGAGCGCGAGATCGACGCCCTGCTGCCACGTCTCGAGCGGCGAGCGATCCTCGCCCGCGCGCTCGCGACCCACGGCCGGATCGCGCTCGCCCCGGACCTCGACGCCGCCATTGCCTTCGTCGATGCGTACGCCCCGGAGCACCTCTCGATCGACGTCCGGGATCCGGAGGCGGCCGCGGCCCGGATCCGTCATGCCGGCTCGATCTTCGTCGGCCCGTGGGCACCCGAATCCGCCGGCGACTATGCGACGGGCGCGAACCACGTCCTGCCGACCGGCGGGCTGGCACGCTCCGCGGACGCGCTCGCCGTCGAGGCATTCGGTCGCTTCACCCAGATCCAACGGGTCGACGAGCGCGGTCTGGCCGCGGTCCGCGAGACGGTCGGCCGGCTCGCCACGGCCGAGGGCCTCACGGCCCATCGGAATGCGGTCGAGACGCGGTTCCGCGACCGGCCCGCCACGGCCATCCACGACGTGGGCGCGAGCCGGCCCGCGAACCGGGCGGCGAACCGTCCCGGAGAGACCGCGTGACCCCGACGCCGGTGACCTTCGGCCTGCCGACCCAGCCCGCGAGCTACAGCTGGGAAGCGACCGACGAGGAAGTCGCCGCCCGCTACGGCATCCCGCTCGACGAGATCCTCCGCTTCGACCTCAACACCTCGCCCGCGCCGCCGGAGATCGTTGCCGGAATCCTCGCCTCCGGCGTGTTCGACGCGCCCCTCTCGGAGTACCCGCCGTCCGACTACCGCCGGCTCGTCGAGACCGCGGCCGGCGTGTACGGCGTCGCCCCGGACGAGCTCCTCGTCGGGGCCGGCGCGGACGAGATCCTCGACCTGGCCGGCAAGGCGTTCCTGCCGCCCGGCGGCCGGGCCGTCGTCCCGGTCCCGACGTATGCGATGTACCGCGTCGTCACGGAGCAGCGTGGCGCGACCGCCGACCTGGTGCCGCGTCTCGATGCGGATGCCGGCTACGCCCTCGATCTCGAGCGGACGCGCAAGGCCGCCGCCGGCGCCGACCTCGTGTGGCTGTGCAGCCCGAACAACCCGACCGGTCTTGCCGAGCCCGAGGGCACGATCGAGACGCTGCTCGATGTCCTCGCGGTCGACGCCGTCGTGGCCGGTCGCTCCCCGGCGATCGTCGTCCTCGACGAGGCGTACGCCGAGTTCGTCGGCGCCTCGCTCCTCGAGCTCCGGCACCGCCACCCGAACCTCGTCGTCGTCCGGACCGCAAGCAAGGCGTACGCGCTCGCCGGCCTCCGCGTCGGGTTCGCGATCGCCCGGCCCGAGACGATCGCCCGGATCGCCCCATACCGGCCGCCGGGATCGATCTCGACGGTCAGCGTGACGGTCGTCACCGCGGCCCTCGCCGACCCGACCGGCATGCGCGCGAACGTCGCCCGGGTCGACGCGGAACGCGAGCGGCTCGCCGACGCCCTGCGTGACGCCGGCTGGTCCGTCGGGCCGACTGTCACGAACTTCGTCCTCGTCGACTTCGGCACGGCCGAGCGCGCCGCCGCCGTCGCCACCGGCCTGCTCCGCCGGGGCCTGGTGCCGCGCACGTTCGGGGCCGGCCATCCGCTCGCCCACGGCCTGCGCCTGACGATCCGCGACCGGGCCGGCAACGACCGCCTGATCGCCGCCGCCCGCGAGATCGAGGCCGGGCCGGACGGGACGCCGCAATGAACGGCGACCTGCGATGACGACCCCGCTCGGATCGCTCGAGATCGTCACCCGCGAGGGACGGCGGGTCACCGTCCGGCGCGCCACTCGCGAGACCGACATCAGTGTCACGCTCGATCTCGACGGCTCCGGCGCCGCCGACGTCGCGACCGGCGTCGGGTTCTACGACCATCTCCTGGG
>DATNBW010000133.1:0-9021 GCA_035607275.1 Verrucomicrobiia bacterium | reverse complement strand
GGCCAGGAACATCCAGTTCGACACCAACCAGCTGGACGCACCGGCCAGCCAGGGCTGGACGCTCGTGTTCGACAACAACGACCCGGGCGTGCCGCACAACGTCGAGATCCTCGATGCGACCGGCGCGAGCGTGTTCCGGGGCGACGTCGTGACCGGGCCCACGACGGTCTCGTATCAGGTCCCGGCCCTCGCAGCCGGTCTCTACAAGTTCCTCTGCGACGTGCATCCCACGATGACCGGCACCCTCACGGTCCGGTAGGCGCACGGCACCCAGGCACGACATCGACAAGACAGGACAACGACATGGAACGGACCATCGGAACAACGCAACCTTCCACGATCGGCGGGCGGCTCGCGCCGCCCGCTCGCCCCACGACCGCGATGATCGCGAAGCCCGCCATTGCGGCCATTCCGACGGCGACGCTGCGCATCCTCTTCGGCGTGGCCTGGGCGGCCAACGCCGCCCTGAAGTGGTTCCCGGCCTTCGGTGCCGGCTTCCTCGGGATGCTCACGGACGTGTCCCAGGGCCAGCCGTCCATCCTCAGGCCCTGGTTCAATCTCGTCACGGCCGTCGCGTCCGACGGTCGGGCCCAATTCCTCGCCGCGGGATCGGCCGTGCTCGAGACGTACCTGGCGGTCGCGCTGCTGACCGGGTTCGCCCGGAAGACGACCTACCTGATCGGAGCCGGGTACACGGCCCTGATCTGGGCCACCGCCGAGGGCTTCGGGGGGCCGTACGTTCCGGGCGTCAGCACGGATGTCGGTGCCGCGATCGTCTACACGCTCCTGTTCGCCGTGTTCCTCGTCCACGACGCGGGTGCCGGGTCGAGTCGCCTCAGCCTGGACGCCTTCGTCGAGCGGCGGGTGCCTGCCTGGCGCCGGGTCGCGTAGCTCGGCTCGCCGAGTTCCCCGGTCAGCAGGGGGACCGCCCGATGATCGCCGCTCCACATTGCCGAGCGATCGACCGCAAGAGGCCCCAGCCGCAGGTTGCGGCCATGGCCGGTGGGTGATACAGATTCGCGGTGCCCCACCGACACCACGCCCGGCCGTCGCGTGCCCTTCCGCCGGCGTCGAGCTTCCTGCCGCCGCAGCCGATCGCCGACCGGAATCGACGCCATCTCGGCCGCCGGGCCGTGACCGCGATCGCGTTCGGCGCCGGGCTCGCGCTTGCCGTTCCGCTCGCGTTCGCGGTGCTCGGTCACAGCGCCGGGCCGCTCGAGCCGCTCGCCGGCGGCGTCGCCGGAGCCGTGTCGGGGATCCACGAATCGCCGCTGGCGACCGCACCCTCCTCGACCCCGGCTCCGACCGTCACTCCCCCGGCTCCGTCAGACGCCGGCAACCCGACCGTCGTGGTCCCGCCGACGGCTCCGCCGGTCGATACGCTGACGGGCTACCGCTGGCCGATCACCCAGGGCCGGATCTCGCTGCCGTTCAAGGCGATCCCGGGCGGGGAGTGGTGGAACGGCGGCAAGCTCTGGCATGACGGCGTCGACATGGCGTCGTTCTGCGGGGCGCCCGTCGGTGCCGCGCACGCCGGGGTGGTGCTGGCCGCCGGGCGCCACTTCGACGAGCAGATCGGCTGGATCGGCGACCTCGAGCCGTACGTCCGCCTCCTGAACGCCCGCCACTCGTGGGGCAACCTGCCGATCGTGGTCGTCATCGACGACGGCAACGGCTACCGTTCGATCTACGCCCATTTCCGCGACGTGAGCGTGCGCGTCGGGCAGAAGGTCAAGGCCGGGCAGGAGATCGGCCATGAGGGGGCCACCGGCCACGCCTCGGGCTGCCACGTCCACTTCGGGCTGTTCAGCCCGCTCGAGACGAAGCGGTTCGGCGTCCGCGCCGACATCCTCAAGCACCTCAAGCTGCCCCGATCGATCATCGCCCGAGTCGATCCGCTCGCGGTTCTCCCGGGCGGCGACGTCGCCCTCCGGACCCGCCAGATCGCGAAGGCGATCAGCGCGGCCAGGGCCGAGCTGGCCGCGGCCGAGCTGAACGCGCCGGACCTGAGAGCCGCGGGGCGCTAGGCCCCTCTCGCCTGGCGAGGCGCTGGGCTACGGGCGCGACTCCGCACGCCGATACCGGCGGGCGATCAGCGCGTACGCCGGCAACCGGCCGAGCGCTCGCGCGAGCGACGGCGCCGACCCGTCGCGAGCCTCGACCGCGAGCAGGGAATCCGTTGCTGTCGCGTCGGCCGGCCGGGCGTCGACCACGGCCAGGTCGATCGCGACCCTCCCCGGCTCGGCCGCCCCAAGCGTCGCGATCGCCTCGTCCGGACGGGCGCCGGCCTCGTACTCGAGCCGCAGCTCCGCCTCGGACCGCCAGCGCGGCCGGCGGAGCAGGACGGCCCGCCACGTCTCGGCGACCTCGGCGGTGACCGACCCGTCGCCGGGCATCGGCGAGCCAGCCAGCTCCTCGCCGCGCGTCCAGCGCGCCGCCCGGTGGAGGAGGGCGTACTCGTCGAGGTCGGCGTAGGCGTCGAGCGCGTCGGCCGGCGACCGGTCGCCGAAGATCGCCCGGATCGACGGCCCGAAGACCTCGGCGAGGTCGAGGTCGATCGCCCGCACCGTCCGATGGAAGTAGACCTGCTGGTAGAGGAACAGCCGCGAGGTCAGAAACATCTCGAGCGCGCCCAGCCCCGGCTCGTACAGGGTCAACCCACGCTCGCCGATGAACGTGTAGCGACGGAGCCGCTCGACGTCGACGTCCACCGAGACGCCGGTCATCCAGGCGTCGCGCCGGACGTAGTCGAGGTTGTCGACGGTGAAGACGCCCGACAGGAGCGGCTGCAGCCAGCGGACCCAGGCCGGCATCGCCGGGTCGGTGAGGGCGGGCTTCGAGACGATGAACGACACCCAGCGCGGGTCGACCGACTCGCCGGCGGCGAAGGCGTCGCGCTCGGGGACGGCTCCGGGCGCACGGCGCAGGGCGCGGATCAGGTCGCCGAGCTCGCGCTCGATGATCAGCTGGGAGAGGTCCTCGTGGGTGAGCGGCTTGCCGGCCGGGCGGCGTGGGTCGGGCGGGGCAGGGAAGGCGGACAGGACGTGATCGTCGAAGAAGTGGGCGAACGGCCCGTGCCCGACGTCGTGGAGGAGCCCGGCGATCCGGAGCGTCTCGACGACGAGTCCCTCGCTCGGAACCGGCTCCCTCGTCCCGTGCCCGGCCAGCGCCGAGCGCAACGACGGGTAGAGCTGGCGCGCCCACAGCCCGGCCTCGTGCATGACCCCGAGACCGTGGGTGAAGCGCGAATGCTCGGCCGTCGGGAAGACCCAGCGCGCGCTCTGGAGCTGGCTGATCCGGCGCAGGCGCTGGAGCCAGGCGGTGTCGAGGAGATCCTCCTCGGCGGCGTCCTCGTCGGGCAGGCCGGCGGCCGTGGACTCCTCGACGGTGAGCCGTTTCGTCAGCTCGACGTAGCCGTGGATCGGGTCGCTGATCAGGTTGACGGCCGTGAACGGGTGGCGCGGCATCAGGCCGTGGCCCCCGCGCCCGCGCGGGGGCCTGCCGGGGCGGCGGACTCGTAGCGGGCCGCCGCGCGCGCGTGCGTCGCGGCGACGTCTGCGCGCAGGCCGGCCGGCGCGAGAACCTCGACGTCGTCGCCCCACGACAGGATCCAGAGGCGGATCTCGATCGGGCCGGCGACCGTCGCGCGCCACGTCAGCGAGCCGTCGGCCTCCTCGGCGACCGATTCGCTCGGGTGCCAGCGCGCCTCGCGGACCCGGCTCGCGACCTTGGCGGCGAACCGGAGCACGACCTCGATCGGCTCCTGGTCCGCGATGATGTCCCACGCCCGCTCGAACATCCCGTCGATCTCGGCGTCCGGCGGATCGAAGCTCTCCGGCGTCAGGGCGACCTCCCGGATCCGCTCGATCTTGAACGTCCGCATCCCGTTCCGGGTCTCGTCCCAGCCGATCAGGTACAGGGCGTGGGTCTGGAGCGACGGCTCGATGAGGTACGGCCGGACCCGGGCCACGCGCGGCGCGGACTCGGGCGCGTACGGTGCCGGCGCGTAGTCGAGCGAGACGACGCGCCGCTCGGCCCACGCCTGGGTGAGGAGCCGGACGTGCCGGCTGAACGTGTCGTCGGTCGGGCGCCGGGAGAGGTCGTCGAGCGTCCGGTCGACGTGGGCGCGGAGGGCGGCCGGCAGGACCGCGGCCAGCTTTTCGAACGCCGACGCCAGGTCGGGGTCGTACTTGTCGGCGTAGCGGACCATCAGCCGGGCCGACAGGACGACCGCCATCGCCTCGCTCCGGGTGAGCTTGAGCGGTGGGAGGAAGGCGTCGGCATCGACCCCCCAGCGACCGCCCTCCGACCAGAGCGGCATGCCGAGCTCGCCTTCGATCGAGCGGAGGTCGCGATAGACCGTCCGGACCGACGAGTCGACGCGGTGGGCCATCTCGGATGGCTTCATCCCGTCGGGGTGTGCGTTGAGCAGGGCGAGGATGCGGGTCATCCTCGCGAGTCGGTCGCGCTTGCTCGAGACGCGCTCCTCATCCATCGGTGGCATCATCGCCCGCCGCGGAGTGCGGCGTCACGCGGGGCGGTGGCGGTGCGCGGGCCCGACGCCCGCGAGGCGCCCGTTCGCCGACGCCGGCCCTCACCACCGCGCAGCCGCTGCGAATAGTCGAATGAAGCACCGGCCGCTCGCCCGCGGCGCTCCCTATCCATCGCGCTGCCGATGCGAATAGCCGAATGAGCCGCGCCCAGCTCGCCCCGCCGCCGCGCCCCGCCGCCGCGGCCCGCCCGGATATTCGGCTATTCGATCTGGCTGCCGGGGTCGGGTTCGTCGGCCGTGCGATTTCGCGACAACTCCGGCGGCGGCCGGCGGCCGCCCCGAGGCGGCGCCTCCGGCCCACCGCGCCCTAGGGCGCCGGCGGCGTGATCTGGAGCGGCGTGCCCCGGTCGGTCGCGGTCAGGTCGACCCGGACCGTCGCCTGGAGCGCACCCGTCTGGATGTCGGCCGCGTCGCCGTTGACGCTGCCCGCGATCCGCCCGATCTGCCCGTCGAGGAAGACCCAATAATCCAGCTGGCCGCGCCAATGGGCGAGGTCCGCGTCGCCGACCAGCCAGGCGACCTGCGGGAAAGCGGCGCGAAAGGTCGGGCCGTCGACGGCGATCCGGCACTGGCGGGTGCGGGCGCCCTCGATGACCCCGACGCCGCGCGACTCGGCGGCCGCCCGCGCATCGGGCGAGAGGGCGGCCCGGAACGCGGTCAGGTCGAGATCCACGTCGCCGATCTCGGCGGGCGTCGAACGCTGCCAGGCCGCGAACGGCTCGCGGACCCAGGCGTCCTTGCCGATCTGCGCCGCTCCCCGCAGACCGAGCTCGCGGCTCGTCGCGACATACGCCAGCCAGCGGACGTCGGCCCGGTCGCGATCCCCGCCGAGCTCGATCGAGCCCATCGACTGGCCGTCGAGCGTGCCTTCGAACTGGACCCCGAGACGGGCGGACGCCCCGATCCCCATCCGTCCGTCGCAGAGCGGCGGCTCGCGATCGATGTTCGTCGGTCCGAACCGCGACGACGACGCGATCCGGTCCCGAAGGGCGAGCTCGTTGCCAAGGGCCACCGCGGCGAAGACGAGGCCGGTCCCGGTGGCGAGGAGGGTGGCGATCGTGATCCCGCGGACCACGCGGCGCCGGCGCATCGCCGACTCGCCGAGCCGTTGCCGCGCGATCCCGAACCCGCTGAACAGGCAGGTCCCGATCAGCCCGAGGACCCACGGATACGCCGCCTCGACCGACGGCAGCAGCGTCTGGACGCCGCGTCCACCGAGCTGGCCGGTGACGTCCGCGATCGATGGAACGAGGACGAGCAGCGATCCGGCGGCCAGCCAGACCATCGCGGCGAAGGCGCGATTGCCGCGTGCGACCGGCGGCCAGCGAACGGCGGCAATGGCGATCGCGGCCGGCAGCAGGGACGCCGCCCCGACGGCGATGTCGATCGGCCCGCCGGGCCGGTAGCCGATCAGAACGAGGGCCGCGGCGACCACCCAGCATGCCGCCAGGGCGATGGCGATCAGGCGCAGCTCGAAGGTCCGGACACGCACGGCGGTCACTTTACCCGCGACCCGTACGTCGATCGTCGCAGGGCGTCGCCGCAAGTACCTGCCGGCATGGGACCGACGGGTCATCGTTCCGACACGTAACCCGGCCGACGATCCCGCTAACCACACCGGAGTGATCCGGGCGTGGGGGACGAAGGTCCAATTGCGGTACCGGGAACGTACCAATGGCGAAACCGACCGAAGGGCGGTCAGAAGACAAGGACGAAACGGGTGCACCATGGCAGGTCAGGCGCGACGCGGAACACAGGGTCAGGGTCGATCATCTCGCGCCGACTCGTCATGGCCGGTCCTCGCGGCGGCCTCCGTGGCCGCGTCTGGGTCGGGCACCGACACCACGAGCCCGGCCAGCACCCCGGACTCGACCCCGGAGCTCCCCACCGGAGCGACCTACCGCAGTCTGATCATCCGGGGGCTGGCGCCTGACGAGGCGGCCAACCTGACGGCCTACCTGGCCGGCATCGGCGTCGGCGGCTCGCACTGGACCCTCCGCCAGATCAACCAGCTCCTCTTCCTGCGCCGGATGAACCGGACCGGCCACTTCGCAGAACCGGGCGACTTCCTCCACTGACGTCACGGGCCGCCGCCCAACTCGACGGCCCACCCGAACCGAATCCACCCGTCGCGGTGACGAGCCTCCTCCCGTCACCGCGGCACAACTCCCCCGAAGCGGCGCCTTCCCTCCTCCAGGCGCCGCTTCGGGGTTTCTGCGCCGGCCGGGTCCGGCCCGCTCGGCCCGCGAGGCACGTCCGTCCCGGCCCGGCCGAGTGCCGTAGCATCGCCGGCGTGACCGGCCCCCTCATCTCGTTCCTGACCGATTTCGGGCTGCGCGATCCGAGCGCAGCGATCATGCGCGGCGTCGTCCTCGAGCTCATGCCCGACGCCCGGATCGTCGACATCAGCCACGAGGTCCACAAGTACGCGATCCGCGACGGTGCGCTCCTCCTGTGGTGCGCGCTGCCGTTCCTGCCGGTCGGGTTTCACGTTGCCGTGGTCGATCCCGGGGTCGGAACCGCTCGTCTCCCGGTCGCGATCGCGACTGCCCGCGGCGACGTCCTGATCGGGCCGGACAACGGGCTCCTGCCCGCCGCGGCCGGACGGCTCGGGGGGATCCGCGCGGTCCACGTCCTCGAGGCCGAGGCCTACCGCCTGCCGGTCGTCAGCACGAGCTTCCACGGCCGCGACATCTTCGCCCCGGCCGCCGCGCACCTCGCCCGCGGCGTCCCGATCGCCAAGCTCGGCCGCGATCTCGACCCGGCGACCCTCGTCCCGTCGCCGATCGCTGACGCCGAGATCGTCGACGGTGAGCTGCGCTCGAGCGTCGTCTACGTCGACACGTTCGGGAACGTGAAGCTCGCCGGCCTGCGGGCCGATCTCGAGGCGGCCCTCGGCCAGCTCCGGCCGGGCGACGCGCTCGATCTCGTCGCGGACGGCCGGCGGATCGACGCGACCTGGCAGGCGACGTTCGGTGACGTTGCGCCCGGCGGGACGCTCGTCTACGAGGATTCGTACGGCCGGATCTGCCTCGCCGCGAGCCAGGCGAGCGCCGCCGACATCCATGGCATCGTCGACGATCTCGCGGTCGTGATCCGGAGAGGGTGACCCGGCCGGGCCTCGACCGGCGATCCGCTACACTCCGCGGGCGTTTGCTCCGTTCACGAGGTCCTCGACCATGCGTCGCTCCCTTCCGATCGCCGGACTCGTCCTGCTCAGCCTGGCCGTCGGCGCCTGCACGAGCGGCGCCACGACGACGCCCAGCGTTGCCGCCCCGTCCGTCGCCCCGTCGACCGCCGCGAGCGTTCCGGCCAGCGTCGCGCCGAGCGCGACTCCCGACGCGTGCGCGGCGGCGAATCTCAAGCTCACGACCGCGGGCAAGCTGACGATCGGCACCGACAATCCGGCGTACCCGCCCTACTACGACATCCCGGCGGCCGCGACGAAGCCCTGGGAGCTCGGCGACCCGACGGACGGCAAGGGCTTCGAGAGCGCCTTCGCCTACGCCCTCGCCGACAAGCTCGGCTTCGCCAAGGCCGACGTGACGTGGATCGTGGTCCCGTTCGACAACTCGTTCGCTCCGGGCGCGAAGAAGTTCGACCTCGACATCAACCAGGTGTCGTTCACGGCCGACCGGGCCAAGGCCGTCGACATGTCCGACGGGTATTACACGCTCAACCAGTCGGTCGTCGCGCTCAGAGCGAACCCTCTGGCGAAGGTGACCTCGATCGCCGGGATGAAGGGCTTCAAGTTCGGCGCCCAGATCGGGACGACGAGCCTCGACACGATCAACAACGTCATCGCCCCGACGGCTGCCGCCAAGGTCTACACGACGAACGACGACGCCATCGCCGGGCTCAAGGCCAAGCAGATCGACGGCCTCGTCGTCGACCTGCCGACCGCCTTCTACGTCACCGCCGCCCAGGTCGACAACTCGGTCATCGTCGGCCAGTTCCCGGCCCCGACCGGCGCCGACGCCGAGCACTTCAGCGTCGTCCTCGCCAAGGGCAGCAGCCTGACGAGCTGCGTGAACGCTGCGATCGCCGCCATGAAGGCCGACGGGTCGCTCGATGCGATCACGAAGGAGTGGCTGTCCGACAAGGCCAGCGCTCCGGTCCTCCAGCCGTAATCGCCGGCCGCGCCGCGGCCTGACATGACGATCGGCGGAGGCCCGATCGACTCCGGCGAGCTGATCGGTCTGGCCGGCCGGGGCGGGCCTCGCCGTTCTCCTCGTCGTATGCCGCCCGGCGAGGCCGTACGATCGACCCTGATCGCGCTCGTCAGCACGATCGTGATCTTCGGCGTCCTGGCGGTGGTCATCACCTCATCGCCGAACTGGCCGGACGTGCAGGACAAGTTCTTCAACGGGCCGATCCTCGCGTCGTCGTGGCCGAAGATCATCGAGGCATTCGGCACGAACATCGCCCTGTTCGTGATCGCCGAGCTCCTGATCCTGCCGTTCGCCCTG
>DATNBW010000124.1:0-15387 GCA_035607275.1 Verrucomicrobiia bacterium | reverse complement strand
GCTCCTCGACGTCCAGGTCCCGCGCCGCGCCGAGTACATCCGCGTCCTCGCGACCGAGCTGAACCGGATCCTGTCGCACTCGCTGTTCATGGGCTGGATGGCCCTCGACCTCGGCGGTCTGACGCCCATCCTGTGGAGCTTCATCGAGCGCGACGAGATCGCCGAGATGCTCGCCGCCCTGACCGGCCAGCGACTGCTCTTCAACTACCTCCGGATCGGCGGGGTCAACGGCGACCTGAACCACGAGTTCCTCAGCCGGCTCGGCGACTGGATGACCCGGGCGACGACCCAGATCGAGAACAACCTCGGCCTCCTGAACGAGAACGAGATCTTCGTCCGGCGGATGCGCGGCCTCGGGATCCTCGACAAGGAGACGGCCTTCCGGATGGCGGTGACCGGGCCGAACCTGCGGGCCAGCGGCGTCCCGCTCGACTTCCGGCGGGCGCATCCGTACAGCGTCTTCCCGGAGCTCGAGTTCGACATCCCGACCCGCGACGAGGGTGACTGCCTGGCCCGCTACCTCGTCCGGCTCGACGAGATCAAGCAGAGCCTCCGGATCATCGACCAGTGCCTCCACAACATGCCGGACGGGCCGATCATGGCCAAGCTCCCGCGGCTGCTCCGCCCGCGACCGGGCCGGGCCTATGCCGCGGTCGAGGGACCGCGCGGCCAGTACGCGGCGTACGTGGTCAGCGACGGCACCGACCAGCCGTTCCGGATGCGGATCCACGACCCGTCGTTCGTCCATCTCCAGTCGGTCGGCGTGCTGATGCCGGGCCACCTGATCGCGGACGCGATGGCGGTGATGGCCAGCCTGGATCCGATCATGGGCGGAGTCGACAAGTGACGGGACCGACTCGCGGGCCCGCGGACCCGCCTGACGCTTGCTTGAGCGACATCTGGCAGGATCGTAGCCGGAGCCAGGATCGTGGCCAGGGGCGGGGCGGCCGCGTCCCGAGCGAGGCCCGCCCGTGACCGCGATGGCCCGCTCCTTCGGGCGGATGACCCTGGCCGGGAAGATCCTGTTCACCGTCGTCCCGATCCTGCTCGTCCTGACCTTCGGGTTGATCGTCCTCGTCGTCGTCGCCGGCAAGCCGGTCGTCGACTTCCTCGCCACGAACATCTGGCTCGTCCGGTTCGTCGTGGCGGCGACCGCGGTCCTCCTGATGAGCGTCCCGAGCGCCTTCCTGATCATCTACATGGAGATGAAGGTCATCGCCCTGATGAACCTCCGGATCGGGCCGGACCGGGTCGGGCCCTTCGGCTCGCTCCTCTCGGTGGTCCACGGGCTCAAGGTCCTGATGAAGGAGGACTTCAGCCCGACCGGTGCGGACCGGCTCGTCTTCACCCTCGCTCCGGTCGCCGTGTTCATGGCAACCGTCCTCGGGCTGCTCGTCCTGCCCTTCGCCCCGGGGCTGTTCGGCGTGGACATGAACATCGGCCTGCTCTACCTCTTCGCGGTGAGCGGCCTGACCGTCGTCGGGCTGCTGATGGCGGGCTGGTCGAGCTTCAACAAGTACTCGCTGCTCGGCGGCCTTCGCTCGGCCGCCCAGGTCGTCAGCTACGAGATCCCGCTGACCCTGTCGGTCGTCGGGCTGCTGCTCCTCGCCGGGACGATGAGCCTGAACCAGCTCGCGGAGAACCAGGCCGGCTGGTTCACGAGCTGGTACGTCTTCCGCCAGCCGCTCGGAGCCCTGATCTTCTTCATCGCCGCCACGGCCGAGGCCAACCGGACGCCGTTCGACCTGACCGAGGCCGACAGCGAGATCGTCGCCGGCTTCGCCACCGAGTATTCGGGGATGCGGTACGGGTTCTTCTACTTCGCCGAGTACGTCAACGTGTTCCTCGTCTCGGGCCTGTTCGTCACCCTGTTCCTCGGCGGCTGGAACGCGCCGTTCCCGTGGCCGTGGCCGATCACCCTGAACATCGACCCGGGCTCGCTCGGCCTCGGCCTGCTGTTCGGCCTGCTGATCGTCCCGCCCCTGCTGGTCCTCGCCCTCGCCGCCCCGTTCTACGTCGGGCGGAGCTCGATGCCGTGGTGGCAGGCCCTGATCCTCGGTTTCGTCCTGTTCAACCTGCTCGTGACCGTGGCCGTCGGGGGCTGGGCGTTCATCAGCTGGAACTGGGTCGCGGGGCTGCTCTGGTTCCTGCTCAAGAGCTACGTCTTCGTGTTCATCTTCGTCTGGATGCGGGGGACCCTGCCCCGCGTCCGGATCGACCAGCTGATGGGGTTCGCCTGGAAGTGGCTCCTCCCCGCGGCCCTGTTGAACCTGTTCGTGACGGCGGCGGCGCTCGTCGTGGTCCACCCGTCATGAGGTCGCCGCGATGAGCTTCGTTCCGGGCCTCGGAATCGTGAAGGGCATGGCCCTCACGCTTCGCAAGTTCTTCGAGCCGAAGGCGACGATCCGATACCCCGAGGTGCGCCTCGACGTCCCGCACAAGTTCCGCGGCCGGCTGCAGCTCCTCTACGACGAGTACGGCACGCTGAAGTGCGAGACCTGCTTCCAGTGCGCCCAGGCCTGCCCGATCGAGTGCATCGACATGGGCGGGGTCGACACGAAGGGCCGCTACCACATCCACTGGGGCGCCCCCGAGACGTACGGCGAGCGCCGCGAGGAATCCGCCCTGCGCCGGTCGGGCCGGCCGGTTCCGGACCGGGCCTACGCCCACTTCGACCCGATCCATCCGGACGCGGTCCTCGCGATCCTCGAGCGGTTCGACTTCGACCCGAAGCACATGCTCGAGATCCTGGAGGCGACCCAGGCCGAGTACGGCCACCTGCCCGTCGCCGCCCTCAAGCTGATCAGCCAGAGGACGGGTGCCTGGTACGCGATGATCTACGGGACCGCCACGTACTACCGCCATCTGCGGTTCGAGCCGCCGGCCGCCGAGCCGCTTGCCGCGGCCACCGCGGGCGCCCGCGCCGGCCGCGAATCCGCGTATCTCGCCGGCCTCGACGCGTCGCTCGCCGGATCGTCCGGCCGGGCCCGAGCCTGACCGGCCGATGACGACGATCCTCCGGACGCCGAAGGACTGGCCGGCGATCCTCCTGCCGGCCGAACCGGCCCCACAGCGGGCACGGCGCGGAGCCGCGGCCGCGGCTCCGGAGTCCGCCGGCGACCCGCTCGACCTCGACGCCGCCCGCGATCGAGGCGCGTTCAGCGGGCTGAAGCGCTCGCTCCACGACCTCGGCCCGACGGCCACGATCGCGACGATCGCCGCCTCCGGACTGCGCGGTCGGGGCGGGGCGGGCTTCCCGACCGGCGAGAAGTGGCGGGCCGCCGCCGAAACCCCGGCCAACCAGCGCTACGTCGTGGCCAACGGCTATGGCGCCGATCCGTCGTCGGCGACCGATCGGACGCTGCTCGAACTCAACCCGTACGCCGTCCTCGAGGGCGCGGTCATTGCCGCGGCCGCGATCGGCGCGAGCGAAGTGGTCGTCGCGGTACGCGCGGAGGCGACCGATGCGATCCGGGCGCTCGAGACGGCGCTCGACCGGATGGTCGCCGCCGGGCTCGCCGGCGACGACGTCCTCGGCTCGGGCGAGTCGATCGAGATCACGATCCGGGCCGTCCAGGGGGCCTACATGCTCGGCGAGGAGACCGTCCTCCTCAAGGCGATCGAGGGCAAGCGCGGCCAGCCCGAGCAACGCCCCCCGCATCCGGCGGAGCGCGGCCTCTTCGGCAAGCCGACCGTCGTCCAGAACGTCCAGACCCTGGCCGCGATCCCGTGGATCATCGCCAACGGCGCCGAGGCGTTCGCGGCGATCGGCTCGAAGGCGAGTCCGGGCACGGTTCTCGTGTCCGTTCGGTCGCCGGGCGGGTCGGGCGTTGCCGAGGTCCCGATGGGCACGTCCCTCCGGGAGATCGTCGGCCTCGCCGGCCGGGACGCGACGAAGGGCCTCAAGGCGCTCCTCGTCGGCGGCCCGTCGGGTGGGATCCTGCCGGCCGCGCTCGCCGACACCGGCTACGAGTACGACGCCCTGCGCTCGGTCGGCGCCCACATGGGCTCGGGCGCGATCGTCGCCGCCGACAAGCGAGCGTGCATCGTCGACCTGGCCCGGCTCCTGACCCGGTACTGCGCCGACGAGGCGTGCGGCAAGACGATCCCCTGCCGGATCGGGCTGCGCCGGGTCAGCGAGATCGGCGACCGGGTCGCGACCGGCCTTCCGAGGCCGACCGACGTCCAGCTCCTGGCCGACCTGTCGAGCGACATCGTGGAGTCCGCGCTGTGCGACCACGAGCGCCTGGCGACCCTCCCGTTCATGAGCGGGATGCGATACTTCCGTTCCGAGCTCGACGAGCACATCCTGCGGAGCTCGTGCCCGGCCGGCGTCTGCCGACCGATCGCGGTCGCCGCCGGCGGAGCCCATTGACGAGACGATGACCGACCTCCTGCCTCGCCCCTACGCCGAGACGAACACGCTCCAGCCGCTCGACGATTCGCTCGCCGAACGGCTGATCTCGACCCAGTCGCCGCAGCGTCCGCAGTCGACGCCGCGGATCCGGATCGAGGTCGACGGACGGGTCGTCGAGGGCTTCGAGGGCCAGACGATCCTCGAGGTCTGCCGCGACAACGGGATCGAGATCCCGACCCTCTGCTACGAGCCGAAGCTGCCCGGCTTCGGGGCGTGCCGGATGTGCGTCGTCGAGGTCGAGGGCGAGGAGCATCCGCCGATCTCGTGTTCGCGGACGTGCGAGCCGGAGATGGTCGTCAAGACCCAGACCGAGGAGGTCCGCCGCCTGCGCCGGACGAACCTCGAGCTGATCTTCTCCGACCACAACGCCTATTGCCTGCCGCCCTGCCAGAACAAATGCCCGAGCCACATCGACATCCCGGGCTTCCTGAAGGCGAACGCCGAGGCGGACTTCACCGAGTCGACCCGGATCTTCAAGCGGACGATCCCTTTCCCGAGCGTGCTCGGGCGGGTGTGTCCGGCGCCGTGCGAGGAACACTGCCGGCGCGACGAGGTCGACGAGGCGATCGCGATCCGGGATTCGCACCGCTACGCCGGCGACCAGGTCATCAAGGCGATGATGGACGACGGCATCGATCCGCCGGTCCCGTTCGAGGTCCAGCCGCGGTCCGGGCGCCGGGCGGCGATCATCGGCTCCGGGCCAGCCGGCATGGCCGCGGCCTACTACCTCCTGATCGCGGGCCACGACGTGACGGTCTTCGAGCGCGATCCGGCGCCCGGCGGGATGCTCCGCTACGGGATCCCCCAGTACCGGCTGCCGAAGATCGAGGTCCTCGAGGCCGAGTACGAATCGGTGACGCGGCTCGGCGGCAAGATCGTCTGCAACGCGGAGCTCGGGAAGACATTCGGGCTCGACGACCTCCAGAACCAGGGCTTCGATGCGGTCGTCGTCGCGATCGGCTGCTACGACACCAACAAGCTCGGCGTGCCCGGCGAGGACGCCGCGGAGGTTCTCGACGGGCTCGAGTACCTCCGCACGGCCACGCTCGGCCTGCCCTATCCGGGCCACGCCGGCAAGCGCGTCGTCGTCGTCGGCGGCGGGTTCACCTCGATGGACTGCAGCCGGACCTCGATCCGCCAGGGCGCCGCCGAGGTGACGCTCGTCTACCGCCGCGACATGAAGGACATGCCGGCGGCGAACGAGGTCCACGAGGCGATCGAGGAAGGCGTCACCGCGATCTTCCAGGCCGGCCCGACGCGGGTCATCACCGACGCGAAGGGCAAGGTCACCGGGATCGAGTTCATCCGGATGAAGCCGGGAGCACCCGACGCCTCCGGCCGGCGCCGGCCGGAACCCGCGGCCGGAACCGAGTTCACGATCCCGTGCGACCGGGTCCTGCTCGCCATCGGCCAGGGCCCGGAGCTGACCTGGATCGGGCCGGGGTCGGAGGGGCCGCAGCCCACGAAGCAACGGCGCCTCAAGGCCGACGCGGTCACGTTCCTGACCGACCGCCCGGGCGTCTTCGGGACCGGCGACGTCCGGGTGGGCGCCGCGACCGTCGTCCAGGCGATCGCCGAGGGACGCCGCTCGGCATACGCCGTCGACGCCTTCCTCAAGGGCCTCGACCTGGCCGCGATCAAGACGCGTCAGCAGCTCGCCGAGCCGCAGCCGGAGTTCCTCTCGATCGTGCCGTTCACGAGCGAGCAGAAGGAGCCGCGCTACCGCCTGAAGGCGATGGAGCCGGCGGTTCGCAACGACAGCTACATCGAGTACGAGATCCCGTACAGCGTCGACGAGGTCGTCGCCGAGTCGTCGCGCTGCCTGCAGTGCACCTGCGAGGCGATCGGCTTCTGCGACCTCCGCCGGCTCGGGATCGAATACGGGACGACGCTCGCGACCCTCGAGCCGCAGAACCACCAGGGAGCGGGCTTCCGGTCGGTCACCGAGAACCGCTTCACGGGCGTCAACCACGACTACATCCGCGACGACTCCCATGCGTTCATCCTGCGCGAGCCGTCGCGCTGCATCGACTGCGGCCGCTGCGCCCAGGTGTGTGCCGAGGTCGTCGGCGCGGCGTGCTACGACTTCATGCGGATCGGGTTCGACACGCTCGTCACGACGCCGCTCGACATGAGCCTCAACGACACCCCGTGCGTGTCGTGCGGCCGCTGCGCCGAGACGTGTCCGACGGGCGCCCTGATGCCGAAGCCGCGCGTCCTCCAGAAGTACGAGGTCGACGAGAGCCGCTGCATCCTGTGCGGGATCTGCGTCGACGCCTGCCCCTACGACGCGCTCCGCGACGGCGGCGACTTCGAGCTCTCGCACACGTCGCGGGTCGACCCGATGATCGACTTGATCGCCCTCGCGGCGGTCGACCAGGAGACGGAGATGACCTACATCCGGCGCGAGCGGGACTGGGTCGAGCGGGCCGCCGCGGAAGGCCGGCCGGTGGCCCCGACGCGACTCCTGCCGATGCTCCCCGCGGCGGTCGCTGCCCAGATCGCGAAAGGCGACAACGGCGGAGCGGGCAACGGCCACGGCCATGGCAACGGGAATGGACACGCCCCGGCGCTGACCGCCGGTCACGGGCCGGGCGCGGCCGGTGACCCCGCCGGCCACGGGCACGGCTGAGCGAGGCGCGCGTGGCGATCGGCCCGACGATCCCCTTCACCGCGATCCCCTGGGACGACGCCCTGTTCGTCCTCCTTGCGGGAACGATGCTGGCCTCCGGCCTGGCGGTCGTCCTGATGCGCGACATCATCCGGTGCGGCCTGGCGATGATGGTCTGCTTCGGCTCGCTGGCCGGGATCTACGTGATGGCCGGGGCGCCGGTCGTCGCGGCCGCCCAGGTGCTGGTCTACATCGGCGCGATCAGCGTCCTCGTCCTCTTCGCGATCATGCTCACCCAGACGAAGCTGGCCCCGGCCCGGATGGCGTTCCAGACCCAGGCGGTGCCCGCCGCGATCGCCGCCGTCGTGCTGCTCGTCGTCGTCCTCCTGGCGGTCGGCTCGACCACCTGGGGCGGCGGCCCGGACCGTGGCGACACGAAGACCACGGACGTCGCGACGATGCTGTTCGGCCCGTTCGTCCTGCCGTTCGAGGTCGTCGGAGTGCTCCTGCTCGCCGCGGTCATCGGCGGCGTCTTCCTCGCCAAGCGCGACCGCTCGGCCGCGGACCGGCCCGAATGATCCGGGTCATCCTGGGCTCGGTCCTGGCCGGAGCGTTCATCGTCGGGCTCGGCCTGATCGGGCTGGCGGCCGGTGGGTCGCGCTCGCTCAATGCGTACCTGACGCTGTCGGGGATCCTGTTCGCGATCGGGATGTTCGGGTTCCTTGCCCGGCGCAACGCGATCAGCATGCTGATGGCGATCGAGCTGATGCTCAACGCGGTCAACCTCTCGATCATCGGGTTCGCGTCGTTCGACGAGAAGCTCGGCCCGAGCGGCTCGGTCATTGCGCTGCTCGTGATGGCCGTGGCCGCCGGTGAGGCGACGGTCGGGCTGTCGATCATCCTCGCGATCTACCGCAACAAGAAGACCCCGCTGGTCGACGAGTACGACGCGATGTCGCAGTGATCTTCGACGTCCTGATCCCGCTGATCATCGCCCTGCCGCTGGCCGGCTTCGTGTTCACCGCGGCCGTCGGCCGGCGGCTCGGCCCGCGCGCCCACCTCGTGCCGGTCTGGGCGGTCGGGATCGCGTGGGCCATCGGGATGGTGGTCGCCTTCAGCTCGCTCACCGGGGCCGCCCCGTTCGGCAACGAAGGCCACGCGACGACGCTCTACGAGTGGATCCCATCCGGGACCTTCCATGTCGACGTCGGCTTCTTCGTCGACAACCTGACCGCCTGCCTCCTGATCGTCGTCCTGACGATCGGCCTGCTCGTCCACATCTATTCGATCGGCTACATGGCCCATGACCCGAGCCCGTGGCGGTTCTTCGCCTACCTCAACCTGTTCATGGTCTCGATGCTCCTCCTGGTCCTGGCCGACAACTTCCTCGTCGTGTTCGTCGCCTGGGAGCTGGTCGGGCTGTCGAGCTACCTGCTCATCGGCTTCTGGAAGCACAAGCAGTCGGCGGCGCTGGCGGCGAAGAAGGCGTTCATCGTCAACCGCGTCGGCGACGTCGGGTTCGCGCTCGGGATCATGGCGATCTTCGTCGACACGCTGTCCCTCGGCGACGGGACGCTGAACATCCAGCAGGCCCTCCACGCGCTGACGACCGAGGGCGCGAACCTGCCGATCCCGATCTGGGTCGTCGCGCTCCTGGTCTTTGCCGGGGCGATGGGCAAGAGCGCCCAGTTCCCGCTCCACGTCTGGCTGCCCGACGCGATGGAGGGCCCGACCCCGGTCTCGGCCCTGATCCACGCCGCGACGATGGTCAACGCCGGCGTCTATCTCGTCGCCCGGACGAACCCGATCTTCGCGAGCGCTCCCGGGTCGATGGCGGTCGTGGCCTCGATCGGCATCTTCACCGCGATCCTCGCCGCCTCGATCGCGATGACCCAGACCGACATCAAACGCGTGCTCGCCTACTCCACGCTCAGCCAGCTCGGCTACATGTTCGCGTCGCTCGGGGTCGGCGCGTTCGCGGCCGCGATCTTCCACCTTATGACCCACGGCTTCTTCAAGGGCCTCCTGTTCCTCGGCTCGGGCTCGGTGATCCACGCCGTCCACGAGGAGCAGGACATGCGCAGGATGGGCGGCCTCGCCAGGAGGATCCCGCACACCTACCGGACGATGCTGATCGGCTCGATCGCGATCGCCGGGATCCCGCCGCTGGCCGGCTTCTTCTCGAAGGACGAGATCCTGGGCGAGGCCTGGAAGAACGGGTTCCAATGGGTCTGGGCGATCGGGATCGTGGTCGCGGTGATGACCGCGTTCTACATGTTCCGACTGATCGGGCTGACGTTCTGGGGCGAGAGCCGGGTCGATCCGGCGGTCGAGCCGCACATCCACGAATCGCCGGCGGTCATGACGACGCCGCTCTGGATCCTGGCGGTCCCGTCGGTGCTGCTCGGGCTCGTGCTGTCGCTGCCCGGGCCGCCGCTCGGGCCGCTCCTCGGGCTCCAGGGTCCGGGGCTGCTCGCGGGCTGGCTCGAGCCCGTGTTCGAGCACGGCACGGAGCTCCTCGGGCGGACCGAGGCGGAGTTCCAGCTCTTCGGCTTCGACGGCGCCCTCCTCGGCGCGAGCGTGGCGGTGGCGGTGATCGGCGTCCTCGCGGCGTGGCGGCTCTTCGGGGTCAACCTGTGGCGGTTCCGCCGCAACCCGGACCCCGAGCGCGTCCGGACCCTGACCGCCCGGGTCCCGTTCCTCTACCGCGCGTCGCTCAACAAGTGGTGGTTCGACGACCTCAACCACCTGCTGTTCATGGTCATCGGCGGCCGGATCGCGGCGTTCCTGTGGTGGTTCGATCGGCGGGTCGTCGACGACACCGTGAACGACATCGCGACGACGACCGTCGGTGCCGGCAAGGAGCTCCGCCGCGTCCAGACCGGTCGGGTCCAGAACTACGCCCTCGGGATCGCGGTCGGGCTGATCGTCATGGCCGGCTCGTTCCTCGTCCTGGCCGCGCGATGACGGGCATCCTGTCGTTCGTCATCTTCACCCCGCTCATCGGGGCGCTGATCGTGGCGTTCGCGCCGTCGCGCAATGCCCGCTCGCTGGCGCTGGCCGCGAGCCTCGTCGCCTGGGCGCTTTCGCTGCTCCTCGTGATCGGCTTCGATCCGAATGCGCCGGCCGGGTCCTTCCAGCTCGTCGAGAGGCTCGACTGGATCCCGTCGTTCGGGATCCAGTACAAGGTCGGCATCGACGGCCTGTCGCTCATCCTGGTGGTCCTGACGACGACCCTGACGTGGGTCAGCATCCTCGCCTCGTTCTCGCCGATCAAGGAACGGATCAAGGAGTACATGGTCTCGTTCCTGATCCTCGAGGTCGGGATGATCGGGGTCTTCGTCGCGCTCGACACGTTCCTCTTCTACATCTTCTGGGAGATCGTCCTGGTCCCGATGTACCTGATCATCGGGATCTGGGGCGGGGCCAACCGGATCTACGCGACGATCAAGTTCGTCCTCTACACCCTCGTCGGCTCGCTCCTGATGCTCGTGGCGATCCTGGCCACCGCGTTCGCCTTCCAGTCCGCGACGCCCGGCAACTGGACCGGCGCCTTCGACTTCGAGCTCCTCCGCCAGGCGCACTTCGACCCGAACCTGCAGCTCTTCGCCTTCCTCGCGTTCTTCCTCGCCTTCGCGATCAAGGTCCCGATGTTCCCGTTCCACACCTGGCTGCCGGACGCCCACGTCCAGGCGCCGACGGCGGGCTCGGTGATCCTGGCCGCGGTCATGCTGAAGCTCGGCGCCTACGGGTTCATCCGGTTCGCCCTGCCACTCTTCCCCGCTGCGGCTCACACGTTCGGACCCGCGATCATCGTCCTGAGCCTGATCGCGATCATCTACGGCGCGATCGTGGCCCTCGTCCAGCCGGACCTGAAGAAGCTCGTCGCCTACAGCTCCGTGTCGCACATGGGCTTCGTCACCCTGGGGATCTTCGTCTTCAACCAGCAGGGGATGGACGGGGCGATCCTGCAGATGGTCAACCACGGCCTGATCACGGGCGCCCTGTTCCTGCTCGTCGGGGTGATCTACGAGCGGACCCACGACCGGACGATCGCGAAGATGGGCGGCGCCGCGGCGGCGATGCCGCTCTACGCGGTCGCGCTCGGCTTCTTCGTCTTCGCCTCGGGCGGGCTGCCCGGGCTGTCGGGCTTCGTCGGCGAGTTCCTCGTCCTCGTCGGGGCGTTCGAGTACGCCCCGGCGGTCGCGGCCGTGGCGACGTTCTGCATGATCCTCGCCGCGGGCTACCTGCTCTGGATGTTCCAGCGGGTCGCGTTCGGCGAGATCTCCGAGTTCTTCAAGAGCATCGGCCACCACCTGACCGACATGACCCCGACCGAGATCCTGACCCTCGCCCCGCTGGCCGCGCTGACCGTCGTCTTCGGGCTGTTCCCGGGCCTGGTCCTGGACCTCGTCAAGGGCTCCGTCAGCGCCGTCCTCGCCGACGCCGCACGAGAGAGCTCGATCGCGCTCGCGACCCAGACCGCGGTCGTCCTGATCGCGCTGCCGATCCTGTACACCGTCGGCCGGCTGATCTGGGTCGCCCGGATCGACCTGTCCGGCGGCGGGGCGAGCGGCGGCTCGGCCGTCGAGCCCGTCGCGTCGGCCGAGGGCGCGTCATGACAACCACTGACCTGAACCTCATCTCGCCGCTCCTCGCCGCGGTCGCGACGGCGGTCGCGATCCTCATCGTCGACCTCGTGATGCCGAACCGGCCCACGCCGGTGATCTTCGTGGCCCTCGCCGGGCTGGCGGTCACGGCCGCCGTCACGCTGGTCGTCGGGTCCGGCACGGTCGGCGCAGGCGCGGCGTCGACCGCGTTCGGCGGGATGTACAAGGTCGACGCCCTGACGACGTTCCTCGACCTGCTCTTCATCTCGATCATCGCGATGACGATCGTCTTCGCTCCGGACTACCTCGCCCCGCGCGGCCTGCCGGTCGCCGAGTTCGCGACCGTGCTCGTGTTCGCGATGTGCGGAACCTTCGTGATCGCCGCCTCGGCCGACCTGCTGCTCCTGTTCCTCGGCCTCGAGCTGATGGTCCTGCCGGGCTATCTCCTCGCCGGCTACCACAAGTCCGACGGCTACTCGACCGAGGGCGCCGTCAAGTACTTCCTCCTGGGCTCGTTCAGCTCGGCGATCTTCCTGTTCGGCCTGGCGTTCGTCTGGGGTCTGTCGGGCTCGACGAGCATCCACGCCGTCGCGAGCACGCTCACCGGCGTCGTGAACCACGTCACCCCGTTCAGCCCCGGCCTGGCGATGGGCTTCGCCTTCCTGACGACCGGTGTCGCGTTCAAGATCGCGGCGGTTCCGTTCCACTACTGGACGCCCGACGCGTACCAGGGCTCGCCGACGCCCGTGACGGGCTACCTCTCGGTCGGCCCGAAGATCGGCGCGTTCGCCCTCATCCTGCGGCTGTTCGTGGAGGCGCTCGGCCCGATGAAGGCCGACTGGCTGCCGGTCGTGGTCGTCCTCGCGGCGGCGACGATGACCCTCGGCAACCTCGTCGCGCTGACCCAGGACAACGTCAAGCGAATGCTGGCCTACAGCTCGATCGCCCACACCGGCTACATGCTCGTCGGGCTTGCCGCGTTCGCCGGCGGCCAGCGCCAGGGCCTCGAGGGGCTCCTCTTCTACGGCGCTGCCTACTCGTTCATGAACCTCGGCGCGTTCGCCGTCATCGCAGCGCTCCAGAAGCGGGCCGGCGTCACCTCCGGGCTGGCGACGTTCGCGGGGCTCGGCCGGAAGGAGCCGATCCTCGGGCTCCTGATGGTGCTGTTCCTGCTGTCGTTGACCGGGATCCCGCCGACCGCGGGATTCTTCGCCAAGGCGCTGATCATCGTCGCCGCGGTCCAGGCCGGCGGCTGGGTCGGGTTCCTCGCCGTCCTCATGGTCCTCAACGCCGCCGCGGCCGCGTTCTACTACCTCCGGGTCGTCGTGTACATGTACATGCGCGACCCGGCGTCCGAGGCGCCGGCCCTCCGTCACGGCCGGCTGCTGTGGGGCGGACTCGCGGCCGCGACCGTGCTGACGATCGCGTTCGGGCTCTTCCCGGGGCTCCTCCTCGGGGTCATCGGCGACGCCGCGAAGGCCATCGCCGGCTGAGACGGTGATGCCGTAGCGGGCCGCGAACCCGTTCAGCGCCGGGAACTCGTCCACACATCCCGGGCACCCGCGTCTGCTGGTGGTCAGCCGGACGGGCTTGCCACGGAGGTTGGCGAGGTCGTGGGCCCGGCCGAGGGGCCGGCCGATTCGACGGGTTCGCAGCTCGACGCGGGCGAGCCGCTCGCGATCGATCCGCTCGGCGCCGAGGAGCCGCCGCCCGGGGCCGGCGAGCCGCAGGCGCTGCCGGGTGGCGGGCTGGCGGACGCCGATGGGGCGACGGACTGGATGAGCGTCGGAGCCGGCGAGGGACGAAGCCCGACCGGATCCGGACCCATGAAGACGAACGCGGCGAGAATCCCGGCGGCCACGAGCGTGCCGGCGAGCAGGCCGGCGAGGATCGTGATCCCGGTCTTCATCGCGGCCGAGGGTACCAGTACGGACGGGCGGGGGCGTGGTCGGCGGGCCACTGCTAGGCTGGCCGTCCCGTGAGGACCCTGTTCAGCGCGCTCCGCGATCGCCTCCTGCCGGCCGTCCTGACGGCGGCGGGGGTGACGCTGATCGCGGCCGGCCTCCTGAGCTACTCGGGCAACGCGGCGGCCGCGGACCCGCCGGCCTCGGCCGAGCCGACGATCGTCGCGGCCGACCCTGGCTCGAGCCTCACCCTCCCGTCCCTGCCGCCGATCGATGTCGCCCCGTCCGGGTCGGCCGAGCCCTCGGCCACGCCGAACGCCAAGCGCGTCGCGACGCGGGTCGTCGTCCAGGCGCTCGGCATCGACCTGCCGATCATCAAGCCCCGCGGCAGCTCGTCGACGTATCCCCAGTGCAATGTCGCGATGTACATCCAGGAGCTCTCGCAGCCCGGCAACGGGCGCGCGACGTACCTGTACGCCCATGCCCGCGACGGCATGTTCGGCCCGATCTACGAACGGGCGATCCAGAAGAAGAGCGGCGGCCCGAAGTCGATGATCGGGATGATCGTCCAGATCTACACGAGCGACGACATGCTCTACGAGTACGAGGTCACCGAGGTCCGCCTCCACCAGCTGACCCTCGACGACGCGATCCACGCAACGACCGAGGAACTCTGGCTCCAGACGTCCGAGGGCCCGAAGGGCACGCCGGGCAAGACCCAGCTCCTGGCCCTGCCGCTGATCACCCTGCCCGCCGACCACAAGGCCGCCCACCCGACGCCGCACCCGGTGAACTGCGCCTGACCCGGGTGGCGCCGGGCGGTGACGGCCCGGACCCGCGCACGGCGCAACCGGCGGACCGCTGCTAGGATGCCCGGCCCATGGCTCCCTTCGTCCGCACCCTCCGGATCCGGCTCCTGCCGGCCATCCTGACCGCCGCCGGCGTGACGCTCATCGCGGCCGGCCTCCTCCACTACGGGGGACCGGTCGACGCGAGCCCGAGCGGCGTCCGCCCATCGGCGTCCGACGACGCGAGCCTGCCGGCACCGGGCTTCATCGTCCCGAGCCTGCCGCCGATCGACGGCTCGCCGCCGCCGAGCACGGTGCCGGCCCCGGCGGCTGACCGCGTCGCCACCCGGGTCGTGATCGACCAGCTGGGCATCGACCTGCCGATCATCGCCCAGCCGAACGCCACCTACCCCTCGTGCAACGTGGCGATGTACTACCAGGCGCCCGGCCTCGGCCAGCCCGGCAGCGGTCGCTCGATCTACCTCTATGCCCACGCCCGGACCGGCATGTTCGGGCCGCTGTACGAGCGGGCGATCCTCGGCCGGAGCGGCGGGGCGAAGTCACTCCTCAACATGCTCGTCCTCGTCTACACGAGCGACGACTTCGTCTATGAGTACGAGGTCTACCGGGTCCTGCCCCACGTCAGGGCCGACAGCCACTTCCTCGACGGGCCGCTCGCGGTGAAGAGCGAGACGCTCTGGCTCCAGACGTCGACCGGGCCGAACGGCTCGTACCCCAAGCTCCAGGTCGTCGCCCGGCCGTTCGACGTCGAGCCGGTACCCCATGCGGACGCCCACCCGAAGCCGCACCCGGTGGCCTGCGGCTGAGGAGCGCCGGGCCCTCGGAACCCGCTGATCGTCGGGTCAGGGGAGGGCAAGGCCGGCGGGGTCGGCGTGGATGAGCACCCTCGAGCCGCCGATCAGATCCAGTCGATCCGGCGGAGGAGCGCCGCGGCCCCGACCGCGAGCATGATGACCGCGAGGGTGACCAGCCAGAAGCCACCGGCCTCGCCTCCGGCGAACGCGGCACCCGCCTCGCTCATTCCGAAGATCCCGGC
>DATNBW010000096.1:0-4051 GCA_035607275.1 Verrucomicrobiia bacterium | reverse complement strand
CGTGGCCCAGATCTCGTTCGAGGTCAACCTCCTGACCGAGGACAACCTGCCCTCGTACCACCGGCTCATCCACGGGATGTTCGGTGCCGGCGACGGCGCCTGGATCAACTGGATCGGTCGCTGGACGGCCGAGGAGGGTCGCCACGCGATCGTCCTGCGCGACTACCTGACGGTGACCCGGAACCTCGACCCGATCGCCCTCGAGCGCGGCCGGATGACCCAGCTGATGCAGGGCTACGACCGCGACACCATCGACACGCTGCGCGGCCTTGCCTACGTCGCCTTCCAGGAGCTGGCGACGCGGATCTCGCACAAGAACACCGGGCGCTACTCGCAGGACCCCGTGGCCGACAGGATCATGACCCGGATCGCTGCGGACGAGAACCTGCACATGGTCTTCTACCGCGACATCCTCGGCGCGGCGCTCCAGATCCAGCCGTCGCGCGCGGTCCAGGCGATCGTCGCCGAGGTCCTCGCCTTCGAGATGCCCGGCAACGGCATCCCGGGCTTCCTGCGCAAGGCGGCCGCGATCGCCAAGGCCGGCATCTATGACATCCGGATCCACCGCGACGAGGTCCTGATGCCGATCCTCAGGCATTGGCGGATCTTCGAGCTGACCGGGCTCGACGCGGCCGCCGAGGAGGCCCGCAAACGCCTCTCCGAGCACCTCGACAAGCTCGAGGCCGCCGCCAGGCGGTTCGAGGAGAAGATGGCCCTCTCGGGCAACGACGGGCGGCTCGTCCGGGCGGGATAGCGGATCAGCGCGGGTTGCCGTTCGGCCCGCGGTATCGGTCCGGCGCGCGGTCGCGCGTCAGGGCGCGCAGTCCCCGGGGACGCCGGGACCGGGCATCGGACCCAGCATCGGGGTGTTGCCGGGATACATGTCGAGGCGTCCGCAGGACAGGTCGGCTCGCGCGCCCGGTGCCCTGTGGCTGCTGGTGCCGTCGGCGTTCCGGACGTCGACGACCGATCCGGGCTCGACGGTCAGGGTCAGGACGACCCGCCCGGACACCGATCTCGCCTCGACGGTCCAGGGCAACGGCGGAAGCGCGGCGACCGGGATGTCCTTGGCGTCCTTCGCGGCTGACACGGCGACCGGCTGGCCGTTCACCACGATCGCAAGCGCCAGCGTCGTTCCATTCACGACGTGCAGGGTGTAGTCGGCCTGGACGACGGCGCTGGTCGGGCCGATCGGTCCGCACGCCGCCCCGACGAGGAGCGAGACCCCGATCAGGAGCGGCCGCAGGACGTTCATGGCTCGCAATCGCCGGGGACCCCGAGCGCCACGCCGCCGCCGCTCGGTGGGATCCCGCCCGCCCAGAGCGTGACCCGTCCGCACGAGAGGGCCGCCCCGCCGGCCGGAGCGCTGTAGGACCCCGTGCCGTCGATCGCGCGCTGGTCGACGATCGAGCCCTGGGCCACGGGCATCGTCGCGATCACGCGGCCGCTCGCCGTCCGCACGACGACCGCCCAGGGCATGGCCGGGAGGGCTCCGGGCGGGATGTCCACGCTCGTCCCGGGCTCGAGCACGGACACCGGCTGGTCGTTGACGACGAGCGTCAGCGCCAGGGTCGTCGCGTTCGAGGCGTGGAGGGTGTAGTCGGCCGGCAGGAGGCTGCAGCCACCGGGGAGCGAGGCAGCCAGCGCGACGAGCACGACGAGGCCCATGTTGACGATCCGTGCGGTGCGGCGGCGCATCTCGTCTTCCCTCCCACAGCGGGACGCGAGTCTAGGACCCGTGGCGCCGGCGGGTGTTCGTCGTACCCGCGGGACGGGTCGCGACCGCCCGGCGGGCCCGACCTCATCCCTGCGCCGCGCCTTGCGCGCGCCACCAGGTCGCCGCGAGCAGCTCCGGAACGAGGACCTCGGTATGGCGGGCGACGTCGGGATCCTCGTCGCCCGGATAGCGGATCACGAGGCGCGCGTTCGGGACGTCGGCACCGACGGCAACGATCGTCGCGCGCCGTTGCGCGAGCCAGTCGAGGGCCTGGCCATCCCAGCGCGATCCGGCGAACAGGATCGCCCGGTAATCGAGCGTTCGCGTCAGGTAGACGTCGACGTGCGACCAGTCGCCGGTCTCGCACGCCACGGACGGCCGGCGCGGGCCCTCGCGGATCATCAGCGCGCCCTGCTCCGCGGACGACAGGCGCTCGGCCGGAGCCAGGAGGTACACGCCGTTCGGCGACGCCAGGGCCGTCACGACCGTCGGCAGCCAGCGCTGGCTCGTCCGGAGGAGGTCGGCGGACGCGTGGGCGACCTGCCGGACGAGGGCGGCCAGGTCCTCGTCGAGTGCCGTGAGATGGCTCTCGAGCGCACGCAGCAGGAGACCCGTGTGCTGGAACGTCCGGCAGGCGACCCCGCCGGCCTCGTCGCCGGCGCCCATCTCGACGACGACATCGGCGCGCGTGGCCAGGGTCGAGGCCGGGTCGTTGACGATCGCCACGACCGGGGAGCGGCCGCGGTATCGCTCCACGGCGTCGAGCGTCTCGGCGCTCTCGCCGGTCGCCGAGATCGCGATGACCAGGGTCCGCGGGTCGGGCGGCCAGCTCGCGTCGACCGACGCAGGTTCGGCTGCGGCCGCGATCCCCGAGACGCGCAGATCCCGCGCCGCCACGGATGCCGCGAAGCGCGAGCTGCCCATTCCGAACAGGAGCACCCGGTCGACGTCGCGCGGCACGTCCGCGAACGGGTTGCCCACGGCGAACCGATCGGCCAGCAGGTTCAGCCAGCGCGGCTTCGTCTCGAGGTCGGCGAGGAAATCAAGCGCGTTCATCGTCGAGATGGTCCCACGCGCCGCCTCACCCGCCGTAGCGCGCCTGCAGCGTCGCCAGCGGGGCGGAGCGCCAACGGGGCAGGAACCGGGCCGCGTACACGAGCTCGCGGCACTCCTGCTCGACCTCGAACGCAGCGAGGAGAGCGGGGTCCGGCCGGGCGTCCAGGGCCGCGAGAAACTCGCGCCGGGTTCGCGCGATCCAGGCCTTGACGATCAGCCCCACGGCCGCCCGACCAGCGGCGTGGTGCTCGACCACGCGGCCGACGTGGTCGAGGCTCGAAAGCATTTGCGCCAGGTCGCGCTCGATCGGCTGACGGAGGGCGTTGGCGGCGTCGCCGAGCGCCGGGTTCCCGTCGAAGTCGATGACCGCGAGCCCGCCCGGCCACTCGAGAACCTGGCCGACGTGGAGGTCGCCGTGGACGGGCCGGGTCGGGATCGGGCGATCGACCGGCAGGCGGTCGAGATCGGCCCGCATCGACGGCTCCATCGCCCCGAGCACGCCGGCCGCCGCCGGATCCTGCTCGACGGTCCGCTCGAGGGCTTCGTCGAGCGTCGCGTGGGCCCGGAGCCGCCAGACCGCCAGCTCCGCAGGATCCGCAGCCGAGACGGGCTCGGGGATCGTGTCCGAGGCCGTGCCCAGGGCTGCGTGGAGCCGACCGATGAGCCGACCGAGCGGCCCGCCGATCCACGGGTCGCAGCCGGCCGGGCACGCCGCCCTGCCGTGGTCGACGTGCTCCTGGACCCGCTCGATGCACCACTCCCACCCGTCGCGGGCGCCGGGAAGGAAGACGTCGCCCTGGGCGATCGTCAGCTCCCTCCCGGCCGGCGACCGCCAGGCAACGGAGCCGAGCGGCGCAGGCATGTCGCGGAAGCCGACCGCGTCGAGGTGGGTGAGGAGCAGGGTCGCCCGGGACGGCAGCGGCCCGACCGACCGGAACCACTTGACGATCACCTTCTCGCCGACGACGACCGAGGCGTTCGTCTGATCTGCGTCGATCGTCCGCTCGGAGGCGGCCGGTGCTCCCGCGACGAACGCCGACAACCCGTCGCCGGCTCGAGCGTGCCGCCAGGAGGTGACGAGGATCTCGTCGCGGACGACCGGGACGACGGCGAACCGCTCGCCGGGCTGGACGACGAGAGCGACGGCGAATCGGTCGCCCAGGCGGAGGACGGCTGCCGGCTCGGACCCGTCCAGATCCGTCGTGATGTAGCCACGCTCTCCGTCGCCCGGCACGGCGGCCGTCGGCCACGCGGCGCGCAACTCGGCGAGGAGCGCCT
>DATNBW010000095.1:0-4265 GCA_035607275.1 Verrucomicrobiia bacterium | reverse complement strand
TGGCTGGAGCCGTCCTCGGGATCCTGCGCATCGTGGATCCCCACTTCGGCGGTGTCGCGGTTTCCTTCGGCGCCGGGCTCGCCTTCCTCTCGATCGGCGCCCAGTTCCTGCTCGATCAGGTCAGGAGGTCGCGATCACGGGTTCGGTGGGCGATCGGCCTCGTGTTCCAGGCCCACATCCTGCTCGTCCCGGCCCTCGGGATCGCGCTGATCGTGTACGCCGTCGGATCGTTGATCGGGTACCCGGGCTTTCACTAGGCCGCGGGGCCGTTCAGCTCCGCGACGAACCTCCGGATCACGCGCGCGAGGCGCGGCCCCGCCTCCGCGCCTGCCTCGAGCACCTCCGCGTGGCTGAGCGGCTCGCCGCTGTAGCCCGCCCCGGCGTTCGTGACGAGCGACACGCCGCAGACCTCGAGGCCGGCCCAGCGGGCGGCGATGCACTCGAGGACGGTCGACATCCCGACGGCGTCGGCGCCGAGCCCACGCAGCATCCGGACCTCCGCCGGAGTCTCGAACTGCGGCCCGAGCAGGCCGGCGTAGACGCCCTCCTCGAGGGCCACGCCCTCGGCCTCGCCGGCCGCCTTCAACGCCGCCCGAAGGCGCGGGCTCCAGGCATCGGTCAGGTCCTGGAAGCGCGGGCCGATCGCGTCGGCGTTCGCCCCGAGCAGCGGCGTCCGGCCCGTCAGGTTCAGGTGGTCGGCGATGATCATCAGGGTCCCCGGGCCGTAGCTCGGGTCGACGCCGCCCGCCGCGTTCGTGAGGACGACGACCTCTGCACCGAGCTTGCGGAACAGGAGGACCGGCTGGACGACCAGCCCCGGATCGTTGCCCTCGTACAGGTGGAAGCGACCCTGGAGCATGACCGCCGGGACCCCCGCGAGCCGGCCGAGCAGCAGCCGGCCGACGTGCCCGGGCGCCGTCGCCGCGGGCCAGCCCGGCAGGTCGGCGAACGGGATCGCGATCGGTTCCTCGAGGTCGTCCGCGAGCGAGCCGAGGCCCGAGCCCAGGACGATCCCGACCTTCGGCACGAGCCCGGTCCGGGCCCGGACCGCGGCCTCGAGCGCATCGATCCGGGCCGGCTGGTCGGCGGGCGCGATCGGGCGAGCGGGGTCGAGCGGGGGGTTGGTCACGGGCATGCGGGCCTCCGAGAGCGCGTCCAGGGGGAAGACGGCCGAGGCCCGCTTTGTCGAGGGCCCGACGGACGTACCGACACCGGGATGCCGGTCGCAGTCCGTCGGGCGGTCGTCACCCCGGCGGGAACGGCCGAAGCCGTCGGGCCCGGACAACGAAGCGCCCGAAGCGACCGGCGCGGAGCGGAGGTCCTTGATGTGATCTCGGTGTCTCCGGTTCCTGACGGCCCCTTCGGGCAAGACCGACCATACGGCCCGCCCGACAGACGGGTCAACGGAGTTGTCCACCAACTGGCACCGTCCATGCCCGCGAGTATCCACGAGTTCTCCACCGGTGTGGACATCGCGTGGACAACATCGTGGATCACCGAGAGCGCGACTCCGGCCGGTCGGGTCGGTCCCCTACCCGCCCATCGCGAACATCTCGAGCCGCGGCAGGCTCGACGAGGTGGCTTCCGTGCGTTCCTCGGAATAGCGGTCGTCGCGCACCCGCCACACGGCCGCCACCGCGTCGCGCAGGGTCGCCTCGTTGGCGGCGGGATCCGTCACGGCCGGATCGCGCAGGATCGCCCGCAGGTCGTGACCTTCACCGGTGAACAGGCACGTGTAGAACCGCCCCTCGGCCGACAGGCGCGCCCGGGTGCAGTCGCCGCAGAACGGCTTCGTGACCGAGGCGATGACCCCGACCTCGCCGACACCGTCGCGGTAGCGGAAGCGCGTCGCCACCTCCCCGCGGTAGCGCGGTGGCTCGGGCTCCACGGGCATCACCGCGTCGACCATCGCGACGAGCTCGTCGGCGCCGACGACCTCGTCCATCCGCCAGCCGTTCGTGTGCCCGACGTCCATGAACTCGATGAACCGGAGGGTGACCCCCGCGTCGCGCGCCCAGCGGGCCATCGGCACCACGCTCGCCTCGTTGATCCCGCGCCGGACGACCATGTTGATCTTGATCGGCCCGAGCCCCGCCTCCTGCGCCGCGGCGATCCCGTCGAGGACCTTCGCGACCGGGTAGTCGACCCCGTTCATCGCGCTGAACACGGCGTCGTCGAGCGAGTCGAGGCTGACCGTGACCCGCCCGAGGCCCGCCGCCGCCAGGGGCTCGGCCAGCTTCCGGAGGGCCGAGGCATTCGTCGTGAGGGTCAGATCGAGCGGCCCACCGTCGGGCCGGCGGATCGCCGCGAGCATCGCCACGAGCACCGGAAGGTCGCGCCGGACGAGCGGCTCGCCGCCGGTCAGGCGCAGCTTCTCGACACCGAGCGACACGAACACGCGCGCGACCCGCTCGATCTCCTCGAACGTGAGCACCTCGGATCGCGGCAGGAACGCGTAATCGGCACCGAAGATCTCCTTCGGCATGCAGTACGTGCAGCGGAAGTTGCAGCGATCGGTGACCGAGATCCGCAGGTCATGGAGCGGTCGATCCAGCCGATCGACGACGGACATCTGCGGGCGCGTGGGTGAGGCCGGCGACGAGGCGGAGTCGGGCGACTCGAGGTCTGCGCGGGTGTCCACGACGTGATCCTACCCCGAGCGGCCGCGCGGCCCGGCCGGCCGTCCGGCGAACGGTGCGTCACCGCCCACGAAAACCGGGTGCGGCCGGTCAACGAGCGTGCGGCGGCAGCCCGGGTCCGCTCCCCCGGCGGTACCACCGGCTCGACCCACTGGTACCTCTAGCGGACTCCATCACACCCACCCCCCGCGACCACAATGCGGTCACGCCCTGGAACCCCTGACAGCGCGCACCTGGAGAGGCAAACGACGCATGGCACAGACCGACGCCCGAGCCGGATTCCGGCTCCCGTGGAGCTCCGACCGCCAGTCGACCGAGACGTTCGACGGCGACTCGACGACTGATCCGCAGGTCGCCGCGACGACCGGCTGGCCGAACGAGGACACCGCCCAGTCGGGCGTGACTCCCGCGGTCGAGACCGACGCCGCCCCGATGGATCCTTGGGCCACGCCCGAAGCTGCCCCGGAGCCGGCACCCACGCCGAGCGCTCCGACGCCGCCTTCCCCTGCCCGCAAGCCGACCAAGTTCATGGCCGACCTGACGAAGGCGATGCAGGCCGCCGCCGAGGACGCCCGAGCCCGCGCCCTCACCCAGCTCCAGACCGATGCCAAGACCCATGTCGAGGCGATCCACGGCCGCTCGGCGACCGAGGCCGCCGGCCTGCGCCGCGCCGCCGACGACGACGTCGCCTCGGTCCGCGAGTGGTCCAAGGCCGAGATCGCCCGGATCCGCGAAGAGACCGAGACGAAGATCACCGAGCGCAAGGGCCGCCTCGAGACCGAGATCGAGGAGCACGCCGGCATCATCGAGCGCGAGATCGACGCGGTCCAGAAGACCGTCGCCGCGTTCGAGGACGAGATGGCCGCGTTCTTCGAGCGCCTCCTCGGCGAAGAGGATCCGAGCCGCTTCGCGACGATTGCCGAGAACCTCCCGGAGCCGCCGTCGTTCGAGGGCATCATCGCCTCGGTCGCCGTCGAGACCACTGACGCCGAGACCGGGATGGTCGCCGAGACGCCTGATGCCGAGATGGCCGCCGAGACCGAGACCGAGACCGAGGGGCTCGCGGAGACCGTCGCCGACGACGCGGTCGAGGGCACCGTCGAAACCGACGAGATGACCGCTGTCGAGGAGACCGCCGACGCGACGACCGCCGAGATGGCGACCGCCGACGAGGCCTCCGACCCGAACGCCGAGCCGAGCGTCCGTTCGATGGACGGCTACGAGGGTGGCGAGGGCGGCGACGGCGACGGCGAATACGACCGCGAGGCTGCGTTCGCCGCGATCCAGGCCGCCGCCGAGGCTGCCGCCAGCGCCGAGGTCGCGGCCGACGCCGCCGCCCGCGCGGAGGCCGTCGCCGACGTGGCGATCGAGATCATGGGCAACCACGAGGACGAGGGCGAGTCCGATCCGCGCTTCGCTGCCCTCGGCCTGACACCCGACTACGACGCCGCCGAGGCCGAAGCCCTCGCCGCGGCCGGCACCTCCGACGAGGAGATCCCCGAGATCAACGACGACGCGCTTGCCGCTCGCCTGGCCGGGCTCGTCCCGGGTCGGAACAACGGCAAGTCCAGCGAGAGCGGCACGACCCAGGTCGTCGTGGTCGGGCTCGTCAGCGTCGCCAGCATC
>DATNBW010000091.1:0-2488 GCA_035607275.1 Verrucomicrobiia bacterium | reverse complement strand
GCCGCCTCGTCGACGAGCCGCAGGAACAGCGCCGCGCCGAGCGCCAGGTTCGGTGCCGCGACTGCTACTGCGCCGGCTCGGCGCAAGGCGGCGCCGACCCGATCGGCGTCGGCCTGCCAGCCCGTCGTCGCGATCACGAACGCCCGGCAGCCGGCGTCGATCGCGGCCTCGACGTTGGCCGCGACGGCCTCCGCGCGGGACGCGTCGACGATGACCTCCGCGGCGCCGAGGAGCATCGGGTTGTGGCGCCCGTCGGCGGGCCGTCCGAGCACGCGGACCGTGTCAGCGCGCTCGCGCAGTGCCGCCTCGACCGCGAGCCCGAGCGGGCCGTCGCCGAGGACGATCGTCGTTGCCATGTGCGTTCCTCCTCGTGGATCGAGGAGTCGCCGGTCGGTGGGAGGTCCCGGGAATCAAAACGCCGCGGTCACCACCTGGTGCCGCGGCCCCTGGAGCCTCCGTGCCCGGAGACTCCTGTCGGTGTTCGCTTGCGCGCCGTCAGAGCCCCAGGGCCCGTGCCTCCCGGCAGGGCCGCCAGAGCTTCTTCTTGGCCTCGTCGGTCACGAAGATGCGGCGCATATGAATATTTTGCGTGTTCCGAGTGGATGATGCAAGTTGCGGTTCGGTTTCCGTTCGACGTCGGTGCCGGCCGAGGACGTTCACGGGCCCGTTCGGGCGCCCGGTCGCCGACGCCTCGAAGCGCCGTGTTCAGCCCAGGTACCGGGCCGCGAACGCGGGGTAGGTGGCCGCGATCGGCTCGGCGAACCCCGTCTCTTCGTCGTCGCTTCCGAACCGCCGCGCATCCGGCGTCTTGACCCCGTTGCCGGACAGGATCGCCACGACCTCGTCGCCGTCGCGAATCACCCCGCGGGCCCGGGCGGCCTCGACCGCGGCGACCGTCACGCCGCCGGCCGTCTCGACGAAGATCCCCTCGGTGGCGGCGGTTCGCCGGATCGCGGCGGCGGTCGCGGCATCCGGGATCGACTCGATCGAGCCGCCCGTGCGTCGCGCCAGCTCCAGCGCATACCCACCGTCCGCGGGCGACCCGATCGCAAGGGAGCGGACGATCGTGTCGGGCGTCCGGACGGGTCGGATCTCGTCGACGCCCTCCGCGAACGCGGTCGCCACCGGGGCGCAGCCCTCCGGCTGGCCGCCGACGAACCGGACGTCCTTGCGCTCGACGAGCCCGATCTCGACCAGCTCGTCGAAGCCCTTGGCGATCTTCGTGAACATCGAGCCCGACGCGATCGGCCCGACGAGCACGTCCGGCAGCCGCCAGCCGAGCTGCTCGGCGATCTCGAACGCGATCGTCTTGCTGCCCTCGGCGTAGAACGGCCGGAGGTTGACGTTGACGAAGGCCCAGCCCTCCTCGTCGGCGATCTCGAGGCTCAGGCGGTTGATGTCGTCGTACGTGCCGTCGACGCGGATGACCGTCGCGCCGTAGGCCAGGGCGTGCTCGATCTTCGCCGGCTCCAGGTCGGCCGGGACGAAGACGAACGCGCGAAGCCCCGCCGCGGCCGCCGCGGCCGCAGTGGCGCCGGCGAGGTTGCCGGTCGAGGCGCAGGCCAGCGTGTCGAACCCGAACTCGACCGCGCGCGCGGCCGCGACGGCCACCACCCGGTCCTTGAACGACAGGGTCGGGTTGCGCGTGTCGTCCTTGAGGCGGAGGGTCGTGCCGGTGCCGAGGCCGAGGTCATGCGCGAGCCGATCGGCCCGGGCGAGAGCCGTCGAACCGACCGCGAGACCGCGCTCCGGGGCCCGCGCGACGGGCAGGAGCTCGAGGTATCGCCAGATGCCGGGCGCCCGTCCCGCGATGACCTCGCGGGTCAGCCGCTCGCGAGCGACAGCGTGGTCGTACTCGACCTCGAGCGGGCCGAAACAGGCGACGCAGACGAAGCTCGGGCCGAGCTCCTCGGCGCGACCGCACGCTCGACACCGGAGCCCGCGGACGTGCGAAGGGGCCGTCGTCGCCGGGTCATCGGCCGGCGCGCCCGGCCGAGTCGGGGTCTCGAGAGTCATCGGGTCGTCTCCATTGCGGAGGACCGCTTCGCCTCGATCGAGCCCGAGAAACCGAGAGACCCTTCCCGGAGGAAGGGCCGTTGTGAGGACCTTATCTCGCAGGAGAACCTGCCCGGATTTGGCACCGTGCCGACGTCGCCGTCGGTCGGTTGTCGGGCTTCACAGGGCCGGTCCCTCCACCACTCTTGATAAGCGTCTTCAGTTGTGGGGCGGATCCTAGGCCCGGATCGGGCGTCCGGTCAACTGTCGTCGCGGAATCGACCCCGAATCCGGTAGACTCCCGTGGCTCTCGCGCGGGCCCCGGCCGGCGCGCGCGCATGGTGGCCTTAGCTCAATGGTAGAGCACTGGATTGTGGCTCCAGCGGTTACGGGTTCGACCCCCGTAGGCCACCCCAACCACCCTCGATGAGGCGCTGAGCGGTCCCGCCTCGCCCGCGCGCCGCGATCCCCTACCCGACGTCGAGCCCCTGGC
>DATNBW010000089.1:0-11118 GCA_035607275.1 Verrucomicrobiia bacterium | reverse complement strand
CGGTCGCCGCATCGGCGCTGGTCGCCGCACGGGCGGCCGGCTCGAGGACCGACGAGGAGACGGCCCTGCTGGTCCTGGGCACCGCCCTCACGCGATCCGGGAACCGGGACGCGGGCATGGAGCGGCTGCATGAGGCGCGCGGTCTCCACACGCGGATGGCCGCCGAATCCGCGATCCGGCCCCGGGTCAGCCGCGTGATGGACCTCACCGCCGGCATGGCCGAGGCTGCCTCCGCGGCCGAATCGGCCGGCTCGCCGACCCACGCCGGCGCCCTGATCAGGGACGCCGCGGCCGCGGCGAAACGCTGGGGTGCGGAAGGCGAGATCGCCCGCCTCCGGATCGCGGATGCCGCGCGAGCCATCGACGCCGGACGGTGGAACGAGGCACTGGGCATCCTGGACGAAACGGCTGCCCAATCGGGAAGCATGGTCGCGAGCCTTGGCCGGCGCGCACGAATCGCGGCCCTCCGTGGCGCCTGGGAGCGCGCGACCGCAGACCTGGATCGCTGCGCGGCGGCGACGATCCGCTCCCGACCCGAGGACCGCGCGACCTATGCCATCGCGTTGACCGAGCTGCGGAGCTGGCGCCGCCAGCACGAGGCGGCGACGGCGTCCGCGACGGAGGGCCTGGTCCTCGCCAGGGACGCCGGGCTCGTGGACCAGCTCGAGCTCGTGGCCCTCGCCGTGCGCAGCCACGTCGACGTCGTCCTCGCGGCCCGGGCCGTCCGGTCGGAGCCCCTGGCGCGTGAGCACGAGGAGATCGCTCGCGGCCTGGCCGATTCGGTCCGTCCCGCCGACCTGTCTGGCCAGCCTCGAGCGTTCGCCCTGGCCTCGACGATCCATGCGGAGCTGGCTCGACTCGAGGCCGCATCGGCCGAGCCGTGGAGCGTTGGGCGCGCCGCGTGGGAGTCGGATGGCTCGGTCTGGTGGACCGCTTACGCCGCCTTCCGAGAGGGCGAGGCCCTGCTGGGCGCCACCGGTCGGCGCGATGCGGCGCGCGCGGTGTTGACGAAGGCGAGGTCCCTGGCCGGCCCGCTCGAGGCCGCCCCGCTGCTCGCCGAGATCGACGCGCTCGCGGCGAGGGGTCGCGTCGAGGTCGTCGCCGCGCCGGTCGACGTTCCCCGTCCGGCGGCCGCCCGCAAGCTGCCGATCTCCGAGCGCGAGCTCGAGGTCCTGGTGCTGATCGCGAAGGGGCTGACGAACAAGGAGATCGCGACCGAGCTGTTCATCAGCGAGCGGACGGCCGCCCACCATGTCGGGCACATCTTCGACAAGCTCGGGGTGTCAAGCCGGGTCGAGGCCGCCGGGCTGGCCCACCAGGCGGGCGTCCTCGTCGGCTGATCGGGCGGGTGAGGTTCGCGATCGGGATGGGCATCGTCCTCGCCCGCGAAATGGGCAGGCCATCCGATGGAGACGTCCCGCGCCGACCCTAGCGTGCTCATCACCGACGAGCGACCGGACGGACGCTCCACCAGGGACGGGAGATCGAATCGATGAGCAAGCACGAAGGACGGAAGTTCCTGGACCGGCTGGTCGAGCTCCGTGCGTCCTACCAGGCGGCCGAACACCCGGCCACCGCGATGACCGTGGAGCAGGCCATCGCCCACGCGATCGACCTGCTCGATCATCCGGATCGCCTCGACGCGATCCTGGGTGCCGGCTCGACGGACGCCAACTCGGAGCTCCATCCCGCCTGACCGATCGGGAGCGTCGCTCCCGCCCTTCCTCTCCCGCGAGAAGCCCCGGACCTCCTCCCCGGGGCTTCTCCATGTCTGCCGGCGCTGGCAGCCGGCGCCGGGCCGGATTCAGTCCTCGAGGCCCTGCCACTCGCTGTGGTATGCGGGCGGACGGCCGAGCGGCGTTCCCGGAGCCCGCGCCGGCTCGAGCGCCTCTCCGAGGATGACCCCGAGCTGGTCCCACTCCACGAGGAACGCATCGTGGCCCTTCGTGGAGCGGATCTCGCGGTAATGCGCGGCCACCCCGGCCGCACTCGCGGCCGTGACGAGCGCCCGGACCTGGCGTGGCCCGTAGAGGATGTCGTCGACGATCCCCACGCCGGTCAGGCCGACATCGGCCACGGCGAGATGGGCCAGCGCGGCATCGAGCCCGCCGCGGCCCGTCCCGATGTCGTGGCGGTCCATCGCCCCGGCGAGGATCCGGTAGGTGTCGCCGTCGAAGCGATCGACGAGCTTCGCGCCCTGATGGTCGAGATAGCTGACGACCGAGGGTCGACCGTCCGGCTCGGTCGCTCGCCCGAAACGCTCGTCGAAGTCGGTCTCGCTCCGGTACGTCGTCATCGCGAGCTCGCGGGCGAGCGCCAGGCCGTCGTCACCGAGCCGATCGATCAGCTCGACCTGGATGTGGTTCCAGGCGACCGCCATCGGCCCGGTCGCGGCGGGAGCCGCGATCGGCATCACGTGGCGGACCGCGAGCGGCCGGACGAGGGCGACCTCGAGCGCGACCATCCCGCCGAGCGAGCCGCCGACGACGAGCGCGATCTCGCCGAGGCCGAGCTCGTCGAACAACGCCCACTGCGCCCGGGCCTGGTCGCGGGTCGAGACGGCCGGGAACCGGCGCCCGAACCTGCGGCCCGTCCGTGGGTCGGTGGACGTCGGTCCGGTCGAGCCGTAGCGGCCGCCGAGGAGGTTCGCGGCGAGGACGCCGACCCGGCGCGTGTCGAGCGCCCGGCCCGGCCCGATGACCGGCTCCCACCAGTCGCCGGCGGCGTCGGCCGATCCGGTGAGGGCGTGGACGACGACGACCTGCGGCGCCTCGCCGGGTGACGGCCCGTCGTGGCGCCAGGCCACGACGAGCTCTGGCAGTCGCGTCCCGTCGCCGAGGACGAACGGCCCGAGGGCCGTCGTCTCCAGGCGACCCGACCCGAAGGCCGGTGAGGTGGCTGGGGGCGCCGCGGCGACGCCCCCGAGGGTCTGGGTCATCCAGCGGCCCCGACGAGATCGCCGGCCGTCGAGGCCTCGCCGAGGGCGATCGACAGCGCCCGATCGAGATCGGCGATCAGGTCGTCGACGTGCTCGAGCCCAACCGACAGCCGGATCAGGTCCGGGGTGGTCCCGGTCGACTCCTGCTCCTCGGGCGTCAGTTGCGAGTGCGTCGTCGAGGCCGGATGGATGATCAGCGACTTCGCGTCGCCGACGTTGGCGAGGAGCGAGAAGATCGTGACGTTGTCGATCAGCCTCCGGCCGGCGTCGACGCCGCCGCGGATGCCGAACGTGACGATCCCGCCGAAGCCGCCCTTCAGGTACTTCACGGCCTGCCTGTGGGTCGGTGCCGATTCGAGACCCGGGTAGCTGACCCAGGTGACGCCGTCGCGCTTCTCGAGCCACCGCGCGACCGCCAGGGCGTTCTCGCTGTGGCGCTGGATGCGCAGCGGCAAGGTCTCGAGGCCCTGCAGGAACAGGAACGAGTTGAATGGGCTGAGCGCGGCGCCGATGTCGCGCAGGCCCTGGACGCGGAGCTTCAGGATGAACGCGAGGTTGCCGAAGGCGGCGGTGTAGCTGATCCCGTGATAGGACGGATCGGGGTCGACGAAGTCCTCCTTGAAGCGCTCGGACGCCGCCCAGTCGAACGTGCCGCCGTCGACGACGACGCCGCCGATCGCGGTCCCGTGGCCGCCGATCCACTTCGTCGCGGAGTGGATGACGATGTCGGCCCCGTGCCGGATCGGCTGGGCGAGAAGCGGCGCGAACGTGTTGTCGACGATGACCGGCACGCCGCGGGCGTGGGCAACGTCGGCGATCGAGGCGAGGTCGTGGACGTCGAGCCGCGGGTTGCCGATCAGCTCGAGGAAGACCGCCTTCGTCTTCTCGTTGATCGCCCGGCCGAATGCCGAGGGATCGGAGCCGTCGACATAGGTCGTCGTGATTCCGATTTTGGGCAGGGTGTGGGTGAACAGGTTGTACGTCCCGCCGTACAGCGACGAGGACGAGACGATGTTGTCGCCGGCCCGCGCGATGTTCAGGATCGCGAGGGTCTCGGCGGCCTGGCCGCTCGACAGGGCGAGGGCCGCGACGCCACCCTCGAGCGCCGCGACGCGCTGCTCGAAGACGTCGTTCGTCGGGTTCATGATCCGGGTGTAGATGTTCCCGAACTCCTGGAGCCCGAACAGCCGTGATGCATGGTCGGCGTCGTTGAAGACGTAGCTCGTCGTTGCGTAGATCGGCACGGCGCGGGCGTTCGTCGCCGAGTCCGGCTTCTGGCCCGAATGGAGGGCCTTCGTCTCCGGGCGGAAGGTGGTCGGATCGAGATCGGTCATGGTGTCGTTCTCCCTGGTCTGGATGGTAGGCTGGTCTCGAGGTGGCGGGTCTCGGAGTGACTGGTTCCGAGCGACGTGTCGGGCGGGCTCAGGCGATCTGGCGCAGTCGTCCGGACTCGACCTCGTAGACAAGACCGCTCACGGGAACGTCCTTGACCCACGGGTGGGCGCGAATCCGCTCGACCTGCGCGCGCAGGTTTGCCTCGAGGTTGCTGAACGGCCGGAGGGGCAGGTCCACGGTCTCGCCCGTGGCGTCCGCGATCTGCTCGCGGACGGGCTCGTCCTCGAACGTCAGCATCCCGCAGCCGGTGTGCTCGACGACGATCACCTCCTCGGTCCCGAGGAGGTGCTGGCTGATGACGAGCGAACGGATCGCGTCATCGGTCGCGAGCCCGCCGGCGTTCCGGATGATGTGGGCGTCGCCGGTTCGCAGGCCGAGGGCGTCCTCGACCGTCAGGCGGGCATCCATGCAGGCCAGGACGGCCAGCTTTCGTCCCGGTGGAAGCGGCAGGGCGGACCGGTCGAACTGGGCGGCGTATCGGCTGTTCTCGGCAAGAGCCCTGGCGAGCTCCGTCGCCCGGGCGGTCGGTGCGGTTGGCGCAACTGATGCGGCTGGTGCGGTCATGTCCGGGATCCTCGCGAGCGGTGCGTTCACCCGGGTGCCCCTGGGAAGGGCGGCGGCCTGGCGGTCACCCGTCGCGTCGCTCGGAGGGAACAAAAAAACCGCGGCTCCTGCCTTCAGGAACCGCGGCCCCGGGACCTCGTCTGTGGTCCCGCGCCCGTCATCTCAGGTTGCGCGTGACCTCAGACCCCATCCTCCGCACGGCGGGGCCGCCAGCGCATACACATGTTCCGGGAGACGTGGCTGTGGGTCATCGCCCGCGGATGCTGGCCGATCGGCGGCGCACCCGTCAACCGCCGGACCGATTTGCAACCTTCGCGTCCCGCTTGGCGCGCCGCGGCTAGGCTAGCCCGATGAGCACGATCCCCTCCGAGTTCCAGGCCTACGTCGCCGAGAGGTCCGACGACGGCGCGGTTCGCCGCGGGCTGCGCTCCTTCGCCGCCGCCGACCTGCCGGCAGGCGAGGTCGCCGTCCGGGTCGACTGGTCGAGCGTCAACTACAAGGACGCCCTCGCCACGATCGCGGACGGCAAGGTCGCCCGGATCAGCCCGCTGATTCCGGGGATCGATCTGGCGGGTGAGGTGATCGAATCGGGCGATGCAACGGTTCCGGCGGGCAGCGCGGTGCTCGCCCACGGCTACGACCTCGGCGTGTCGCGCCACGGCGGCTACGGCGCGTTCACGCGCCTGCCGGCCGGATACGTGGTGCCGCTGCCGGCGGGCCTGACCGGCCGGGCGGCGATGGCGATCGGGACGGCCGGTTTCACCGCGGCGATGTCGGTGGCGGCGCTCGAGCGGCACGGCCTGCGGCCGGGCGACGGGCCGGTTCTCGTCACCGGCGCGAGCGGCGGCGTCGGGAGCGTCGCCGTCGCGATCCTGGCCGCCCGCGGCCACGAGGTCTGGGCCGCGACCGGCAAGCCGGACGAGGAGCCGCGTCTTCGGGGACTCGGCGCGGCCGGCCTGGTGCCCCGCGAGGAATGCACCGCCGTGAGCCCGCGGCCGCTCGAATCGGCGCGCTGGGCCGGCGCGGTGGACACGGTCGGCGCGCCGACGCTGCCCTACGTGCTGCGGACGCTGCGGCCCGGCGCCGCGGTCGCATCGTCCGGGAATGCGGGTGGCGCCGCGCTCGAGACGACGGTGTTGCCGTTCATCCTGCGCGGCGTCGCGCTGCTCGGGATGGATTCGGCGAACATGCCGATCGCCGAGCGACGGGAGCTGTGGGGTCGGATCGCCACGGATCTGCGACCGAGCGGGCTGAACGAGGACGCGGGCGTGTCCGAGGTCGGCCTCGCGGACCTCGACGGCGCCCTCGATGCCATCCTGGCCGGCCGCGCCCGCGGGCGCTGGGTCGTTCGCGTCGCGAACTGACGGCCAGCGACCCGAGCGCCGGCGCCTCTCAGTCGGCCGCGAGCGCCACGACGGGTGGCGCAATGACGCCGAGCAGGCCGAGCAGGCCGATCGACGCGAGGCCGAGGAGCATGAGCACGCCGCCGACCAGCGCGATGGGTGCCGCGACGGTCGCGCCGACCGAATTGTTGAGCGCCCCGCCGGCCATCGCGACCAGCAGACCGCCGGCGAACAGGGAGCCGGCGATCCGCGGCCGGCCGGGCGACGCGAGGAGGGCCAGGGCGGCGATCAGCGCGCCGATCCCCGACACCGCGCCACCGGCGAGGAAGGCGTAGATCAGGACGCTGTCGCTCGGCTGCGTCGCCGTCGTCAGCGTGGCGAGCAGTCCGATCGCGATCAGTCCGAGGCCGAGGCGGACGAGGCGGCCATTCAACGGGGCCGGGCCGCCGACGCTGAGGACGGCGGCGCCGAGGCCGAGCAGGAGCAGGGCGGCCGTGACCGTGAGGCCGCCGGCGCCAGCACCCTGGACGCTGACCGAGCCGCCGCTCGCGCCGATCGCGGCGCTGATGGCGAGAAGGATGGAGCTCCCGATCACGAGGAGGCCTCCGATGAACCCGTTGCGCACGTTGTTTCTCCTTGGAAGTCGTTGGATGTTGAAGTCTCGAGGGACGGTCGTGGGCCGTGAGCGTGGCCCGCGGCTCCGGCTGATCAACGCTCGAGCGGAGGCGGTGTTGCAGGCGAATCGGCAGATGTCGGCCCGTTGACAGGACCGGATGCTCGGGCGGACCGGCTGTGACGGGTCGCGCTCAGTCGAGCTCGCCGCGCAGCTGGGCGAGGGCCCGTTCGAGCGGCTGGCGCGCGGCGTCGGCGGGGTAGGGGGTGCGGAGGACGGCCTCTTCGATCGGCAGCCGGCCCTCGTGAACGAGCCCGGCCAGCTCGGCGATCGTTCGGATCTCGACCATCGAGCGGACGACGAACGCCCGGTCGCCGACCGTTCCGTGACCGGGGACGACAGCTCCGGTGACGAGCTCGACGAGCCGCCCGACGGTGGCCGGCCATTCGAGCGGGTAGCCGTCGCCGAAGTAGGGCGGCGCATCGGCCTCGACGAGGTCGCCGGCGAACAGGACGTCGGCATCGGGCACGAGGACCGCGATGTCGTTGTCGGTGTGGCCGCGCCCGAGGTGGCGGAGCTCGATCCGCCGGCCGCCGGCGTCGAACTCGAGCGTGGCCGAATCGCCGTCGAACGTCCGGTCCGGCGGGTCGAGGATCACCTCGGCGAGATCGGCGGCCAATTCCGGGATCGCGGTCGACACCGCCGCGATCTGGGCGGCGCCGGTCTCGGTGATCATCCGGGCGCAGCGGGCGTGGCCCCAGATCGGCGCCGGCCGGAACCGGTGGTTGCCGAAGGCATGGTCGTTGTGGCCGTGGGTGTTCACGACCGCCCGGACCGGCAGCGGCGTCAGCTCGCGGAGGTCGGACAGGATCTCGTCGGCCTGTCGATGACTGACCCGGGTGTCGACGATCAGGACGCCGTCGTCGCCGAGGATCGCCCCGATGTTCTGGTCGTAGAACGCATAGCGGCGAGCGAAGACGCGATCTCCGACCTCGCTCCACACGGACATGGCACGCAGCGTAGCCGTTCCCCCGCCTACGATGCGTGCCATGACGGCATCCGCGACGAGCACCGCCCCGGCCCGCGACGCGATCCCGATCCTCGTCCGCCACTGGGCCGCGAGCGCGCCGCCGTGGGCGTTCATCCTCCTCGTCCACGGGATCGCCGAGCACTCGGGGCGATACGAGCACGTCGGCGATCAGCTTGCGGCGGCCGGCCTGGACGTCACCGCCTACGACCTGCGCGGCTTCGGCGGATCGGGCGGGCGGCGCGCCTGGGTGGACCGCTGGAGCCGGAATCAGGATGACCTCGAGGACCGGCTCGCGGCCGTCCGGAGCGCGGCCGGCGGCCGGCCCGTCGTGCTGTACGCGCATTCGCTGGGCGGCTTGATCGCCCTCGGCTACGTGTTGGCGGAGCCGCCCCGGCCGTTGCCGGACCTCCTCGTCCTGAGCGCGCCCGGCCTCGATTCGGCCGTCCCGTCCTGGAAGCGTGCCCTCGCCGGCGTCCTCGGAGCCGTCGCGCCGACGTTCGCCCTGAAGAACGACTTCGACGGCGGGCTGCTGTCACGCGAACCGGCGGTCGGCGAGGCCTACCTGGCCGATCCGTTGAACCAGCACTCGACGACGATGCGCTACGCGGCCGAGGCGTTCGCCGAGCAGGCCCGGGTCCGGGCCGCGCTCGGGCGGCTGTCGATCCCGACCTTCGTCTACCACGGAGAGGCCGACCGCCTCGTCCCGACCGAGGCCAGCGCGCCGCTCGGCGCGGTTCCCGGCGTCGTTCGCCGGACCTGGCCGGACCTTCGCCACGAGAGCCACAATGAGCCCGAGGGTCCGCAGGTCGTCGGGGCGGTCGTCGACTGGCTGCGCGATCAGGTCGGAACGCCGGCGGCGAGCTGAGCGGGCCGGTGGGTCCGGGGTGCCGAGGAGGGTCGGTGCTAGACTCGGCGCAACTGAATACCGCCTCCGGGGAGCGCGAACGCGCTGAGAGTGTGGCAAGGCCACAGACCCGCCGAACCTGATCTGGCTCGTACCAGCGAAGGAAGCAGGCCCACGAGACTCGATGCCGCCGTCCCGGGATCCCTGGGGCGGCATCGTCGTACCGAACCCGAGGTCGAGTCTCCGTGAAGCTCCTGCGTCTGCTGTTCGCCGTCGTGCTCGTGGCCGCCGGCTGCGGTTCATCGAATCCGAGCCTGCCCCCGTCGGCGGCCGCGTCGCCCGCCACATCGGCCGTCCCGCCCGCCTCAGCCTCGCCGTCCGTCGCGGCCAGCCCATCGACCCCGCCGGTCGCCACCGTCCGGCTCGCCCTCGACTGGACCCCGAACACCGATCACACCGGCTTCTTCGTGGCGCGCGCCAAGGGCTGGTACCGCGACGCCGGGATCGACCTCCGGATCCTGCCGTACGGGACGCTCGCCCCCGAGAGCCTGCTGGCCGCTCACCAGGCCGAGTGCGGGATCAGCTTCCAGGACTCGATGACGTTCGCGGTCGCGGCCGGCGCCGACATCGTCAGCACCGCCGCGATCCTCCAGAAGACCGCGTCCGCGATCGGCGTCCTTGCCGGCGGACCGATCCAGCGGCCACGCGATCTCGACGGCAAGACCTACGCCGGCTTCGGCTATCCGAACGAGGACCCGACCCTCAAGTTCGTGATCAGGGCCGATGGGGGCAAGGGCGAGTTCAAGACGGCCACGCTCGACTCGGCCGCCTACGAGGCCCTCTACAGCCACCGGGCCGATTTCACGATCCCGTTCACCGCCTGGGAGGGCGTCGAAGCGGAGCAGCGCGGAATCAAGCTGCGCTACTTCCAGTTCTCCGACTACGGCTTTCCGGAGTTCTACCAGGTCGTCCTCGCCTGCGACCGGCAGTGGCTCGACAAGAACCCGGACGCCGCGAAGCGGTTCGTCATGGCCACGGCCAGGGGCTTCCAGTTCGCCGCCGACAACGCCGACGAGGCCGCCGCGATCCTCGTGTCCGAGAACCCGGGCGTGTTCGATGCGAACAAGGACCTGCCGAAGGCGAGCCAGGAGTTCCTCGACCAGGGCCACTACCTCGTCGATGCAAGCGGCGTCTTCGGGACGCAGACCCTCGAGCGCTGGACCGGCTACTCGAAGTTCCTGTACGACCAGGGCCTGCTCGTCGGGCTCGACCAGAAGCCGCTGGCGACGCCTCTCGACTACGCGAAGCTGTTCACGAACGACTTCCTGCCGTGACCGTGCGCGCCGAGCCGGTCGGCGGTGGGACCGTCCGTCGGTTCGGCCCGCCGCTTGCCCTGGTCGCGATCCTGCTCGGCGGGTGGGAGGTGTACGCGCGCTCGTCGGGGGTCAGCCCGTTCGTCCTGCCGGCACCGAGCCAGGTGCTCGGCGCGCTCTGGGACTTCCGCAGCGAGGCCATCCGCCACGCGATTCCGACCCTGGTCGAGACGCTCGTCGGGTTCAGTCTGTCGATCGCGGGAGCGACGGCCGTGGCGGTCGCGCTCGACCGGGTCGGCTGGGCGCGCCGCGCGGTCGAGCCGCTGCTCGTCGGGTCGCAGACCGTCCCGATCGTCGCGATCGCGCCGCTGATCGTCGTCTGGTTCGGGTTCGGGTTGCTGCCGAAGGTTCTCGTCGTCGTGCTCGTGACGTTCTTTCCGATCACGATCGCCCTGCTCGACGGGTTCGCCTCGACCACGGCCGAGGCAACGGAGCTCCTGCGGTCCTTCGGCGCCTCGGCCGGGCAGACGTTCCGGAAGGTCCGCTGGCCGTCGGGCCTGCCGGCGTTCTTCACGGGTCTCCGGATCTCGGCGACCTACGGGGTCGTCGCCGCAGTGATCGGCGAGTACGTCGGGGCGACGGACGGCCTCGGGATCTGGATGCAGCTCAGCCAGCGCTCGTTCCGGACCGACCTCGTCTTCGCGGCGATCCTGCTGACGGCCGTGCTGAGCATCGGGCTGTACGGCCTCGTCGTCATCGCCGAGCGAGCCACGATCCCGTGGTGGCGCGCGTCCCGCGGGGTGCGCCAAGCGGAACGCGCTCTCGACTCGGCGTAACGTAGGGCACACACCGACACGAACCGCGACTTGCTCGCACGACCGCGCCCAGGAGGCACTCCCATGACCGACACGCTCGAGGCCGTCAAGACCCATCAGCAGTTCATCGGCGGCGAGTGGGCCGACAGTGCGTCGGGCGAGACGCTCGATGTGATCAATCCGGCCAACGACCGGCTGATCGCCAGGGTCCCGAAGAGCTCGTCGGAGGACGTCGACCGGGCCGTCGAGGCGGCCGACAAGGC
>DATNBW010000054.1:0-3285 GCA_035607275.1 Verrucomicrobiia bacterium | reverse complement strand
CGCCAGTCAGCGCCACGCAGCCCGCGAGACGCTCGTTCACTCGGACCTCCGGACGGCGCTGCTCGAGGAGCTGGCGGGGAGCGCGGGCGCCGGCCGGGACGAGGCCCTGCCGATCACCCCGCAGCGGGCGATCGCCGATCTCCGTGAGGCCCTCGGTCCGGAGGACATCGTCGTGTCCGACGTCGGTGCCCACAAGGTCTGGGTCGCGCGGCTCTACCAGGCCTACGAACCGAACACGGTGATGATCTCGAACGGGTTCGCGGCGATGGGCATCAGCCTTCCGGGCGCGATCGCCGCCAAGCTCGTCCACCCCGACCGCAAGGTCGTCGCGCTGTGCGGCGACGGCGGGTTCCTGATGAACAGCCAGGAGCTCGAGACGGCCAAGCGGATCGGGGCGAACGTCACGGTCGTCGTGTGGCGCGACGACGGCTACGGCCTGATCGACTGGAAGCAGCGCAATGAGTTCGGGCGGCCGTTCGGGGTCGAGTTCGGGAACCCGGACTTCGTCGAGTACGCCCGCTCGTTCGGGATCGCCGGCTTTCGGCCGTCATCCACCGCGGACCTCCTGCCGACCCTCCGCCGCGCACTCGACGTCGACGGCCCGGCCCTCGTCGAGGTCCCGATCGACTACCGCGAGAACCTCCGCCTGACCGAGCACCTCGGGGCGCTGGCCGGAGCCTGAGGGCCTCGCCGGCGCCTGAAGCTTTCGCCGGCGGCTAGCTCGGCGCACCCGACGGGGCTTCGTTCCCCGGCGCCGGCGCAGGCTCGACCCACCCGTCGTACTCGACCACCGTCCGGTAGCCGAGTCGCTCGTAGATCGGCAGCCCCATCGGGCTCGCCTGGAGGACCGCGACGTCGCATCCGTCGGCCGCCCCATCGGCCGCGACGCGCTCGGTCATCGCCGCCCCGAGGCCCTGGCGTCGGGCGCTTTCGATCGTGGCGATGTTGTAGACCCCGATCGTCCGCCCGGTCCGGCGCCCATAGCCGGTCGTCACGGGCTGGCCGTCGGTGTACCCGACGTACACGGAAGTCCCCGGTCGTCGCCACGTATCGGGCGGGACGATGGCCCGGAGCATGTCCTCCGGCATCCCGAAGCCGAGGGCCGCGGTCCGGAGGTGATCCTCGACTCCTGCGTCGTCGGTGGCCCGCCGGATCTCGTGCCCGGCCGGGACCGGGCTCGTGGCCGCCGGAATCGAGTGGAGCGCCATCCCCGGCAGCGGCTCGTGGTCCGCCGGAAGCACGAGCCCGAGCTGCTCCAGGAGCGGCCGGAATCGGTCGTCAATCCCGCGCCGGAGGAAGACGACGAACGGCATTGCGCGCTGGCGCATCGCGGCGACCGCGGCGGCGACGGCGTCGTCTGTCGCGCTCTCGTTCTCGATCTCGACCTGATTGAAGAAGCGGACCGGCAGTCCGGATGCGAGCAATGCGACGCCATACCGGCGGCGGACGAGATGGCCGGGAGCGTTCCCGATGCCCGACGTGAACGTCTCGATCAGGTTCTCGTGCTCGAGCGCGGCGAGCGTCGCGTCGTCCATGCGCGGACGGTAGCAGCGCCGCTCCCACGTCGGGCGCCGTCGCCGCTGCTAGGCTGCCGCGGTGTCCAGCGTTCGCGCGTTCCTCGGCCGGATGTTCGCGATGCCCGCCTACCCGCCCGACGAGCGCGACACGCGGACCGTCCGCCTCGCCGGGCTGGACCTCCCGATCCGGGCGACGGTCGTGGTTGTCGCGGTCATCCTGATCGTCATCTTCGACTTCCAGCGGACACTGATCCCCGACGAGCTCGTCCAGTACGACCGCAACCCGGGCATCCAGCGGCTCCAGTCGCTGAGCCGGCTCGTCCTGTTCCTCGCGGTCCCGCTGCTGATCGTGCTCGCCGGGTTCCGCGACAAGCCGAGCCGCTACGGGCTCCAGCTCGGCGACTGGCGCTGGGGGCTCGGGCTGGCGGTCGCGGGCTGCGTCGTGATGACGCCGGTCGTGCTGCTGCTGTCGGGCGCGCCCGACTTCAGGGCCTACTACGCGCCGTCCTACGAGGCGCTGCCGGGGCTGCTGACGACGAACCTGTTCGATCTCGGGTCGACCGAGTTCCTCTACCGCGGCTTCCTGATGCTCGCGCTCGCCCGGGTGTTCGGGCCGATCGCGCTCGTCGTCGCCCTGTTCCCGTTCACGTTCACCCACCTGACGAAGCCCGAGGCCGAGCTCCTCTCGACGTTCGCCGGCGGCGCCGTCTATGGCTGGCTCGCGTGGCGCACGCGATCGGTGGTGTGGGGGGCCCTCGCCCACATCTACATCGTGACGCTGATCATCGCCGCGTCGGCGGGGTTCGGGGTGAGCGTCTGAGGCCGAGCGCGGGTGGCACGGACGCGGATCAGACCCGGAGCGGGTGCTCGAACAGCTCGCCGTCGCGGAGCTCCACCACGCGGTCCGCGACGTCGAGCATCACCGGGTCGTGGGTCGCGACGACCGCGGTCACGCCCTCGGTCCGGACGACGTCCCGGAGCAGCATCATGATCACGTGGCCGGTCTCCGAATCGAGCTGGCCCGTCGGCTCGTCGGCGAGGAGAATGCGCGGCCGGTTCGCGAGGGCCCGGGCGATCGCGACGCGCTGCTGCTCGCCGCCGGACAGCTCGTGCGGCCGATGCTTCGCGCGGCCACCGAGGCCCACGAGCTCGAGCAGCTCGCGGACGCGCGCATCCCGCCCGCGGGCCTCGGCCCGGACGAGCCGGAGCGGGATCTCGACGTTCTCCGCGGCCGACAGGATCGGCACGAGCCCGAACGACTGGAAGATGAACGCGACCGACCGGCGCCGCACGTCGACGAGCTCCTCCTCGGTCATCGACGAGACCTCGTGGCCGTCGATGATCACCCGGCCCGACGTCGGCTGGTCCAGCCCCCCGAGGATGTTGAGGAACGTCGTCTTGCCACTGCCCGACCGGCCGCGGACGGCCACGAGCACGCCCGGGTCGGCGGCCAGGCTGACGCTCCGGAGGGCGTGGATGACCGTGTCGCCCGACGGATAGTCGCGGACGACGTCGATCGCCTGCAGGAGCGGGCCGGCGGAGGCGTCGGAGCCGGCGACCGGATCCGGATCGAGGATCGTCATCGGCGGCTCTCCTGGGGGTGGTCGGGCCGGAAGTCGGGGGCGTGGCCGGGGTCGGGCGCCGCGATCGGGGCGGGCGCGGCAGGCGCGACGACGGAGGCCTGCATCGGCGCCGGCGTCGATCGGACGAGCGAGCCCGTGTCGGGCCAGATCTCGACGTGGTCGTCCTCGAGGCGCAGCCGGACGCG